>JAYKJH010000134.1:0-61711 GCA_035285345.1 Nostocaceae cyanobacterium | reverse complement strand
CGCAGTTCTACACAAGCTCCTACCCCAGAAGCACGACAAATTTGTAAAATCGCATCAGCTAACCCGTCGCTGCTGTCCATACCGGCAATGGGGAATGGGGAATGGGTGTCTAAGATATTCCAGAGGAATGGTAAGACATCTAAGCGGGGGTTAGGGCGTTGGTGAGCTTTAATTAAGGTTTGGCGGTCGGTGTCGCTGAGATTTTGTCCTAGTTCAGGATGTAGCAGCAATTCTAAGCCAGCGCGGGAAGCACCGTGAACGCCAGTAACAACAATTGCATCCCCGACTTGAGCAGCACTACGACGGATGGTACGTGTAGGATTTACTTGACCAAAAGCTGTGATGGACAGAGTAATGACCGGCGATCGCACCACATCCCCGCCGACAATGGGGGTGTTATATTTTTGTAAACATTGCGTCATCCCCTGATAAAGACCTTCCACCCAAGTTACTGGGACATCACCCCTCAGCCCAAGTCCGACAGTAATTCCCAAGGGTGAAGCACCCATAGCCGCCAAATCTGATAAATTAGCTGCTACAGCCCGCCAACCTGCATCTTCCGGGGAGGTAGTGACATCGCTAAAATGTACTCCGTCTACCAGTACATCGGTTGTCACCACTAATGATTTTCCAGGTTGTGTCTCCAGAACAGCCCCATCATCCCCCACAATATCTGAGGGACAAAAGCGCTGCAAGATTGAGAGCAGTCCTTGTTCGCCAATGTCGCTAATGTTCATAAGCGTGGGTCATAGGTAATGGGTAATGGGTAATGGGACTATTAGCTATTACCTATTACCCATTGACTAAGCCGCTTGTGGTTCAACTAAATTCTCAATACCTTTGACGACTTTAGCTGATTCAATTTGGTCACCAGCTTTGAGTTCATCCAGTACTTCCCTACCTTCTGTGAGGTAGCCAAACACAGAGTAGCGACCATCGAGTAAATTACGTCCAGCCGGTGTTAGTTCTGGTTCAAACAGGAAGAAGAAAAACTGGGAAGAACCGCCATTGACTTGACTTTCTGGACGAGCCATAGCCACCGCTCCAAAGGCAGAAAAAGGTAAGACTGGCATGTCGATGTAACGTCCGGCTTCTTCCAGGGTAATACCGTAGGTGGGTTCTTTATCCCCTTCCACCAATATTTCTAGGGGTACAGCGCGATATTTTCCGGTTGCTGGGTCAATAAAACCTACTTCCTTACCCGCTGGGTCTCCAGTTTGCAGGACGTAGGATTCTTCGGAGCGGGTGAAGGGTAAACCGTCATAAAAACCACGCTGCACCAAGTCTACAAAGTTACCAGCAGTCACAGGAGCGCTGTAACCGTCTACAACCACGGTGAGGTTCCCTTTGTTGGTGGTCATTTCTATCGTGGCTTGTCCCTTGAGTTGGGGTAAATTGCTGTACTCAGCAGGCACTGCAAAGGGGTATCCCTGCACCATTGCTTGCTCTAGCTCGCCGACTTTATCCAGTAATTGAGCGCGTTGTGCCCTAACTTGCTCCTTATCTTTGGCGCTAACTACTTCTCGCATAGCCTCGACCCCAGATTTCAACTCAGCAATCAAAGCTTCGGCTTGGGGTTTGCGTTCCTCTGGGACACTGACGAGCAGTTTTTCAGGTTTATCGAGAACCCGCGATGCCTTTTTCAGGTCGTTAGAAATAGCACCCCAGCGACGATTAGCTCGCAATTGCGTAGAAATATCTTCTAAGCTGCCTTGGAGTTGACGCACGGGTTTGTTATCTATGGGTAGCGCATAGCGCAACAAAGCTTTACCATCAGTAATGGCATTACCTGCTGGTAGGGCGGCGCTACTAGTGGGAGTCCACCCAGCTATACTTATCCCTAAAAATAGTGTTACCAGCAGCGATGTTATCAAGCTGGGTGTTAGCCAGAGTTTTAATGATTTAATCATGGCATTGAGGTAATGCGGCATCTGATTATGGTTGTAGTTGCTATCGACTGGGCGTAACCCATCATAATCTTGCCATAGTGCGGTAATGATTCAATGAGTCTTGAGTGGGGAATGGGGCACACACTGAGATTACGGATACATCGATGATGGATGGGTATGGGGCATGGGGGACTAATGACTAATGACTAATGACTGATGACTAATGACTAATAACTACCCTTGAGCGGTACAATAAATGCCGATTGTATAAGGGCAAATTTGAAAGCTTCATGATTTCTAGTAACGACTTTCGCCCCGGTGTTTCCATCGTCTTAGATGGGTCTGTCTGGCGGGTTGTGGAATTCCTCCACGTTAAGCCAGGTAAAGGTTCCGCCTTTGTGAGAACCAAGCTGAAAAATGTGCAAAGCGGGAACGTCGTGGAAAGAACCTTCCGCGCAGGGGAAACGGTTCCGCAAGCGAACCTGGAAAAGAGTACAATGCAACATACCTATAAAGAGGGCGAAGAGTACGTCTTTATGGATATGGAAACTTATGAAGAAGGCAGATTAAGCGCTGCTCAGATTGGCGATCGCGTTAAATATCTCAAAGAAGGTATGGAAGCTAACGTGATTCGCTGGGGAGACCAAGTACTGGAGGTTGAGTTGCCTAACTCTGTTGTTTTGGAAGTTGTGCAAACTGACCCTGGTGTCAAAGGTGATACTGCTACTGGTGGAACCAAACCGGCGGTTGTGGAAACTGGTGCTACGGTGATGGTACCTTTGTTTATTGCTCAAGGGGAGCGTATCCGTATCGATACCCGTGATGACAAATATCTGGGTCGCGAATAAGTTTCACAGTTTTGCTGCTAATTTCCCAACGCCAAATAGTAACTACCTGATAAAAAGAGGTAAAACTCGCTGTGCCATTGGACTTTAATGAAATCCGCCAACTACTGGCAACTATTGCTCAAACTGATATTGCTGAATTGGTGCTAAAAAGTGACGACTTTGAACTTACAGTCCGCAAGGCTGTAAGTCTGAGCAATCAAGGGACACCAGTAGGTCAAGCGGCGCTTGGGGGTGTGGTAAGTGGAGGTTTAGATGCAATAATTTCCACCGCTACAGCACCTCCAGTAGCAATGGCAACGGCAACGGAAACAGTGAGCAGCCGTACTGACAATATCTCAACTCCAGTGCAGATGAATACGACTGCACCCTCACCAATAGAGGCAAAACTCTATGAAGTCAAGTCTCCAATGGTGGGAACATTTTATCGTTCCCCCGCTCCTGGGGAACCAGCATTTGTGGAACTAGGCGATCGCGTCCGCTCTGACCAAACAGTTTGCATCATCGAAGCGATGAAGCTGATGAATGAAATTGAAGCGGAAGTTTCCGGACAAGTGATGGAAGTTTTGGTTCAAAATGGTGAGCCTGTGGAGTTTGGACAAATCTTAATGCGGATTAATCTAGACAAATAGATTTCTAAGCATATAATCCAAGATTTAATTGCTACAATTAAGGGATCAATTCTTGCTTGTCAGTGCGGATGAAAGAAGCGTTGCCAGTACCGCCAGAAGTGGTGCAACAAGTCGCTGAGTATTTCAGCTTATTAAGTGAGCCGATGCGCTTGCGACTGTTGCACCTGCTACGAGATAGGGAACTATGTGTACAAGAACTGGTGGAGGCAACCCAAACCAGTCAGGCAAATGTTTCTAAACATCTCAAGGTAATGTGGCAAGCAGGTATTCTCAGCCGTCGTAGTGAAGGCACCTGCGCTTACTACCGGGTGGAAGATGAAATGATTTTTGAACTATGCAATCGGGTTTGCGATCGCCTTGCAGCGCGACTGGAACAGCAAGCAAGTCAATTTCGGGTTTTGAATGGTAAGCAGTAATTAGTCATTAGTCATTGGTCATGCGTCCGTAGGGGTGGGGTTTCCCCACCCCTACTATGTGTTAATGATCCTTGACTACATATCAAAATTGTCGTCGAAACTTTTGCGTGTCATTGGCTGTTCTAGTTCTAAACCCTCCCCACCTAATGTTTCCAAGGGTTTCCCTTCTACTTCAATCCAAACTTTGGCATTGGGGTCTAAAGTCGTAGCGGTATAGACTATTTGTCCCACGCGACCTGTCATTGATGCACTACCACCACCGCTGGTAAATTCTGGCGATAAATTCACATGGATACCGTCCTGTTCCATTTTCAACCCCAGGAGTTTTGTGCCCTCTGGAATTGTGCTAGCAACTACTGCATCCTGAGTTCCCGCTAATAAACGTTGGAAAGCTGACTCTAAAATTTGATTGGGCTGGTTTCCGGTGAGTTGAACAGACTGGGGAACCAATTCCAGATTTTTCCCCGTGTCTTTCAACCAGAAGATGTTGGCGGTTTGTTCGGCAGTATTTTGAGCGGTTGATGGTGGTGGAGATTGCTGTAGTGTGTTGGGTGCGGACTGGGACTGCTGTACAGGAGGCTTGGTAGAATTTAAACTCCACCAAGCAACACCGCCACCCGTTGCTAGTACTGCTGCTGATACACCTGCTAGCAGACCTAAAGTGCGGTTAGCTCGTGATTGTTCTGTCATTTTCCAAACCTTCTTTAGTTTTAATAGTGCTGAGTGGTAGGGGTGGGGAAACCCCACCCCTACTGAGCGCCGTAGGGACGAGGAAAGCTCGCCCATACAAGAGTGTTTTGGTGAGGAATATAGTCATTAAATAACTACACTGACCTGCGGCGAGTTTCCCATAACTTCGAGGATGGCTCTAGGTGTAAAAACGCTGCCAGATCTATTTGTTTGTTCCTCATATTCAATTGTAAAATTCTTGCCTGTAATCCGTACTGTTCTAAATTTTGTAAATCTAAGCGCTGACCGATATTACTGACGAGAATTTTTACAAATGGTGGAGGTACTTCTTCCCCATTCACAAAAATAATTGGGTCAATTAATTGAATTTGTCGCCCATGAACCACTCCTAGTCCTGTTTCCAGCAAAACAAATAGCGACTGTTCTTTTCCTTGTTCGCGAATTTCTACTTGAAAACGCAGACGGTTATTTGTTAAAAATTCTACTCTTGGATTCACAAAATCAGAGTTTTGTACATTTCCTGGTAAACCCAGGTTAATTTTTCGTAACAGAGCAACTAATTCTGGTGATTGTAAAGCTTTATTAATATTTTCCTGGGTGAGAACCAGACGCACACCTGCTTGGAGAGGACGTTTTAATTTTGGTCTGCTGCGGCGGAAACTATGCGGATCTAACTCTATGGGGTCAGTTTCCAGTTCCAAGAGGGCTATTTGGATATCTTGCTGTTTTAAACGCAAATTGCGTCCGGCTATTCGTACTCGTTCCACCCTACCTTGTAGCAATTGGTGAGAGGGGGCATTGTCTATACGCACTTGTAATTCTTGTGCTTGTTGCAGTTGGGAACGGATGGCGTTTTCTGCTACATGGTCTACTAGTACTCCTACGGGGGTGAGGAGACCTAGGAGGCTAGAGAGGAGGATGGTGAGAAGTTCCATTTGTGATTTTTAGTAGCTGGAAAGTGTTGATAGTCTGGGATACTTTTTTCTCTCCAGTCTTTAGGTAGTAAATCTGGTATGATTACGATGACTTATATTCAAGATTTGTCTTCGCAACACATTAGCACATTGTTAAACCTGCAAAAATAGAGCGAAGAAGTATAACCAGAACTATAGAAAAATTACATAAAATTAAGAGAGCTACAATTACAGCACTCACATAAACCTTTGGCAACCAAGAAGATTGGTTTATCATTTTTAGTGCATAAATCAGTCCAAAAAAGCCTCCTGGCAATAAACCTAATATAAACCATCCAATTACTGGTTCATGGATACCAATATTTCTCAGTGAATAGGTAGTTAAATCTGGAATGACGATGAATAATGAACCAATCCATGCAAAAATATTAACTATCCAAAGAATTATTAAACCTAGCAACCAAACGCTAAATAATAAAAGCAATATAATTGATATTATTTTGATAGCAAAAGAGATAGTATTTCTATTTCGGTAGTAAGGGGAATTTCTGCCATAGTAGTTATATGGGGTTGTTTTTTGATTATCATTTGTTATTTTTGATGCTATTGCGTCTAGTATTTCATCGATATCTAGACGTAATACCAACCATATAATTGTGATTAGGATGATAAGCAATATAAATCCAAATATTGCAGATATTAGTTGAGGTTGTTGTATTTTAAGTATATCCAAATAGGGGTTTAAGCTGAAAAACGAAGCTCTTCTGACTTCATCTGGTGGAATTAAAATCCATTTATCGCATAATCCGGCTGGTATGTATTTACCCACAATCATGCGAATACAATACATCACAAATCCTGTGGAGATACCAATTCCAGCAGTGAACCCTGTGATAATATCCCAACTTAGGGGTTTCCTGAAAATAACTGGTACTCTAACATTTCCATGATTGGTGGTAAAAGATACTGCATCTTTATACAAACCAGCTTCTAGCGATGTTGGATCTACCTTTAAAGAAAATTCTTGTGATGATTCTGCCGCAAAGCTAGCAGGTGATACCTGAAGATAAGATTGATTGGGTGTAGCAGTTCCCTGAATTATTACAGTAGGAAATTCATGAGAAGATTCACAAGTAATTTTAAATGTTTTAGTAATATCAACTTCTCCATATGGAATAATTCCAAAGTCTATTGAATGTGGCTCTATAATAGGTTTTATTTCTTGAACTTTGTACGTTAGATACATACGGCATGGTTCTGTAATTCCTTCTAGTTCAATGAATATACGACCATAGTAAATGCCAGGTTTAACCTCAAGAGTATCTAAGTCAAAATTGAATATTTCATTACTATAAGAATCAAAATACGGTTGTACTTTCACTCCAGTTAGATTATCATCACAGTTCACATTTCCCCATGCAAACCCACGCCCTTTATTAAGTATTTTTAAGGAAATTGGCTTGATAACTCCTACTGGTATCTCACCAATATCTAGCTCATTGGGTTCAAAAAAGATTTGCGGATATGGGTCACGTTCTAGATGTTGACAAAGACCTCGCACGAACATTTCCAGCCCTCTACGTCTTTCTTCTTCGTAGGAGTTGACAATATTTAGTGATAAGTTTGCTAATGCTGTTTCACTACGTTGGAAAAGCCAGTTTTCGATAAATTCATTGAATAAATACTCTTGTGCTAAGTCAGGATACTTGTCACACAAATCTATTAATTCATAAACTGAAGATGCTTCTTCTTTATTGAGAAACTTTAAATTTGTTTGTCCGGCGGCCCTTTCTAATTCTCGGTTATAAATCTCGCGGCTAGCATTTAAGAACTCGTTATCCTCACTACTTAAGTTTCTACCTGCTGCCCATTTCTCAGCATTTTTAAGCGGCTGTCCACGCAAAAGCGGTGATTCGTCTTTACCGCTATCTAACCAATCTTGAATTGCTTTTTTGTAAAATTCTGGGCGTAGCTTTTCTAACTCTTTTTCAACCCATTTCTTGTTAAAAACCCGCTTGTAAATGCGGTTATAAACCTGTAACTTACCCTGTTGCTTAACAACCAAGCCAGTAAGCCGCAGTTCCATATGCTCTGGACTGTCATCAGCCTGTATTCCATTGTCTTTCAATAATATTTGCCCATACAATCCTAGCTGCCCACTAGCCTGCTGTTCACTACTCAAAATTCGGTCACGTATCGTTCTCAAATGCGGTGGCTCATCCTGCGATTCCCAATTGTTGATAATGCGTTTTCGCACCAGTTTTTCAACATCCAAATCTTCGTTATTAGTTCTGACAATTTGGCAAACTTTTTGGGTGAGGAATGGCTGCCCACCAGTCCATTTCAGTACTTCTTGCAGCGTTTCTTTGGGATTACTAACTTTCCCTTCTAACCCTTTAGCTAACAGTTCTGCTTCATGCAATTCAAAGCCACTTAATTCAATTGCGCGACCGATATTAAACGATGTACGGTTTTTGTCTTTAATCAAATCTGAGGGAGTAGCCACACCCAATAATGTGAATATCAAGCGTTTGTATTCTGGCTGGTCTGCACGCTGGTTGTAGCAGACTCGAAGCAGTGCAAAAAAATCATCCGTATTGAAAGAAAGGCTACGAACACTATCGATTTCATCTATAAAAATGACGATGTTGTCTAGAATAGTTTTGAGTAAAACCTTGTCAATGAACTTACTCAAACGTCGCAGAGGAGGCAGTGAATTATTACTAGACCACCAGCTATCTAAATCAAAATTTTCATATAAGTTCAGACTGCTAACTATACTGTCTATAATTCCGGCATACCATTCTTCTGAGGTAATATCTGATGTGCCAATCGCGCTCATATCAATCGCAGCACAAGCAATCCCCTCTTCTTGCAACCGTTGCATAGTTCTAACACGCAAGCTCGACTTACCCATCTGCCGCGAGTTCAGCACATAACAGAACTCTCCCGCTTTCAACGCTTTGTACAATTCATCATCTGCTTGCCGCTTAACATAATAAGGAGAATCAGGAGGTAGACTACCGCCAACTTGATAGTCGTAGGTTGGTTCGGGTATACGATTCATTAGTTAACCCTCAAACGATCGCAAAAATACTGGCGATATAAGTCACACAGAGGCAGCACATCATTGCCTTTCATTTTCACCAGCCCCATACTACGTAATTTAAAGGCTTTCCCCGTATCTATCCTGACTGGAGACTTGGCAGCAACTATTTGCCTCATAGCTTCCAGCAGTTCAGAATTTTCCTCTAAATTTAACAAATGACGCCGCAAATGTTCGCAGTATAAACCTTCTTCTGTGGGGGCAATTTGTAACAGTTGTTCTAGTGTCATTGCACCCCGCGCAATTTGATACAGTGCCACTCGCACTAAATAAGGGTGTCCGCCTACCATCGCCATCAGTTCCTCGATTTGTTCGCCATGCCAATTTAGTCCGTGACGCCGTACCAAATCTTGCACCTGAGCCTGATTTAGCTCTGGCAACTCAATCGCCAAACCCACATTGAATGGTGACTGATTCATATTCAATGGGATATAAACTTCCTTGGAATGGACTATCACCAACCGCAGCTTTTTCCAAATGGCATCATTTTTAGCACGCTCATGCCAAGCTCGCAGCAAGCCAAAGAAGTCAGTAGCAATATTTTGATATTGAAAAATCAAATCCACTTCATCCAATCCCAAAACTAAGGGACTGCTTATTTGCTGCAACAAATATCTTTGAAAGTAGTTTGTACATTTGTTTTTACTACCCAGTACCCCCTTCCAAAAGTCACCCAGTTTATCTGGTAGATTCAGTTCATAGGCAATAATCGAGCAGAACCACTGCAAAAACTGATCCAAGTTGGCAAACACATCTCTATCTGCCTGCTCAAAGTACACTGGTACTTTTTGATAACCTTGAAGTTCCCCTTGAGCGAGTATTCGCGCCATTAACGACGTTTTTCCCATTTGCCGAGGGGCTTTGACGCGAATTAATGCCCCTGGCTGGGTAATAGTTCTGTAACAATCTGATTCGATGGGCGGGCGCTCCACATAAAAAGGCGACGCCAGATCCACCTGTCCTTCTGGTAATTCTTCTGTCACTGGTGTAGAAATCTCTTGCTCACCCAAATCAGTCCACGCTGCACACAGCACCTTGCTAGGAATCATAAACGCAGCTTTGGCATTTGGTCGGTTTTTATCCGCAGCCACCGCCATTCCAGCTACACCCTGTAGCACCTCATCCCATATGGGTGCCCCACTGAAACCAGGCTCTAAAGCATAACCCTGTTCTTTCACATCCTCCAACTGCACCCAACCGTTACCTATAGCAGCGCGTAACTCCCCAGAAGCCCAAGCGCCATTAGGTTGCTTTGCCGGAAAGCCCAAAACTCGGAAAGGGTTCCCCCAAAAGTTCTCATATGTCATCAACAATGTAGGTTTTGCTCCGGCTGGAGGTAAACTTTCCAACTCCAATCCGGCAATATCTTCGGCAAATTCATCAGGACTAACTGGTCGCCAGAAAACTACCCTAGCCTTGAAAAGCTGTTTTGCTGTCAATAGCGGGAAGTCCAAGCTGACTTCTCCATCAGGCATTTGCGTAGTTTCTCTGGAAAGTACGAAGGCGTCACACATCACATGGGCACAGGTAAGGATGCGCTTTTGGGAAACCAAGAAACCAGCACCCACAACCTTGCCATTATTTGAGTAAATCCTGACAATAGAAGACTCAAGCGGTACGGTCATTCTGTGACTCCCGTTTCCACTTCAATGTAATTTCATAGTTTACCTCGCCATTCCCAGCAGCAATAATTGCCCCAAGTTCCGCACTGATTTTAATACCAAACTTAACTTCCACCTCATCCGCTGGCTGATTAAGATTACGTACCTTAGTCAAAATTACATTCGCTACGGGTTTAATTTTGTCCAAAGCAGACTCAAAGGTTTGATGCGCTTTTTGCACTATTTCATCTCGCAAACCAATGCGGTCATCCTCTGGTAATTCCTCATCCACTTCGACAAGAATTGAATCACCATTTTCTAGGGGAAATTCCACAATGCGTTTCATAATTTATTTTTAGAACAATATTATTAATTTTAAATTTTAGATTGAGACACCGGCACAACACAGATAACACAGATACACGGATATCTAAAAGTGCTTTTTTATCCGTGCATCCGTGCCATCCGTGCCCTAACTCATCCAACCCTGAATCGTACTCACCACTTCCTCAATGGCAATTTCCGCAGATTCCTTGGTAGCGCGCTGGACAACCTCTACCTTACCGTTGCTAATTGCACGTCCAGTGACAATCCGATAGGGTATACCAATCAAGTCTGCATCTTTGAATTTTACCCCCGCTCGTTCGTCGCGGTCGTCGAGGAGGGTTTCTACTCCCGCTTGGTTGAGTTCGTTGTAAAGTTTTGTGGCGACTTCTACTTGTTTTTCGTCGTTGATGTTGGGAATGACAACAATCGCGTGGTAGGGTGCGATCGCGACAGGCCAGATAATGCCATCTTTATCGTAAGATTGCTCTACAGCCGCTTGAGCGAGGCGAGAAACACCAACACCATAACATCCCATCACCAGGGGTTTTTCTTCTCCCTGTTCGCTGGTGTAGGTAGCTCCCATTGCTATGGAGTACTTAGTTCCCAGTTGGAAAATATGCCCTACTTCGATACCACGGGCACTTTGTAAGGTTTGTTCGGGGTTGTGAACAGCTTTATCTCCTGCTCTTGATTTACGTATATCTACTACTTGCAATGGTGCTTTGATTTGCTCACCCCAATTTGCCCCAACTACGTGATAGCCAGACTCATTGGCACCTGTGACAAAGTTCTTTAAGTCAACAGCAGTGTTATCCAGTAAGCGCAAGAACTTGGAATGCACCTGTTTGTTAGCAGCAATGAAATCATCAGCGATATCAGGAGCAATGTATCCCAACGGTAAAGATTTTGCCGTCCATGATTTCTGGGTTTCGGCGTCGGGTACAGTTAATGTTAAAACGGTTTTTGCACCGTAGTTACCAGCTAGTTTTGTCAACTCATTAACTAACTTAACTTCATTCACATCTTGGTCTCCTCGGATACTCACCAGCACCAGTACGGTTAAGCCGTTGTCATACACAGCTTGGTATAAAACGTTTTTCACTACTGCTGTTGGCGAACACTTGAGGAACTGACAGAGTTTTTCTATAGTTTCTGTCTGGGGTGTTTCCCGTTTTTCGTAGCTGGTAAAGGGTGAAGCTTCGGCGTCTGGGGGTAGGGAGATAGCTTTTTCCACGTTAGCGGCGTATTTGCCATCTTCGGTATATAAGACTTCATCTTCCCCAGCATCTGCAAGTACCATAAATTCCTGGGAACCGGAACCCCCAATGGCACCGGAGTCTGCATCAACAGCGCGGAAAGCCAAGCCAGAACGCTGCAGGATATTACTGTAAGCGTGGTACATATCCTGGTAAGTTTTTTTCAGACTTTCCTCATCGGTATGGAAAGAATAGGCATCCTTCATGATAAATTCCCGTCCGCGCATCAACCCAAACCGGGGACGAATTTCATCGCGGAACTTGGTTTGAATTTGGTAGAGGTTTTGGGGTAACTGGCGGTAGGAACGAATCATATCACGGGCAACTGTCGTGATCACTTCCTCATGGGTCGGACCCAAGCCTAATTCTTGTTGACGGCGGTCAATGAGGGCAAACATGATACCCTCAGCCTTAGTGTAGGTATCCCAGCGTCCCGACTCTTTCCATAGTTCCGAGGGTTGTAATTGGGGGAGAAGGGTTTCTTGGGCGCCGGTGGCGTTCATTTCTTCCCGGACAATCTGAGAGACTTTTTGCAGTACCTGCCACATCAAGGGAAGATAGGCGTAGATACCGCTACCGATGCGACGAATGTAACCGGCACGCAATAAAAGTTTATGGCTGGGAATTTCTGCCTCGGCTGGATCTTCCCGGAGGGTGAAAAATAACATTTGTGACAGTCGCATCGTTTATGTCCTCTCGTTGATTGGATATTAGCTTTTACAGGCAGATATAAATATAACCGCTGATTTATAGCCAGAGATAAATATAACTGTTGAGTGTGATTGTTTTTTAATTAGGACTGATGCAACTGTAACAAAGTCCTGGCAGGGGCTTAGGCTAGGTGTGCGGTAATTTAAATTACGCCAAATATATATAAATAGTCGTTTTAATTGCTCTTTTAAATTAGCAGAAAAGTAAGTTGGGGTTATACAGTAGGAGCCTCTTTTCGGGAATAAATGACAAATATCGAATTTTCGTTGTGTAATAAATAAATTTATTTCAGCAACATTGATTATAATCGTAGTCGTTTATACGTTGCATACTTTAGGAAAGGTATCTCAATTCTATGACTACGATAATTGGGACTAATTTTGCTGACAACATCAGAGGTCGTCGTGGCGATGATTTCATCACCTGCGGTTGTGGTAATAACAGCATCAATGGTAGCGCAGGTGATGATGTTTTGTTCGGTGACAAAGGTAGCGACACACTCATTGGCGAACCTGACATGGACACGCTAGTTGCTTATGAGGGTAATCAAGGAAAATATCAACAGCAATTATCACCAGAACTATTACACCAAGTTACATATATTTAAACCACACGCTTATCGATGTATTTCTTTGTTCCTTTGCGCCTAACGCCCTTTTAGGGCTTCGCTGATGCGTATGCAGGGTGAGATATAAAAATATAGTTCATTTACCGGAAAATGGCTGTCACTGAAAACACAAAACAGAGGTTGTTCTCCCTTGACCTTCTCAAGGCAATAAGTATCGCTGCTGTAGTTTCATTCCACTCAATTTTAGTACCAGAAGCAAGCTATGCATCTAGTCAATTCGCTATCGAGATATTATTCTCCCCTTTGCGGTTCTGCGTACCCATATTCTTGACAATTTCTTTTTTACTCTTTCACAGAAGTTTGGAAAAACATCAAGGGTCGCAATGGGATGCAATTAAAAAGCGGTTGACACGTATTTTAATTCCCACAATATTTTGGCTCGGTATCACCGCTTTCCTCAAGCTTGCCAATCACAACTCTTGGCTCGATGTTGGCATCAGTATTCTTAATGGCAGAATATTTACAGGTAGTTATTATTTACTAGTTTTAATCCAATTTATTCCGGCTTTTGTTATTTTCAGGCATTGGTTGATTAAACCTCTCAATGTTATGAGCGCAATTGCTGTTCAGGCAATTATTTTCTTCTGGATATATACGCTGCCTTCTAGTCCCAATTCAGAGCAGATACTTGTTGTGTTGAGGAACATAGACAGACCTTTATTCATTTATTGGTTTGTATATATAGCTTTGGGAGCATACTGCTGGCAAAACTGGTCATCAATTGTAAAATGGTCTGCCCAGATAAATTGGAAATACAAGATAACGATTTTGATAATATATAGCATCATTCAAATGCTAGAATTTATTCGGTTATTAACTCTATTTTCTGGAAATATATTTCCCTTTGAATATCTGACTTTTTCTTGTATATCAAGTGTATTTGTGATGTTTTTATGCTTGGCATCAATTCAGGAAGAACAATTACATGCTTCGGCGGTATATCTAGTAAAAACGCTATCTAAATATAGCTTAGGTATTTTTTGTATTCAGGGGATTCTTTGTCAAGTTTTTAACTCCGTTGTGCTGCGTTTCCTCCCAGAAGTTAGTTTTAACTTGGGAGAAATTATCATGATAAAATTAACAACTTGGTTCTTACTGCTGAGTATTTCTCTGGGTTTATCAATATTGCTAGACCGGATTGGACTAAAAAGCGTTGTGCGGTAACGCCGACCCATTCAACTACCCCGCCCTAAAATGAACAGGGATTGTCAGGGACAGGTCTGACAACTTGACTCAACGCTAAACCGGATTAATTGTAATGGATAATGGGTAATGGATAATGGGTAATGGGTAATGGGTAATGGAAAAGTATTTACTAATTCCTAATCCCCAGACCCCAGTCCCTAGAGAAAATACTTTGCCTAACTTGATAGACCAAGCTCAACGACCCCTAGAATTTATCCCTCCGGCACTTAATCCCCTGGTATTGCAAGTTGCTCGGTTACTCTTGCCATTTTGGATACGTACTAAGGCGGGAATTACCGGCATTGAAGCAGACAATCTGGAGGTGTTAGCGAATCTTTACCACCAGTTTCAAGAAGGTAAGACGCGGTTTATGTTGGCGTTTCGCCATCCCAAGGTCGAAGATCCGCTGTGTCTGTGCTACTTGTTGTGGTATTTGCTGCCCAAGGTAGCACGAGAACAGAATATAACTCTCCACAGTCCAATTCATGCTCATTTTATCTATGACCGAGGGATTCCGTTATGGGCTGGGGAGTATGTGGGATGGATAGCTTCCCGATTGGGAGGCACCCCGATTAACCGGGGTAAGGCAGACTGGACAGGGATACGCAGTGCGCGGGACTTGTTTGTGAATGGGAAATTTCCTATGGTAGCTGCCCCAGAAGGATTCACCAACGGTCATAATGAGATGATTAGCCCCCTAGAACCGGGTATCGCTCAATTCGGCTTTTGGTGTGCTGAAGATTTGCAAAAGGCTGGAAGACAACAGGAAGTTGTAATTTTACCTGTGGGGATACAATACCGTTACGTCACACCCCCTTGGCAAGCCATAGACAAGCTGTTAAGTGAATTGGAAGCCAAGAGTGGTTTGTCTGTGGGAGGAGAACTTAGGGACCCTGGGGAAACCTCACTACAGGAGTTTCTTTACCGGCGGTTGTATCGTTTGGGTGAGCGTTTTTTGTCGGTGATGGAAGATTTTTACATCCGTTTCTATCATCGCACTGTCTCTCAAACATCTTCACAGGAGAAAGGGGAAGTAAGCAGCGAAAATGCTGTTTTGAAAGCTCGTCTACAAGAGTTATTGGATGTGGCGCTACAGGTGACAGAGGAGTATTTTAACTTGCTCCCGAAAGGAACTTTAACAGACCGTTGTCGCCGGCTAGAACAGGCTGGGTGGAATTATATCTTTCGGGAAGAGTTGAAGGACGAACAAGCCTTGTCTACCCTAGAAAGAGGGTTAGCCGATCGCATCGCTGAAGAAGCTAACATGCGAATGTGGCATATGCGGTTAGTGGAAACTTTTGTAGCAGTAAGTGGGGAGTACGTTCGGGAAAACCCGACAGCAGAAAGGTTTGGCGAGACAAGTTTATTGTTATGGGATATGGTAACTCGGATTGAGGGCGGAAATCCTTTTAATCGTCCCCGCTTGGGTAAGCAACAGGTAAAGATAACTATTGGCAAACCAATATCTGTGAGTGAACGTTATCCAGTTTATAAAGGGAGTCGTTTGGGTGCTAGACAAGCGGTAGCCGATTTGACTAAGGATTTGCAGCAGTCCTTGGAAAGGATGATTGTGGTGGGTCAGTGATAAATTGCAAGCTTGCTAATAGACAACTCTTGATTTCTACCTTCCCCATTTCCCTACTCTATTCCCATCCCAATAACTGGGGAAATAAATAGCAATAACATGTCCTACGGATAGTAATTATTCTACCAGACGGAATAAATAGTCAAAATATCAATCGCTGAAATGACCTATTTTCGTAAAATAATTGAAAAAATTTCTTATTATTATTGAAAATAAATCTATTTATTGAGAAAATTGGCTAATTTATCATGATTTCATAACTTTTACAACAATTAACATTTAAATAAATTATCAATTACCAGCCGATAACTACCTGATAGTTGTCGATTGGTAAGTTGCACTATAGTTATACAGTTATCTATCGATGGACCTGAGTAAAACAATTTTGTATTTTGGATGCGCGGATTTTGGATTGACCGAAAAACGAGACGCAAGCCCCCGGCTTTAGACGTGGGGATAAGTCGGTGAGCGATTTTAGTCGCCGTGAAACGATTGGGTGGCTTCAGTCACTGTGATATAATTAAACGATAAGCAAGTAAGAATAACCATCTACGTGTTGAAACATCCTAGTACGGAGCAATCCCGGCAATGGACATATCCAACTTGATTTGGAACAGTAAAAGGGCAAATAATGGCAGGATGTTGAGCGTACCTATCTGGCGTTGTGATGGACTCGGAAAGCGGAAAAACTAAAAAGTAAGCGCAATTGCAACTCGCGTTGTTTTGAGCGTCTAGGGTGTCTTTGATAGCACCATTGAAAGTTCGTTTGTGGACTCTTCAAGAATCCCCCGGCTAGAAGCCGTGGGGAGTATCAAGGCTACTTCATCCTTTGTCAAATCATCACAACACTCTCCCATTAGCCATTACATCTGAGAGCTTTCCGATGGTTCTTCCCAAGGGGTTGTCGGAGTGTCTAAATTGTCCATAGTGAAAGTGCTAGTGGCAGCATCGTCGTCGATAGAGAAGGGCTTTGTATATTCAGGGTTAAGCATCTTCTGGAGTGCAGAGAGAACCTCGGATGCTGATTGATAGCGTTCAGTATAATCATAAAGCACCATTTTGGTGATAATCTCAGCCAAAGAATTGGAGATGCGTGCATATTCGACCCATTTGACTTCCCCATTTGCGTCTAAGTCTAATTCATGGGGAGCTTTCCCTGTTAAAGCTTTAATAGCTATCATCCCAACAGCGTAAATGTCGCTGCTGTACTGAGGTCTTCCAGCGCACTGCTCGTTTGGTGCATAGCCCTGAGTACCAATTCCAATCGTATACCCGGTTTGTCCTTCGCTGTCTAGTAGTTGGGTGGTGACTTCTTTAACTGCACCAAAATCAATTAACACCAGTGAGCCATCGGAATGTCGGCGAATGATATTACTGGGTTTAATATCCCGGTGAATCACATGCTGTCTGTGAATAAATGCCAAGGTTTGTAAAATATCTTGCATCATCTGGATAGCTGTAGTTTCCGGTTGGGTTTTACCGGATAACAACTCCAGAGACAGAGGATGACCGACAATTAATTCTTGAACTAGATAAAATTCTTCGTCTTCTTCAAAATAAGCTAATAACTGGGGAATTTGGCTATAAAATCCTAATTTTTGGAGGGTTTGAGCCTCTCTTTGAAATAATCGTCTGGCTACTTCCAATTGCTTAGGTTTGGATGACACTGGTCTTAGTTGCTTGACCACACATTGTGGGTTGCCGGGGAGTCTGGTATCTTCAGCAATATAGGTTTCGCTAAAGCCACCCGAACCGAGAACTTTGACAATTTTGTAGCGTCCGTCTAGTATTTTACCGGATATAGCTTGTTCTCGTCTTTGGATTAAATCTTGAAAATCACCGTGTTGGCTGAGGTCACGGACAACTTCGGAAGAAGGATGTTTCTTAAAAATTTCTATTATTTGACCTAAGAGTAATGTTTGTCTGAGTTCTCCGGTGACTAGATAGGAAAATCCACCCAAGACAATTGCTACCATTGGCACGGCTGTGGGGAACATTAACTGACCGGAAACGAATATGATATAACTGGCACTTCCCCATGTAGCCGCAATAGCGATCGCGATGATAAATCTATTCAAGCCCCGTTTAATCCGAGTCATGACTACTACCGTCCCACCTACAAGTAACAGCACAAACAACCCGCGCAATGGAGCATGGAAAATTGCCTGACGGATGGCTTTACCTTGGATTAAAGTAGCGATCGCATTGGCATGAATTTCCACTCCTGACATTGGTTCTGGATACAGCGTGCTTTTAGAGAAAGGTGCCCCGTGAAAATCTTGCAGTGATTGTGCTGTCCCGCCAATAATTACTATCTTGTCTTTAAAATACTTGCCATTTTGTAAATAGCTGCTCCAGTTTTCTTTGTCCAGAAGGTGCCAAAAGGGAACCGTATCAAATGTACCTGGTGGACCGTAAAAATAAATATGGTCGCCAAGAGAAGCTGGCGGATTTATATTGCCAGCTTGTAAAATAGCCTGAGTCAGGGAGGGCATATCTAATTTGAGATTAGACCTCTGAGTGCTGTTCCCTTGAAATCTACTCGCTAAGATTTTTTGGTACTCCTGGGGGAAGCGATGAATTTTGTTATCTAACTCTAGGGGAAAATTAATGGTTCCCACTGACATCGGTTGAGTCCACAGCGACCTTTCTGGCTGCATCAGTTGGGTTTGTATTCCTTCGCGGGTTATGGTATCTGAATATTTTGCCGCTAGGACAATGCGACCTGGATACTTCTGTAATGCTTTTTGCAGTTCGCGATCGTCTTCCTCGCCGTAGCTACTAGGGATATCAAATAATATATCAATCGCGACTGCTCGCGCTTTGGCGTTCATTAATTTATCAATTACCTTAGCGTAAGCAACACGTCTCCACGGCCACGCTTGCAGTGGTTCCAAGTCAGCGTACTGCTTGGGATTTATTTGATAATATTGCGAGGGCTGCGATAAAGACAGTTCATCAATTGCCAAAATTACTATATCCTTTGGCGGCTCTACTTTCCCCCGCAGCTCAAAAAATAGCGTTCTGGTCTGAGTTTCCCATAAATTGGTCAAAGGCACATTGACACCAACTGCCATAGCTGCTAGCAGTCCACAAGCTCCTGTAACCAGATGTCCTAGACGATCCCATCGCACGGTTCGACGTTTTGTAATCGTCGTTGAGGTTCTGTAAGCTTTACTCACCGGGTGCTTGGCAGCAGAGACATATTGCTCATTTAATGGAGATGTAGGTTCGTCTGCCATATTATGCTTTCAAAGATGGAGTTACATGTCATGGCTTAAGTTTCTGGGCTTGCCAGCTTGCCAACTTAAGTCAAAATATTCTATTATATACACCCTGGTGCAAAACTAAGCCCTAACTGAAGCAAGGACAAACCCCTACATCCACAGTAGGACTAAAGCCAAATCTCATTCCCTGGCATCCAGGAAGATAGAGAAGTGTTTGGGCAAAAAGTTTTTCGGTAATTTCATCAGAAAAATGGGTTTGAAACCCCGTCCTTATAGGACGGCTTGACAATTAATCCGGTTGAACGTTGAATCAATCGGACTTTGTTTTGACTGAACTGTCCTAACCGTTTCCAGTTAACGTCAGATGCAGAAACTTGTTTTTCAGTGTCACCGCTCACCCAACCGCAATAAGTCTTTTTACCTTGAATTGCCGCAACTAAATCACCTTTCCTGAAACCATGTCGCGTCACAGTACCACCGTATTTCCGTCTAACTCCACCCTTTGATGGAACCATCAGGTGAAGTTGACGACGCGATACTGGGGGGCGACGGATCACCGCAAAGGGTGCAGGTGTGACAGTAACATCACCCTTCCAAGCCATCGAGTGAGTAGAAGTGATACCGTATTGGATGAAACTGTTACAAGCCAGCGCAACGCCATCTACCGCATGTGTGGCAGGAATCGCATCACCCTTTGAATGTTTCTGCGCCTTTAAACCTAGCTGTCTGCGGATACTTGCAGTCTCCCAGCCTTCGATTTGATGTACCCTGCCGTAAGCTTTCAGGTTTTCTAACTGCCAAAATTGCCCCACCATCACAGGACTAAAACCTTTGTCCCCTCTTGCTTTGACAATTTCATAAGCAATATCACTGACGGGGTAAATAGCCGCTAATTCTTTGACAACTCTCAATTCCAGTTGACGGTTAGCTCGGATACTGGGAGGCAACTTGTTTTGCCGACGGTTGTCGAATCTGCGCTGACGATGTGCCCGTTGGTGATAGGGAAGTTTACGGTTAATCCGTCTCCCTCTGCGGGAACGTCGCATCATGGCACGCTGCTCCATTCGTTCTTTAACAGTTTTGAATGGTAGTTGCAGGTGAGCCATCCACAATGTGAATTTGGATGATTGAACACCTACACCTGTATAAAGTTTGCCAGGGTCAATTCCTACGGCAATAGGCTGTGTTTTGCGTCCTGACGGTTCCCTAACTAACCTGACAAAATAGATACCATTATCTGACCAATGTTCAGTTGCTTTGCCTTCTTTGACCCAGCGTCTAGCACGACTTGGTTTTGTCGGCATAGCTGGTGAGCAATCTGGGTTTTGTACTGGTACTCGCATAAAGATATAATCCTCCGAGTCAAGTTTTAGTCCCCTCGCCCACCGAATCCAGAATGTCTTGGTGAGACCAGCGCTCAAGCGTGGGTTTCCCGCGACAGAAGCGACTGGCGAACCCGTAAGGGCTTTACCCAACACCGTGACAAGACGGTTTAAAGATAATCCGTTCGCGTAGCGTCCCCGGAGGGGATACTGGGGAAGTATCCGGAAGTTTGTGTCAGGATTAGGCTCGTGGGCTATTCAACACTTGCGTCACAAGACCTGTCTCTTGCAATCCCCGTCCTATAAGGACGGGGTAGTTGAAATCGTCTATACTTGTTATTGAAACTTGCATTTTTTATTTTTTGTCATTTATAAGCAGATATAATTATTCCACAGTAAAAATTTATGTATTGTACCAGTATGGTTGCGTATCACATCAAAAAGCATAGGATTTGAATTAAAAGACGTTGTTAATCATTGGGGTTGATTTAGCTAAAACTGCCCCAGATGGCGAGGCTCTGTCTTGGCTGTGCTAGTTGACCTATCAGGAATCACTAGGGGAGATGCGGATAATAGCCGCTTACAAAAATCAACATTTTTCATGCTTACTAGGTTAACCTCACTCCTTTGAGCTTGATTTATTTGTTTCTCTCCCTTAAACCTCTGGAACTTGACCCGGTAGAAAGCTAGCTTTCCCGCCTTGCCTCAGCCTAATCTCAATCCATTGATTCAGGTATACCTCTAGGGGAGGAAAATGAAAAATTGTACACAAATCTATTTAGCTACTCAGTCAATTTTATTGGTAGATTTTAATCACGGGGGTTAGCTTTCATTTTTGACTGTTCGCTAGTCAAGATTGAAATTAGAATTCCCTTATCAGTCAATATTATCAGCTGAGGGAGGCTAAATACAACTACGCCACGTAAATATACCTTAAGTATTGTAGCATATTTTTGAGTTCATAATTGCTATAATCAATTATTCAATCTAATTTCTACAAATTTTAGGTGTAAGTTTCTATGCCATGTTACCAAATGAATCGTCTGTCTATTTTTGTAGACGGAAACAATATGTTCTACGCTCAACAAAAAAATGGCTGGTTTTTTGATCCAAGAAGAGTTTTGGAATACCTCAAAAATGAACAACCAGATACAACTCTCATCAATGCCTTCTGGTATACCGGATTAAAAGATCCACAAGACCAACGAGGATTTCGAGATGCATTAATTAGTTTAGGATATACAGTTAGAACAAAAATTTTAAAAGAATACTATGATGATTCCTCCGGACGCTACTCACAAAAAGCTAACTTAGATATTGAAATTGTTGTAGATATGTTTAATACAGTAGATCAGTATGACAGGGTAGTTTTATTTAGTGGGGACGGGGATTTTGAAAGAGCAATCGAACTGTTAAGGTCAAAAAATACTCACATAACAGTGGTGTCAACAGAAGGAATGATTGCTAGAGAATTACGTAACGCTACGGATAGATATATAGATTTAAATGATATTCGTGAGCAAATTGAAAAAGTTGATTATTAAGGGCAGCGAATATTACTTATAAAATCTCAATAAAAACAACCTGTACTCAGAGAAAGTAAAATCCATAGCTAGCCACTAAACAACTAAATGTCATGAACAAAAATCAAGACAGAATCATCATTTTTGATACCACATTGCGGGATGGAGAGCAGTGTCCGGGAGCAACGCTGAATATAGATGAAAAGCTAGTAATTGCTAGACAACTGGCTCGTCTGGGTGTAGATGTGATTGAAGCTGGTTTTGCTTTCGCTAGCCCAGGAGATTTTGAAGCCGTCAAAAAAATTTCCGCCACTGTCGGTACTCAAGATGGTCCAGTAATCTGTAGTTTAGCCAGAGCGCGTCACGAAGATATTAAAGCTGCCGCTGAAGCTATCAAACCAGCCGCCAAAGGCAGAATTCATACTTTTATCGCCACTTCTGATATTCACCTCAAATATAAACTGAAAAAAACCAAATCGGAAGTCTTGGCAATAGCCGAAGAAATGGTAGCCTATGCCAAAAGCTTTACGAATGATGTGGAATTTTCTCCGGAAGACGCGGGAAGGTCTGACCCCGAATTTCTTTATGAAGTATTAGAGCGCGTAATCGCTGCTGGTGCAACAACAGTTAACATCCCTGACACCGTAGGTTACACAACTCCCAGTGAATTTGGGGCGATAATCAAGGGCATTAAAGACAATGTTCCCAACATCGACCAAGCAATTATTTCCGTTCATGGTCACAACGATTTGGGATTAGCAGTTGCTAACTTTTTGGAAGCAGTAAAAAATGGCGCCCGCCAGTTAGAATGTACTATTAACGGCATTGGCGAACGGGCTGGTAACGCCGCACTGGAAGAATTGGTAATGGCATTGCATGTGCGACGGCAGTATTATAATCCCTTCCTGGGAAGACCAGTAGATTCGGAAGCATCACTGACAAATATCGACACAAAGCAAATTTACAAAACCTCCCGCTTAGTGTCCAACTTGACAGGAATGCTGGTACAACCCAATAAGGCAATTGTAGGGGCAAATGCCTTTGCTCATGAATCGGGAATCCACCAAGATGGTGTGTTGAAAAATAAGCTCACCTATGAAATAATGGATGCTCAATTAATTGGTTTGACAGACAATCAAATTGTGTTGGGTAAACATTCCGGTAGAAATGCTTTCCGAACTCGCTTGAAAGAATTGGGTTTTGAACTGTCAGAAACGGAATTAAATAAAGCTTTTGTCCGATTCAAAGAAGTAGCAGATAAAAAGAAAGAAATTACTGATTGGGACTTGGAAGCGATTGTGAATGATGAAATTCAACAAGCTCCCGATTTGTTCCGTGTAGAATTAGTGCAGGTATCCTGTGGCGATCGCGCTCGTCCGACTGCAACTGTCACACTCCGCACACCAGAAGGGGAAGAATTAACCGATGCAGCCATTGGTACTGGACCTGTAGATGCAGTTTACAAGGCAATCAACCGCGTTGTAAATGTACCCAATCAGTTAATTGAATTTTCTGTACAATCGGTAACTGCTGGTATTGATGCGATTGGAGAAGTAACTATCCGGCTACGCCATGAAGATAGGGTTTTTTCAGGTCATTCAGCCAATACCGATATTATCGTAGCCTCGGCGCAAGCTTACGTAAATGCACTGAATAGGCTGTATGCGGCGATGCAAAATAAGCAGGAGCAAGAGCAAGTAGCGACGCAATAGGTAACTGGGGATTGGGTAATGGGGTTAAGGGAATAGTTTGTCAGCTACCCCTGCTTATATGCACCCTCAACCGCTTATTTGTCAGTTGTGGGGCACTCACAACCCATTCTACCCGGTTCCTCTGTGCCTGACACCCGTGTGAGAGAAACAGCAAGTTACTAATCAAACTTGATTGCTATACCTCACGAATCGGGAAATCGCTATCATGAATCATCAATTTTAACTGTTCATAATCCTGCGGGGTATCAATATCAATCGCTCCTTCCGGAAAAGGCACAGATAAGACATCATGGTGATATTTATTGATAATATATTTTGCCCCCATACCAGCTTGTAAATTCATCAATTCTGAAAAAATAGCGCGACTAAATAAAGCCGGTACTCCTAATGTATCCGCATATTGACAAGCTACGATAGGTTTATCTGTTGCCAAATAAACATCAAAAATTTTCTTGATAATTGCAGCAGAAAGAAAAGGCTGGTCACACAGTGTAATCACTACTGCTGTGATGTTTTTCTGCACAGCAATTAACGCTTCCATACCCACACGAATAGAAGCACTCATCCCTTCAGACCACTGTTGATTTTCGACAATTTGTACGGTAAAATTGCTAATTTTTGGGTTAATTTTGGCTGCATTGGCTCCGAGAATCACTAAAATCGGTCTACACTGGGAGTTAAGAGCAGTTTCTATTGTATGTTGGAGAAAGCTGCGTCCTTGGTAAAGTAATAATTGCTTGGGTTTACCCATGCGAGTGGAAGCACCCGCAGCGAGGATAATTATTCCCACACGATGTTGTTTGGAGTTGGACATATTGCCTATTGATATAATTTTTGCAACAATCATCAGTAAAAATTTGAACCCACAGATAAACACAGATAAGTCATCTGCGTTCATCTGTGGTTAAATTTACTGTTGATAGGGTTTAATCTTAGTTTCTTTTCTATTAAGTGGTTGATGAATTGCTCCTTGGTGATGTTTTAACATCCCACCGTCGCGTTTTGTTAATACTGCTTGAATCTCTGCGATGATAGCGATCGCAATTGCTTCTGGTGTCTCGGCACCAATGTCAATTCCGATGGGAAAATGTAATTTTTCTATTTGATTATTTGTATAGTTCAATCCTTGTTCATATAAATCTATCAGTAATTTTTCGGTACGCTTTTTTGGTCCCAAACAACCAATATACTTTGCGGTCGAGGGTAATAACATTTTCACGATTTCTAAGTCATCCAAGTAGTTGTGTGTCATCACTACAGCAACCGTCTGGTCATCCACCGTTACCTGTTTGGGGATTATCTCCCGTCGTGTGAGAATCACCTCGTCAGCCATTGGAAAGCGGGAAAATGTGGCTTGATTAGCGCGACAATCAACAATGGTGACATGCCATCCTAGAGTTTTGGCAAATTGAGCTACGGGTATAGCGTCGGCACCTGCACCAAAAATTATCAGTGCTGTGGGTGGTTGGATGATTTCGATAAAGACTTCTACAGTACCGGATGATAATTGGTATTTGTTGATGCTGGATTTTTTATTTCTGAGGGTTACTTGGGTGTCGGCGATGATAGATTGAGTTAAATTTGAGTCTGTAATATTAGTGATAATACTACCATCGTCATGGAGGATTAATCGGCAGCCGATATTGGCCTTGATATTACCCTCGACAGCAAAAATAGTGGCGATAGCTCCGCTGCTGTCCGCAGGACAGAACGCACCCTGCTGTTTCTTGTCAAGGCATTGGGAAAGGAAGTTTAGGGGGTTACAGGGGTCTTTTTCATCTAGCCGTTCGATGAGGACTTGGACGATACCGTTGCATCCCAGTCCAAAACCCCAGAGAATATCTTCGTCAGCGGTGGTGTCGTAGGTGACAAGGATTGGTTTCCCGTCAGGCATTCGTTGACAGGTATGCTCATATACATCATTTTCTAAGCAACCGCCGCTTACCATGCCGATTATTTCTCCGGTGCTGGTGATTAACATTTTGGCACCGGGACGGCGATAGGTTGAGCCTTTGGTGTTGACGACTGTGGCTAGATAAGTTATTTTGCTGGGGTGTTGGGTATAGGTTGCGATGATTGCTTGTGTTTCGTTCATAACCGCCAAGACGCCAAGGACGCCAAGAGAGGAGGATTTCAGAGAGGGTTTTATGAAGCTGATTTATCTGTGTTCATCTGTGTTCATCTGTGGTTCGTTATTTCTTCAGGTATCTCTCTCAACTGAGAAACACCATATTTAACTGCTGGGAGTTCATTTGCTGGCAGGTTTGGTAGTTGGGTTTGGGTGAAGGTAAATTGTTGTTCTAGCTTTAAACCGACTTTTTCCATGACTCGGATGGATGGTTTGTTGACTTTTAATGCCCAAGCTATAACTCGGTTTACGTTCCACTGACTAAAGCCATTGTTGATTAAAGATAGTGAACCTTCTGTGGCATAACCTTTGCCCCAGTGGGCTTTTTTTAGACGATAACCAAGGGCTATTTCGTCTTCTGTTACTAGATTTAGTTCTACTGCGAAGGTGTTTTCTATGGCGGGGAAGAAGTGAAACCACCCGATAAATTCTTGGCTGGATTTTTCGATGGCTGCCCAAATGCCATAGTTTTCGTATTTGTCGTAGTAGCTGAGAAATCTGGGTAGGATTTTTTCTTGAATTGTTGTGTATTCTGTGGGATATCCGCCGTTGATATAGCGCATGATTTGGGAGTCATCATCTAGGGTGAATAAGTTATCTGCGTCAGATTCTGTGAATTGACGTAATATCAATCTTTCAGTTTCTAGGAAGATTTTCATGGCTTTTTTTGTTTCGCGCCAAGACGCCAAGGACGCCAAGAGAGACGGAGACAGATAAACACAGATAAATTTCAGTGTTATCTATGTTTATCCGGATTTAATTTTTCCTGAGAGCTAGTTGTGCAAGCAGTTTATTAGGCAAGCATCATCTTTTCGGGTGTAATGGGTAAGTCTCGCATCCGTTTACCTGTAGCGTGGAAGATAGCGTTAGCAATGGCTGCACCGGCTCCCACCATGCCAATTTCTCCGATACCTTTGACTCCCAAAACATTAATATGGGGGTCTTCTTCGGGGATAAAATCAATTTCGATATCGGGAATATCGGCGTTGACTGGTATTAGGTATTCGGCAAGGTTGGCGTTGGTGTAGCGTCCATAGTTGTAGTCCATGTGAGTATTTTCTAGGAGGGCTTGTCCGATACCCCAGACGATACCGCCGATTAATTGACTGCGGGCTGTCTTGGCGTTGAGGATGCGTCCAGCACCAAAGACACCGACGCATTTCAAGACCCTTACTGTCCCAAAGTCAGGGTCTATTTGGACTTTGGCGAATTGTGCCCCAAAGGCGTGCATGGCATATTTTTGACCAGCACCCATATCTGGTTTCCAAGTAGCAACGACTTCGACTGCGGGTTGTTCTAGGTGAGATAAAAGGGCTGTGTAGGTTTCGCCTCGACTGGGGTCTTGTGTGTGGAACAAGCGTCCATTTTCTATGGCAATATCCTCTGGTTTGGCTTGGTAAAGGGGTGACTGTAGGTTGGTAATTGCCATTTCTACCAGCTTATTTCGGAGTGCGATCGCTGCTGTGTGGACGGCGGAACTCCAGGCGCCTGCACCCATTGAACCACCAGCAAAGGTAACATTGGGTAGGGTAGTATCGCCAATTTCTACCTGAATTTGTTCTGGTGATAGTCCCAAGACATCGGCGGCTACTTGCGCCAAGATGGTGTACGCGCCGGTGCCAATATCTACTGCGCCGCATTGCACGACAACCCGTCCATCTGATAATAAGGTCGCTCTGGCTGACTGGGCGGTAAATGGACGGTGGGTGGGGAAGGTGGAACTTGCCATACCGTAACCGATGAGATAGCGCCCTTGTTTCATCGAGGCTGGTTCGGGGTTACGGTCCGTCCAACCAATTAATTCGGCGCCACGGGCGTAACATTGCTTTAGGGATTTGCTGGAATAGGGTTTACCGCTTCTAGGTTCTAGGTCGGCATGGTTTGTTAGGCGCAGTTCAATGGGGTCAATTCCTAGCTTATAGGCGAGCTCATCCATTGCTGATTCAATGGCAAACATCCCTGGGACTTCACCGGGAGCGCGGGTGAAGGTGGGGGTCATGACGTTTGCTTTTACCAAGCGGTAGGATGCTTCTACGTTGTCGCAGCTATAGATATTACTGACGACACCTGTACTTGGTTCTGCCCAGTCTTCAAAGGGGGAGGTGGCGGAGGTTTTGATATGCTTGATGGCAGTCAGTTTGCCTTCACTGGTTGCCGCTAGGGTCATTTGCATCGACTGTTCCTCGCGATACCCGACGGAGGTATACATTTGCTCGCGGGTAAGTACGAGTTTTACTGGACGACTGACTTCACGGGCTGCGATCGCCGTTAACCAGGTATGGGACATCACTGGACCTTTGCAACCAAAGCCACCGCCCACAAAACTACTAATAACCCGCACGTTCTCTACGGGAATACCCAATAAGTTGGCGACGGTTGATTGGGTAGAAAATACCCCTTGGGTAGCATCGTAGAGGGTGAGTTTGTCCCCTGACCAAGCAGCGATGGTAGCGCTAGGTTCCATCGGGTTGTGATGGTTGCCAGCAATGGTGTAGGTGGCGTTGATTTCCACATCCCCCTGGGCTATTCCTTGTCCGACATCACCTTTCACCATTCGGGCTGGAAACATTCCCCCCCACATGGTCTCTGGTTCGTAAGCCTTGTCAATATCTTTGATGGTGACTGGCTGTTGCACTTTGTAGGTTAGTTGCACCAGTTTAGCGGCGTGGGTTGCTCGTTCTAGGGTATCGGCAATTACCATCGCCACTTGTTGTCCGCTATAGTAAATTTCCGCAGCTTGCAACGGTGAAAAGCTTTGCCCTGCAAAGATAGCGCCAAAGCCAAATTTAGGTTCCTGCGCCAGTTTAGGCATGTTCAGGTGCGTCAGTACTGCAAGGACACCAGGGGCTTGTTCTGCTACCTTGGTGTCCATGTCGGTGATACGTCCTCTGGCAATAGGACTGGTGATAAATACTGCATGGGCAAGATTTAACAGCGGAAATTCAGCAGCGTAGCGAGCGCCGCCGGTAACTTTCAACTTGCCATCAATGCGGTTGACTGGTTTACCTACAAGTCCACTCATAGCATCTCTCCTAGAGTTTCCAAAGCACGTACTAGGGTGCGCTTTGCCAGTTCGACTTTAAAGGCATTCTGTTGCAAGGGTTTTGCGGGTGCTAGGGCTACTTCTGCGGCTTCGCGGAAGCTTTCTAGGGTGGGGGGTTGACCTTGCAGTGCTGCTTCTGCTTCACCTGAACGCCAGGGTTTGGTTCCCACTCCTCCTAATGCTACCCTAGCGCTAGTAATAGTGCCGTTGTGGATTTCCATCGCTACCGCCGCCGAAACTAGGGCAAACTCATAGGAGGCGCGATCGCGTACCTTCAAGTAATGGGAATATTTGCTAAAGGGTGTCTTCGGTACGTCCACGGCTACAATTAATTCTCCGGGCTGTAGAGCCGTTTCTATATGAGCTGTATTACCTGGTAATAAGTAAAATTCCATTATGGGGATGCTACGTTCTCCCTGGGGTCCGCGCACCTGGACGATCGCATCTAGCGCTACTAAAGCCACGGCTAAGTCTGAGGGATGGGTAGCGACGCATTTGTCACTAGTGCCGAGAATGGCGTGTCTTTGATGTTCGCCATTGATCGCCGGACAGCCAGAACCGGGAACTCGCTTGTTACAGGGAAATGCTGGGTCACGGAAATAACCACAACGGGTACGTTGCATTAAATTACCACCAATCGATGCCATGTTACGCAGTTGAGCGGAGGCGCTTAAAAGTAATGCCTCGGAAATTACGGGGAAATTTTCCCGAATTATGGCAGCTTCCGCGACATCACTCATCCGGGAAAGCGCCCCTATCCGCACGCCGGAGGGAGTAGCTTCTATCTGGGAAAAAGGCAGTTCGTTAATGTCTATTAGTTGGGTAGGCGTCTCGACGTATTGCTTCATCAAGTCGAGCATAGTCGTCCCCCCAGCAATAAACTTGGCTTCTGAGGTGTTTTTAATGGTAGCGATCGCCTGTTCTGGTTCTGTAGCAGCCGCAAAATTAAATGGACGCATTACTGCCTCCTTGGGCTACTTCTTGGATGGCGGACACGATGTTAGGATAAGCACCACAACGACAGAGATTACCACTCATCCATTCCCGAATTTCCGCATCAGATTTGGTATGTCCTTCTGCCACCAACGCCACCGCTGAGCAGATTTGACCGGGTGTACAGTAACCGCACTGGAACGCATCGTGTTTGATAAATGCCGCTTGCATAGGGTGTAATTCATCACCTGCTGCTAAGCCTTCAATTGTAGTAATTTCTTTACCGACGTTCATCAGTGCTAACGTCAAACAGGAGTTGATGCGGCGACCGTCCACTAGTACTGTACAAGCACCACAGGCACCTTGATTGCACCCTTTCTTTGTACCCGTTAAACCAATATATTCCCGCAACGCATCCAGTAGAGTCACGCGGGATTCTATGGTCAAAAGATACGCCTTACCGTTAATTTTGAGAGTAATGTCCATCATGGCAGAATTAGGTTTTGATGGGACTGTAGGGAGTAGTTTGGGAATTGAGCAAACCGTCACGTTTTCCATGCTAATTCTCAGTTGCCTATCTAGACACCCCATACGCATCTAAAACCATTTGATACAAGCGGTATTTCGCTCAATCCAGTGCTGATATCAGAACCGAGGATAGCCAATTGCCAAGCCGCCATAGATTTTGTGGTCACGGGGCAATTGCAGCAGTTTAGCAATCCGGCGATCGCTCTGCTTTTAGTGGAGGCGGATTTTTTTTATCAACGACTAAGAAAGGAAAGTAAATTTTGGATTATATAGCAAAAGATGAATTTTATCAAATCTAAGTATTGAAATGACAATTTTACGTATACTGGACAACTTAAGGTTTTACATTCGTTTACACGAATTTCTTCTCTTTTTTACGCTTGTATTATGTGTATTACTAATTTAGATAGATAATTGCTAACTATTAGAAGGTTATTTAACTACTTGATGTTAATTTAGTCATACGTCTCCAAATATTATACAAATACCATATTACAGCCTCAAAGTCTAGAATTGCGTTGATAATTGAGAAATCCTATAAACTACGGCTAGATTATAAACTTTAGTAAAGCGTTTGTTGCGAAAAATGAATACAAACGTTTTATCGTTTTGAGGTTTTTTGTCAGTGTTTGCTTATAGTATCTCCGGAATGTCAAAAAGCTTTGCTATTATCTGGGCATGAGAGGAAACCTCAAGCTTGCGGAACATGCGTTTGAGGGATTGTTTAACAGAGTTGTGTGTAATCCACAGTTTCTTACCAATTTCAGCCTTAGTGAAGCTCAAACGTCCAATCAAAGCTAGATGTTTTAGCGACATCAATACTTTTTTTTAACCAAAATTACCCGCCGCTAATATCTGCTCAACTGTTAAAGATATTTCTGGCAAAGTAGAAGAAACAATTTGCTGGCTACCAGTTAATTCAGTTTCCTCATACAACCCATCTTCCCAAAATAAAACCGTAATTTTTGAATCGATTGGGTCTACAATCCAATATTCAGGAACTTCTAGTGCTGCGTATTCCGAACGCTTATAACGATAATCTCGTTTCACAGATTCCGGACTTACTACTTCTACCACTAATAAAGGAGGTGTTTGACAAACAGCGGACGCATCAATTTGTTCCATTACCTGCTCGTTTGTCAAAATATAAATATCGGTTAATCTAGACTTGCGCCATCCTGTTCTAACTCCAGCTTCTCTAAAACATAGCCAAGGAAGATTAAGACGACTAATTTCTGCATCAAATTTTTGTTCAATAAACTTAGCTATCAGTAAATGTCTAAAAGTCGGTGGATTCATTAGTTCTAATTTTCCATCTACCAATTCATAGCGGTTATCTGTACCATCGTCATAGGCAAGATATTCGGCAAAAGAATATAGTTTTTCGCTGGTTGTGGATGTCATAGCTATTAAATCTAGTCAATTACTGTTTTACTTGATGATACCAGGTGTTAAACATTCAAGAGTCATCATCAGGAAGGTAAGAATCAATTACCTGTTTCAGTCTATTAATATATTTATAGCTGTTGTTGAATGTATTGAGTTTTTCTCTAAAAGATAACCAACAAGGCTGTACAAAATTATTAAGCTCTATAGATTTATCGAATAGAGATTCAAAAATTCCAGGACAACGATATGAATCGTATATCTGACTATTCTCACAGAAAGCTTTCAAAATAGATTCCCATTGTGCTGGACTTAAAGAATCTGCTATTTCAAGTAATAACCAAGCATTAGATGCTGCCTCAGCATAAGAATCAGACAGGATAAAATTACTTACTATTGTTGAAGTATTCTGTTTCATTAGAGGTTTAATTAATTTTTCAAATAGTTTGTCGCTATATTTAGATTTCATTAACAGCAACTCATCAAATCTTGATTTTTCAAACAATTTTATTACTCCAGTATCTAGTAGTTCAATTACCTTGTCTAGATTTATCTCAGACAACAAAAAAACATATTCATTACGTACTTCCATTAATTTTTCTAGAGAAACACTGTCAAGCAATGATAGCAGGTGTTGCTCAATGAGTTCATATAGAAAATTATCTTCTTGGGTGATGTTTATTAATCCCTCTACTAATTCTTCTAAAGACGCTTGCGTAACTTTATCCACTAAGTAAGGCTGAATTTTATGATTTAAATAACTATCTTCTTCTGACATCATTAAAATCAATTCATTAAAATCAGCTTGGGGAATTGATTTTTCTAATAGGGGTTCTATGAATTTATTAATTGAGTTATCTTGTAACTTGTTTTCACATAACTCTTTGAGCGAGAGTAGTTGTTTCAGAGGGAGTTGAAGCTTCATATTTACAGCTTCTTTGAAAAAGCTTATGCGAGCAGCTTTTAATAATATATCTACATTTTTGCTAGATGGAGAAGTGTGGTACGCTTTGTTAGTAAATATTTTTAGTTTCTCCAGGAAAGCTACAGATTTTAATTGACATGCGTCAGAAAGATTATCCCAAGCATTAACACTTCCCAGATAGATAATTACTTTATCCCAATTTTCATCTACAACTTTGGTGATAATAATATCCGATAATTTCTCGTTGAGGATTTCTCTGGTTTTTTCAGGATACATACTTGATATTGCATGTATTGCTGAAAATTGACGCGCTCTTTCATCTTCTGGAAGATTTTCTGTTAACAAGCTGACTGTTAATCCCAGAACAACATCTTTAATTAAAGTCAAGCGAGCGCGAGCTAAGGGACTCTTTTGAAAATACTTGATTGCCAGTTCGGGATTTGTGGGGAAATACTCAGATTTAATATCCTGGAAAATTCTTTCACGAGCTGCACGACCTTGAACTGGTGGACGTTCTAAAAGATGCATTATCGCACTTCTCATGTGATACCGTGCTAATTCCGCTGTAGCCTCGAAAGGTTCTTCTAAAGATGTCATGGAAGGATGAGCGCATCTGCTTCTATCCTCAAACAATCTTTCAATATCTGATTGCTCTACATGGGAAAGTAGTTCAAATTTCGTCAGCGCTAATTTGGGAATATTTGACTCAAATTCCCAAAGCTCTTTGACTTTCTTTTCGGAACTCAATTTTTCAAACTTCTGTAATAAGGTGGATGCTTCCCCATCTCCTAAAAGCTCCATTTCTCGGAGTTTATGAAGAAAATCAAATACAACCCCATTCCAGGTTGCGACAATACAAGAACGGTATGCTCCGGCTCGATAACAAGCAACGGCTTCTTTGATAAATTTCTTCGCTTGCTTATCTCGACAACGTACTATTAATTCATCTAAATCAATGAAAGCTTCGTACATAATTTATCTAATTAGGTGGACAAAATTTTTTTTAACTAACCGCCAAGGACGCTAAGGAAGCCAAGGAAGATTATCAAGAACCACAGAGATACAGAGGAAGAGATTACAGAGGAAGAGATTTTAGTTAACTCAAAATATCTTGCAATTTCGCCACCATCTCGGTACGGGCTGAAACTTCAAGTTTGCGGAACATCCGTTTGAGGGCTTGTTTAACGGTATTTTGGGTAATCCAAAGTTGTTTACCAATTTCGGCGTTGGTGAGTCCTTTGGCGACTAATTCGGCAATTTGAGTTTCACGGGGTGTGAGGCGAGTTACTAAGGGGGAGATAATTTTAGTATCTCGTGGTTGTAGTTGTGCGAGACTGGCTGACATGTGCAAACAAAGGGCGCTTAAATCAGCCAGGTTTTCGTCGTTAAAGGCGGGGGTGTCACCAACACGAGCAAAGTAAACCCCGCCAATTAGACGACCACCACCGACAATCGGACCCATCATCATGTGTTCGTGGTTGTAGTGGCTGCCACAAAGCTTGTAAAATTCACATTGTTTCCACTCGCCAGGGGGTAGGACTAATTGCTCGTGTGCAGGTGCATGGCGTTTCACCACATAATCCAGGATGGGGTCTAGTTTCCTGCCCACGGCTTCGTAATGCTTCACGAAGGTATCGCCACCAGATACACTGTGGTCATCAATTTGCGCTATTCCGCTTTGCTCGTCGAACAAGCAAATACCCCATTGTTGGGCGTCAAAATGTTCGCCAACCCCATCGATAAAGCGCATTCGTAGCGATCGCTCATCACGAGCCGAAGCTATGCCATGAAGTAGGGTATGCAGAGAGTTAGCCATTGCGCTTAAAGTGTACCCAGTTGAGGACTATACAGGCTTGGTTTATGAGTTCTATGCTAACAAAAGCAAGTGATTCACTATTGGGAATTGGGAGAAGCGCATGACAGTAGCACAAGTATCTGCTCAGGAACTGTTCCGGGCTGCTTATGAAAACCGTTACACTTGGGATAAGAATTTCCCTGGTTACACAGCAGATATCACCTACAAGTACGACGAGCAGGTATTTACAGGTAAGGTGAAAATTAGCGCTAACCTGAAGGCGGAAGTGCTGGATGTGGCTGATGAGGAAGCCCAAAAGGCTATTCACGGTCAAGCATGGGAAATTGCTATTCACCGCGTCCGTCGTACCTTTGAACAAACCCACGGGGACAATACCTTTAGATACGGCACCACTGACGAGACTGGTGCAGTTGAGATTTTGATGGGTGGTAAGTCTGAAGGCGATCGCTATAAAGTCCGCAACAACGAAGTCTGTCTGGTTCACCGTCACATTCATGGCGTTGTCGTCACCATCAACACCTTCAGCAGCCACGACACTGGCGAAGGATACCTCTCTCACCGCTATGATTCTGTTTATCATGACCCGACAACCGGGGAACAAAAGGGTGGAATCAGCGAATTTGTAGATGAGTACGAGAAGGTGGGAGAATATTTTATTCTCAATCGTCGTGAGATTAGCACTGTTGTAGAAGGGAAGACTTCCGTTCAGGAATTTATCTTCTCTAATATCCAGTTGTTAGAACCTGTTGCTGCTTAAATAGTACAGTGGGCAAAATTTTGCCCACCCTATTTTTAGTTATAGCGCTTCCCACGCTCGTGAGGTATAGCAAGAAAGAATTAACCGCCGATAGAAGAGGATGGACGCTTTCTTAAGCCGATAAATTTGTACCTCAGTAGACTAGGAAACGCTATATTAGCTATTGGTTCCGTTGCTTCCATTAACAAATTACATTTCTCTAATCCTTCAATAAATTGAGTAATCAAGATTGATTTAAATGATTTGATTTTTTCTAATTCCACCCATTTATAGTTCAGATGCTCGGAATTGAGAATTATTGGGGGAGGATTTTGAGCAAGGGATAGAGTAAATAATTCCAAATGAATCTTACATTTAGGTGTAATTAAAGCATGATTATTACAGGATTTTAATCTCATACTTTCATTTAAATTCCAACCAATTTCTTCTTGTAGTTCTTGGATAATGTGGTCGTGGAGAAACCTTCGGGAATTTCGCATAATCTCTAAGTTATCTACATATCCAGAAACAGTTCCCCACTTACCACTATAATTTACCAATGGCGACCTTTCGAGAATTAATATTTGCTTGTGAAATGTGATATAGCAAGAAATACCAATTTTAGTTGTCAGGTGGCGATAATTCAGAATGCGTTCACCATTGGATGTGAGCTTGACATTTTCTGGCTTGTATGCTGCTTGGAGAATGTAATCTTTAATCTCTCTTTCATTAGCAAAAATTTCTGTCACAATATTTCCATCTATATAAGCATGAGTAGGAGCGATTTTAACCCACTATAGCCTTTCCTAGTCTGCTGAGGTACAAAAACAAATAAAGAACCACAGATAAACACTTCGGAACACAGATAAATCTGGATTGTCTATGAAAACCGCTACATCAGATTTTACAGATATGAATTTGTTAAACCTGTATTTACAATTTCTGTGCCAGCGCAAAAATTACAGGTACATTCAGCCAAATCCCTTTATCTGTAGCTAATGCGCTAATTTCCGCCAAGTGTTCTACTTTGAAAGGTTCTACTTTATCTTGTGTAAGTTGCGAAATATAAGCACGATAGCCGCTATTCCAGACAATATCCCACCATTCATCTACATTGCTCAGATAGTACCCCAATTGTTCAGTAAGAGTTTGAATATTTTGAAAGCCTGCTTCTTGTAACAAGTTTCGACTCTTATCAGGTTTATCTAGACGGTGTAATAATTCAGATGGTGGGATGCTAACTCCATAACTTAAAAGACGCGCTTCTAAAATTTCTCTTAAAGGACTGTTCATTCCTTCGCCGAAGCTGGAAAATGCTACTAAACCCCCAGGTTTAAGAACACGTCGCCATTCATCCAAAGCTGCTAACATATCAGCTATAAAATGCAAGCCGGATGCACAGAATACAGCATCAAAATAGTGGTCGCTAAAGTCTAACTGTGCTACATCCCCTTCTTGAAGCGTGATATTAGTTAAACCGGCTTGATTAACTTTGCATTCAGCCTGCACTAGCATGTCTTTGGCAATATCTACACCAAATACTTGTCCTGTAGGATTGACAATTTTTGCAGCAGCAAGCGCAACATTACCCGTACCAGTCGCTACGTCTAAAATTGTTTGTCCTGGTTGAATGTTTCCTAATTCAACCAGACGTTTAGCGGTTAATGCCAAAAACCGCAAGGCTGGTTTATCATAACCACTGGAAGCGAGGTTAAAGCCAGAGGTTAATTTCTGATTGTTTTCGTCTTGCGGTATTTTATTCGTCATCTTGAGTTGTCACAATGGGTCCAGAAAGCCTCTATGCCAATTGCTTCGACTGTTCTTGAATAATACGACGTTTCTGAGAAGCGCCTGTAATTCTCAAAGCTAGCGCTTCCATTTGATGATACACTGGTTGTGGTATGAGCAATAGCGAATAAGCAGCCGCTAAAGTTATTAATGTCCGGCGTGGCTCATCAATGACAATCCTCCAATAGGTACTTAAAGCTCGATGAGCCATTTGTACAGCTAGTGTTCCTGCTTTCAAGCGTACTGCCCAGCGGGCTAATTTTCTTAACTCATAAGCTTTAGCCGCATTACCATACTTAGCAATCAAATCTGGGGCATAGGAGCGAGTTTTTTCTAGTACCTTTTCCAAGTTTTCAATTTGCTTCATGAGATTTGTAGAAGCACCTTGAGAGTTAACTCGGTACAGAGTCAAAGCGTCGGGTATCCCTTCAACTTCCCACTTAGTTTTGAGAGCAATCCGCAACCAGCATTCCACATCTTCAAAGTTATGTAATTCCTCATCAAAATAACAATTGTTGTTAAATTTAATCTCTGCCAAAACTTCCCTTCTAATCACAGGACTCGAACCATTACCAATGGGATTCCGGCAGAGTATCACTGGTGGTATTATGTTTGTTAATTTTGGCATTTGATAAATACCCAATGGTTTTCCTGCTTCATCAATAAATGCAGACCGACTAAAACTCAAGCCGACATTGGGGGAATTTTCTAAATGCTCTAGATGCTTTTCTAGCTTTTCTGGCACCCACAAATCATCACCATCTAGAAAAGCTATATAATCCCCTTGAGCGTTGTTAATACCTGTGTTTCTGGCAGCACAGACACCCCGATTTGGCTGCCGAATAATTTTTATTCGCTTGTCTCTAAATTGCTGACAAATTTGAATACTTCTATCGGGAGAGCCATCATCAACGATAATTATCTCAAAATTACTATAGGTTTGTGCCAGCACAGATTGGACTGTCGCAGCTATATATTTTTCAACTTTATAAACGGGAATAATTACAGAAACTAGTCTCATATGAAATCCTCAGCCTCCCTAGATTAAAAGATTAACGGTTTTGCACACCTGTATTTAGTTAGTTATTCTCTTACTAACTTTTGACCTATCCAGTAGAATGAAAAAATAGATATTGCGACACAAATTACTAGTAAATGCCTAGCTACGCTCCACCAAACAAGATGATGAATATACAGTAAATCTACTATAACAATATCTATTAACGACTAAGAAATAGTTTCTATCAAAAGTATGAGAATTTTTTGTAAATTAATAAAACCTCAAGAAAAATTTAAATAATCTATCATATTACCATACATTAATTACATTAAACAGTAGAAAAAGAATCTAACCGTAATAGATAACGAACGATATATATGCAGGCAAGAGTTGCAATAATTAGATGATTGTAGACTTTCTCTGACTTACTCAACCAGTTAAAATTAGGGATTCATTAACGGTCGAGCATATCTTTGAAGTTAGCCATTAGTAGATAATTATATTCCTCTATTCTCTTATCAAAAACTCGGAAATTGCTGTCGAGGTAGACTGTTGGAAAAAGTCCAGACAATCTTACCTCTAAGATACATCGTCTTTACCGATGATTAGACTCGCGACAATGAATCATTAGTTTTCTTCATTTTATCCTAAGAACCTAAATTGAAAGATTCCTTTTTAGGAAAAACATAACGTGTAGTCCAGAATATAAACAAAGGCATACAAATAATATGGATTAAGAACACTGATGCTGCTACTCCAATAGCTTGGAACTGAACACCGAGGAATAATGCAGCGGCAAATATAAAGGTAAATATCACATTCCAGCGGAGGTTTAAGTGAGGTTTACCAGCAGCAACCAGTAACTGAGAAGCTGCATCAGCAAAAGCGCGAGGAATTGCAGATAAGCAAATTAATATCAAAATTGGAATCGCAGATATCCATTTTTCACCAAACACAATTGGTACATAAAAAGGAGCTAGACTTGATTGAGTTAAAACTAAGGGAACAATGACGAAAGATATAGTTTTGAGACTGCTAAAATATGTTATTTTAAATTTTGACCGGTCAGGTAATACAGAACATAAGTGAGGTAAAATAGCATGATTAATGCTATTAATAATGCTTAAACTGACACCAAATCCTGCATTAAAACCAAAGAAATATTTTCCTAGTTCTTCAATACCTAAGAAGCGTCCAACTATTAAATAATCTAAATTATTCCGCAGAGTTCTTAACAAAGTAACACCCAGTATATTTTTGCCAAAATCAAAAATTTCTTTCCAATATTTAGTAGTAAACTTTGAAGTGGGGCGCCAAGGATGTTGTTTATAAAACATCACAACTTCTACAGGCGCTAGCAAAACACCTGACAATACAAATGCCCATACTCCCATACCTAAAACAGCTAATATACCAGATATTATACTGCCAACAATATTTTGAAAGCTCTCCACTACGGCAATCGATTTAAACCGATTTTCTCTTTGGATTAGAGTTTTTTGAATACCCGAAATTGGCCATATTAAATAGGCTATTGACGATACACAAATAGGTAGAATAACATCATTGTTTTTATAAAACCAAGCAATAGGAAAAGAAGCAAGAATTTGGGCAATAAATAAGCCAAAAAAAACTGCCCAGTTTAACCAATAGGCAGAGTTACACAACTCATCCAGTTCTTTTTCATCTGCCTGAATAATCTTGGCACCAATACCTATATCACAAAAAGTTAAGGTAAATTCCCGTACCGCCAGAACAATAGCTGCTAAACCGTAGTCGTATTTAGTTAGAAACCGTGCTGTGAGTACTAGTAATATTAATCGGAAAGCTCTATAAACTACTTCTGCTATACCTAGCCAGCCAAGATTGCGAACAAATGGATTAGATAATTTCTGCCGAATCTTACTGAGCAAGGAAGTAAAAAAATTCATATCCTTTTTGCTATAAACAACTAAAATACCTGACCTCTAACGTCATTAGCGCACCCACAGGTGTTAGAGGTACGGTAACATATGTCCGAATGCGAATTATGGGCACTATTTATTTGTGAAAAACAATAAATTTCGTTGATTGTCTCTCGTTTCTGCTTGTTTGTCAATTGCTACTTAGCGTGCCATAGTATTAGCAACCATTCCTAAAATAGGAATGCGAGAAGCTTTCGATTCATGCACAGCTTGTTTGATAATCGGACGGTTGGTTTTACCTAGTCCAGCGACAAATAGCAACCCATCAATATGATTCGCCACCAAATTAGAATCTAGAATACCTAAAATGTGTGGTGTATCGTAAACTACTAAGTCAAAATTCGCTTCGGTGCGCTCTACTAAATGTTGCATTCTCTTAGAAGAGAACAACTTGGCTGGGTTAAGCGGTTGTTGACCAGCCGTTAAGACAAACAGATTTTCTTCTGAAGGCGATTGGACAATTGCTTCACTCAAATCTAAACCTTGGGAAAGCACCTCACTCAACCCTTGGTTATTGACAACACCTAACCTTAAATGGAGTTGGGGATGGCGTAAGTTAGCATCCACCACTAGTACTCGCTGACCTGCATGTGCTGCCATTTGTGCTAAATATGCGGCTACAGTGGATTTTCCTTCACCAGTGGTAGCTGAGGTGACAGCTAGAGAACGGACAGGATTATCTGACTTGAGGAATTTAATTTTGGAATAAAGAGAGTTAAATGATTGCAAGAATAGCGACGGTTCGTATTGCCGGGCTTTGCTATCATTAGCCAAAGAGAGTTTTTGATGCTCTTGTTCATTTAATACGACTACATCACCAGCAAAGGAGTGTTTTTTCACTAGAGAGTTGAAAGGAATTACTCCTAGTATGGGTAGTTTAGTGGCTGCTTTAAGTTCTTCAGTGCTATAGAATACGTTTTTCCATTTTTCGATACCAAAGCCAGTTAAAGCACCTAAAAGCAATCCTGCTATTCCTCCTAACAAGATATTGCGTGGACCACCATCGGGTATGGGGTCGTATTCGCCATTTTTATCCTGTGGTAGAGTCGGACGCATAATCAGTTCCCAAGGAACTTCCTGCTGAGCAGCATCAACCCGCAATGCTTCCCGCTTAGCTAACACCTGGTTAAGAGTATCGGTAGCTACTTTTAAGTCCCTTTGCAGGTCGCTATAACGACGAGCGATCGCTGGGAAGTTTTTGATTTGTTGACTCAAGAGATTTTCGGCTTGCAAACTAGCTTGGTAGCTAGTTTCTAGGGATTTAATCTCATTAGCTGTAGCAGCTAGTTTTTGGGTCAGATCGCGCCGAGTAGAGTTTTGATAAACCAGGGTTTGGGAGTTTGCTGCTGATACTCTGTTACCTAGAGCCAGTTTCTTTTCTTGTTCGATCAACGGTATCAGTTTCGCTCTTTGGTCGCGCAAAGAGAGGATAACTGGGTTTTCTTCGCTGAATCTCGCTGACTCGGCTGCTAACTTAGCATCAATTTCCCGCAGCCGAGTTAACAATTGCTGATATTGGGGAGATTCACTCAGCGCAGAAGCAGCAATCGCCACCTCTGGTTGCATTCCTACTTGGCTTTGCAGCCCAACATAAAGTGACTTGGATTCTGCTAGTCTTTTCTGGGTGTCTAAGCGTTGGGCTTGAATTTGATCGAGTCTAGTGACCAGTTGTTCACCTTGTTTGTCGGGGTTAATCACACCGTAGCGCTGCTGAAACGTTTGCATGTCCTTTTGCAGCGTATTCACCCGCGCTTGCAATGTTGGTACTTGGCTATTAACAAATTTGATACCCTGCCGGATACCTGTTTTTTGTTGTTCTACACTATACTTTAGGTACGCTTGAGATACCTGATCTAATACCATTTTGACTTTATCTGGGTCACGGTCTTGAAAGCTGACTTCAATGACTCGCGATTCATCTTTGCCTTTGGTAATCCGCGTAATATTCAGTTGATTGGGTTTTGCAGCACCCTCATAACCCACCAAACTGCCATAGGTAACTTTGGGATATTTAACTTGCACATTTTTCACTACTGGTTCCATTAGCTGTGGGCTTCTGAGAACCTGCAATAAAGCTTGATAGTCTAAGGCAGTTGTATTATTTCTGGTAATCTCGTTAACATTTTGCTGGAGAGTTTGAGATAGCAAAACCAATAATTCACTGTCGGAAGTTTTTAATGGTTCTACTAAAATCTGAAATTTGCCTTGATACTGGGGTTCTCGCCTCGAATTAGAAAATACTGCTCCTGCAGTTACAACGGCTGCTACACCAGCAATTACAAATACTTGGCGGCGCAAAACTCCCACAACCGCACCTAACCCCAAGTTCTCTTCTTCACCTTGCGGTAATCTGGTAATCGGAGGAACTTCTCGTTGTGGTATGGGCGATGGTAGTGGGGTGGTGTTATTCTTCAGGTTCTGGAAGCCTGATTCCTTAGCTCGCATTGGTAGTCTCATACAAAACCGTTTACACTATAACGATTCAAGAAATGCCTGGTCTGGAAAAAAAATGAGCTTTTGCTTGACCGCCAAGCTAGATGACCTGACAATTCCTCACTAGGATTGAGGTTTTAGTTCAGTTAGGAGTGCATTCGTACTATTGGTACTATTGCAGGTGCGTTCAAGAAAAAATTTGCAGTTGGCTGGCTGAGGACAGGTTGTTAGCTATTTAATCCTAGATACATACATATGTTTGGCGATCGCGATGCATTATACAAGCATGTTTAATAGTTTAGATTTAGCTACTCTCAACATATCTTGCTTCCTACATGGAATTACCCAAATTCACATAAACTTCTTTGAAGTACGCTAAATCATAAAATTTCCATAAACTTACCGTGTTATTACGCAAATTTAAGCTTTTTCTTCCGGGTTTGGTAGTTAATCTTTTTGCTGAGCATCTGATTAACAATCTTGGCATTGTTCCTCTCATTTAGTTAGTTATAGTTAGTTAGTTTACTTTTTTATTTAAAAAAATTTCTATTTAATATTTGTCAACCATGTAATCATTGATTATATAAGTATCATTAATTACCAGAACTTGAGAACAATATACTTCCCTGGATGGACGTAGAGCTTGGCAGTCATAAATTTAATATTTAACAAGAGCCGGTAAATAGTTGTGATTGCTGCTATCCCATCAGCAATATTTTGCCCAGAAAAGTAACGACGATGCTCCATAAATAGAAATTTCGTCTTGATTTGGTTGCTATTCCCATCAAAGCGGAAAGGATTTGGTCTGAAGTTTTGCAACCACCACTGTATGTCCGTTAATTCACGTCAAAGTGGGCTGTCCTATTGTAGCAAATCACACAGTCAAAGATAATGGTAAAGCTGTCAGTTAGCATGATTGTTAATAATTACAACTACGGTCAGTTTTTGCGCCAAGCAATTGATAGTGCCTTAAACCAGATGTACCCTGATACTGAGGTAATTGTAGTAGATGATGGTGGGGGCGATCGCTCGCCGGAGATAGTTACTACTTATGGTAATCGCATTATCCCCGTTCGTAAACAAAATGGTGGGCTAGCATCAGCGCTGAATGCGGGTTTGAAGGTAGTTCTGGGGATATTGTCATATTTTTTTTTAGATGCAGATGATTATTTCTATACACTGCAGCAACAGTAATTCCAGCCAGGGAAGAAGGTAAGGGTGAAGATCCAATATCGTTTGCAGTTAGTTGATGTTGATGGGAAATATATTGATTTGTTCCCATCCGCAGGGCAAGTATCTGGATATTTGCTATATATTTACGACCCAATTATAGATTGGGTAGCAAAAAAAGTGCGTCTGCTAACGGGTTGATAGCATTGGTAAAACTAGAGATTTAGGCAAAATTTTCCGAATATTTACACTCAGCTTTGTATTTTCCGCCGATTCACGCTGATAATAGTTATCAACTGTTTAACCAGAGGGCTATTTTATTCTCATCCTAGTTATATGAGTAACCCATGACTTCCCAAGAGTCCCTCAGATGGGCAATCCGTTAAATCTGTGTTAAAAAATTCGTTAATAGCTATAGTTGATGATGAGAATCAAGTAGCCCTGCGGTTTACCTCTAGGGTTATGCTGTTGGTAAATTGTTTCTGACACTACAAATAAACCAAATTACAGCAAATGTTTATTTCCGATTACCCTTAATCCCTAGTTCCGATTATCTAAATCCTATATTCACGATGATCAAAATTCCGGAACGCGCTGAAAAGATATTTGCCACTGGATCTATCTTCTTTTTTACTGGCGCATTGATACCTGTGCTAATGGATAATGGTACTACTATTGTACAAGACCCATTTAGCCCCGTGATATTCATGGGAATTTATGCGGTTAGTTTAGTATTACTTATTTCCCAATGGCAGAATAGCTTACGTGTTGCTATAGGGGATATTTTTACCTGGATACTAATAGGAATTGTCATAGCGTCAGTATCTTGGACAATTATGCCGGATATTACGCCCAGACGTGTTTTACTGATGGCAGGGACTAACTTATTTGCTTTATATTTTGCTACTCGCTATAGCTTGAAGGAGCAATTAAAAATACTTGCTTGGGCATTTGGGATTATTATTGTTCTGAGCTTTGTGTTTGCGATCGCGCTCCCCTTTTATGGAGTTATGAGTTACCAAGAATTTGGCGCACACGCTGGAGCTTGGCGGGGGATAATGTCCCACAAAAATATGTTAGGTCGGTTGATGGACCTGAGCGTGGTCGCTTTTTTGCTATATGCGCTCGATAACGACATCCAAAACCCCAAATACCGTTGGCTTCCTTGGGCTGGTTATACTCTTTCGATTGTCTTGATTCTACTGTCCACTTCCAAAACCGCTTTGGTGGTATGGCTTACCCTATCGCTGCTTTTCCCTCTATTTAGGTCTTTACGATATCAGTACACCGTACTAGTACCTTTTTTAATCACCATCATCTTATTGGGTAGTAGTTTAGGTATTTTTCTGGTAGATAATGCCGAAGGTATCGCTAAAGCGTTAGGAAAAGACTTGACACTCACAGGTCGTAGCGATATTTGGATAGTGATGATGGACAAAATCTGGGAAAGACCCTGGTTTGGTTATGGCTTTAATGCTTTTTGGCAAGGATGGGATAGTCCAGCCTCTGCTTATATGTGGCGAACACTCCAGTGGGAATGTCCCTACGCTCACAATGGCGTTATGGATTTATTAGCCGAATTAGGTTTTTGTGCGTTAATACTATTTTTGTGCAGTTACTTTATGGCTTGGGTGAGAGGAATAGGTTTAGTGCGAATCACTAGAACTCCGGACGGGATATGGCCAGTAATGTATTTAACATTTTTGTTCATGTCCAACATCACCGAAAGTACCCTCCTAGCAACTAACAGCATTTTTTGGATACTATTCGTTTCTGTCTGTTTATCCATACCTGTGGAATATAAATATACTCAAAGACTGATGCGTGCGAAGCGATTGATGAACGAGCCAGGATTTTCTGACCACTTATTAGATTACTAATAAAATATTGGCATTATGAAAATTACTTTTATCTGTCATGATATTCCCTATCCACCAATTCACGGAGCGCGAGTAGACACATGGCGACGCATTAAAGCATTTTCTAAGTTTGGTGTAGAATTACAACTAATATGCTGGTCAAGTGAACAGCCAAAACCAGAAGAAATAGCAGAAATTCAACAGTATGTGCAAAAACTTCATGCCATTGCTTACAACCGCACAATAGGCTCTAGTATTCAGAGAATAATTGATTTACGGCGTTATCCTTTAGAAGTAACTTCTCGGATACTTAGAGGACAAGATTTCAATAATTTGCTTGCGGAAGTTAGGGCTTTTAATCCAGATGTAATTTGGTCAGATTACGTCCATTGTGGAGAGTTAGCATTGCAATTAAAAAAAGATTTGCAAGTTCCGATTATCAGCCGCTCGCACAATATAGAACATTTATATTATCGCCGGTTATTTGAATCAGCAACAGACATTAAAAGTAAAATTAGAAGATATTTTTCTGTCTCTAATTTAGAACATTTTGAGAAAAATATTCTCAAAAATAGCGCTTTTTTTTATGATATCTCAGCCGACGATTTAAAGTTTTGGCAACAGCAGGGTTTTACTAACGGTCGTTATTTACCTCCTTTTGTTGAGTTCACTACAGATAATCAATCTCAAGAACCGGAATATGATATTGTCTTTTTAGGTAATCTTAATACAGATAATAATGTAGCTGGCGTTACCTGGTTTATTACCCAAGTCTTTCCAATTATTCGCTCTACCTTCCCGGAAGTAAAACTCCTGATAGCCGGTTCAAGACCTGTGAAGAAAATCCAGCAGCTATGTGAGGAACACCCAGGAATTTATCTGAGTATTAACCCTCCTTCTTCCACTGCTGTTTACAATTCGGGACGGGTCTTAATTAACCCCATAGCCACAGGTAGCGGTGTGAGTATCAAGTCCCTAGAAATGCTGATGTCTGGTAGAGCTATTGTGTCTACACCCCAAGGAATAGCTGGATTACCAGAATCAATCCAAAAATACTTTCAAATCGCTGTCGATGAACAATCTTTTGCGAAGGAAGTCATTCAATTATTATCAAATCCCCAAGAAGTTAATGTCGAACGAGAATTACTAGAATCTCTGTTTGGTTTTCAAGCAATTAAAGGAGTTGTCGAGGATATTAATGAGTTGCTGAAATTATAACGACCAAGTAAACATTTAATAAATTAGGAGCAGCAAAAACTTAGAAAAAATTGGACTGAAAGCCTATTTAAAAGCCTATTTTAAAAAGACCAAAGCCACCAATTTTTGTTATCTATAGTGAGAGCGAAAATGCAACAATTTGATTTTGCAATTATTACTCCTAGCTATGCTCCAGATTTTCAAAGATGTCAGCTATTGTCCTGGAGTGTTGAACAATTTGTTCCAGCTTCTGTCAGCCATTACATCATAGTAGATGCGAGGGATTTGAAGTTATTCCAGCAGCTAGAAACTCAGAGGACAAAACTGATTACAGTTGAGTCAGTACTACCTTGGTGGATTCAACACATTCCTTTTGTGAAGAATGGATGGTTTAGTCTGAAAACTTTTGTGATTCGCAATTGGATACTGCAGCAAATTGTCAAAATTTCCATAGCTCAATACCTTAAGCAAGATGTTTTGATATTTGTTGATTCCGATGTCACATTTGTGAGACATTTTGACCCCCAAAGCTTAATCCGTGACGGTAAAGTCAGGTTATTCTCTGAACCTCCATATCCCTATCCCGATCTTCTGGAAAGATGTTACCCGTGGTATTGCGCTGCTAATCAGCTACTAGGTCTACCAGAATTTCAGTACCCGGCTCGTGGTTACATTGGTAATATAATTACTTGGAAGCGGGACAATGTTTTAAAAATGTATGAACATATTGAGAAAGTTTCTGGACAAGGATGGTTAGAAACATTGTGTAAGTCCTGGAATCTTTCCGAATATATACTCTACGGAGTATTTGTGGAACAAATTTTAAAAGAGGAATCAGGACATTATTGCGACCCAGTGAAGCTATCCCTTGACTATTGGAAGACTGACGAAATGTCTGATGTAGAACTACAAAAGTTTTTTACTCAAATCACTCCAGAACAGGTATCGGTCATGATATCAGCTAAAGCTGGAATATCAGTGGAAAAATATCAAAATCTCCTGGAGATGGTACCCCAAATCTAGTAGTTCATCCTCTTAATTTAGGGATAAATCGCTGCCTAAGTACCAATTAAAAATTTTGCAGTTGACCACGATTGTACCCGACTTCTTTTTCCCCTCCCTTTAGTAAGCAGAGGGGATTCTGTTAATATTAAGACGCTAAAGACTTGTTTTTGCGGGGCAGCATATCATAAACTGTTGTATTACCCAGGATATAGTATTGAATCCGTCGTTCTACAATACTGGGAATTTCCAGCAGAAAATGCCAAAAGAAATAGGGATTTTTAACCATTTGCTGCACCCCTGTAAGCCATTTTTTGTGCTTTAATGGTTGGACAACACGCTCGTAAGCTAAGTTCCGCTGCAATACACCTAAATTTCTTAATAAAGCCTGTTTTAATTGGGGATTGTTTTTCACTTCCTCTCGCTTTAAGAATTGACTGGTAATATCACTGCATTGCTGTAGGTTTTTGACCTTATCGTAACTAGCAACCATTGAGGATGAACGGGAGCGATAGTAATAGTAAGGTTCGGGTACGAGAATATATCTTGCTCCTTTCAGTAAGCACTCTAAATACAAACAAAAATCAACAATCACGCTGATGTTGTTGTTAAATTCTAGCCCGTGCTGCAAGAGAAATTCTCTTTTAATTAGAGGTTTTGTCAATCCCAAATGCAAACACTGCTTTCTATAGATATCTGTTGCGACAAAGTACACAGGATCGATATGTGTCACTTGAGTAATAGACTCTCCGCTTTGACAAATCAGGGTACTCCAGGGAGACGCTTCACCATCGCGAATCAAATATAAATCGTCAGCAATCATGTCTGCCTTTTCAGCAGATGCAACATGCAATAGTCTTGCAAATCGCTGTGGTTCTATCCAATCATCAGAATCAACAATTGCTACCCATTTTCCCTTTGCTGCTCTCAAAGCAGTATTAAAACCACCACTTACCCCCAGATTTTTTTGATTTACAACCAGATTGACACGCTTGTCTTTAGCCTGAAAGCTTTGAATTATTTCCCTAGTTCTATCAACAGAACCATTATCGACAACGACTAATTCAATATTTTTAAAACTCTGTGCCAACACCGTTTCTATTGCTTTAGCAATATATGCTTCAGTGTTGTAAGCAGTCATAATTACAGATACTTCTGGTTGCATATTTTTTGTTAACAAACTTGCTAGTGATGATTTTTTTATCTGCGTTTATAGATGCCTCCCAAAAAATTTATCTTGAATTAGATGGATAGGCAATAAAGCTACTATTTCCATCTAATTTCTAATTACAAAAAAGTTTGATTTCCCTATATCTAGCGGTAATTTTGTTTGGCTCCTATCAAACCACTCGACGATTCCGAAACTGAAATTTTTCCGCTAAAGCGCTCCACATATCAGTTTGCTGCGGAAGCATATCATAGACGGTCTTATTACCCAGGATATAGTATCCTATCCGCCGTTTTACAATAGCGGGAATTTCCACTAGGAACCTGCGGAAGAAATAAGGATGTTTCAACATTTGTTGAACAGCAACTAAAGCTTCTCTGCGCTTGATAGGTCCTACAACGCTCAGATAGTCTCTATTACGTCTGTAATTTGCCAGATGTCTATTCAGCGCACGCTCTAATTCACGATTGTTTTTAACTATATCTTTTTGTAAAACCCTTTCAATTGCTTGACAACAGAGATTGAGGTGTTCGACCCGATCTTGAGATACCACCTCAGAACCAGAGCGAGAGCGATAGAAATAATATGGTTCAGGGATGAGAACAAATTTTGCTCCTCGAAGTAAGCACTCCATATCAAACCAAAAGTCAAGAATCACTCTTAAAGTTTCGTCATACTCAATACCATGCTGCAAAAGAAATTCCCGCTTTGCTAAAGGCTTAGTTAGACCCAGATGTAAACATCGTGTGCCATATACATCTGTTTCCACAAAATATACTGGATCAATTTCCACAAATCGCTCAATAGTTTCTCCACTTTGACGGATTAGGGTACTCCAGGGAGATTGTTCACCATCTCGGATGAGATATACATCATCAGCAATTATTTCTGCCCCCTCAGCCTCTGCCACCTGTACCATTCTTTCTAAGCGTTCCGGAGCCATCCAATCATCGGAATCTAAAATACCTACCCATTTACCCTTTGCTTCCCTGAGCGCTCGGTTAAGGGCTGGACCAACACCTTGGTTTTTTTCATTAACTAAAACCTTGAGGCGTTCATCATTAAAACTATTGAGAATTTCCCCGGTAGCATCAGTTGAACCATTATCTACTACGATTAATTCAATATTTTTACAAGTCTGTCCCAATGCAGATTCTATAGCTTTACCAACGTATGCTTCAGTGTTGTAAGCAGTCATGATTAAAGACACTACTGGTGCCATAAATCCTATCTCCTTAACTAGTAGTTTTATTGTTGTAAATTGAAAAAATTGTTTTGCTATTGACTGGGATGCAACCGGCCAAGCCTGAGAGCTATTTGTGTCTTCACATCAGCCCTAATTGCAGGATTATACTGCATTCAATATCATTGCCAGTATTTACGTAAAATCACTGACTTAATTGCTGGGTACAGAAATTTGATACCATTTTTCCCTGATGCTTTACTTGATTGTTCATCTTACCAAAGAGAACCTGCAAGAAGTAAATACTTAAGTGCAACTTCATAGATAATTCTTATTACACCCTAGATTTACTAATATTTGGATTAGTTCGTAATTGCTTCCCTGCTAATTACTTCTCGCTTTAATTCGATAATTACGTATTTTTTGGGAAGTGGCTATATAGAATACAGAATTTTTATAAAAACTATATGGTTTCTATGTATTTTTATAGTCTACAAAGCCAGAAAACCCTGACAAACTCATGTTGCTCAGGGTCTATTACTGACAAGTATTTTGTTGGAGACTCATAGGACTTACGCACGCGGTACGAAAAAACAATACTTTGAGATTGCTTCCTGAAGCCTGTTGCGAGCGGAAGTGCGGCAATCACTGCGGACGGAAATACATAATCTGTACGTCCTGACTACAAAGAAATATTGATTTTGAAAATCTGATGTAGAAACAGCAAAACCGTTGACTATAACAAATCATACGTGTTTAAATATACTTAAGATATTAATAAATGTTTTTCTTACTTCTCAAGTTTGTCTTGTGTAATTACATTCATGAACTATGAATTTCTAATCAATTTGGTTTATTAACTAGTAACTTTTGAAAACAAAGTCTTGAAAATAAATATTCAGAGTTAATCTATGGTAATAGGACAAAAAATCGGATATAAATACAATTTATATTTTCAAATATATGTTAATAATTATTCTAAAAATAGAGATAGACGCGAATTTTCGCGTCTATATAGAAGGATAAATTGTTTTACTACAAATGTGAAAAACTATTCTCCAAATTGCTCTCTATACATGTTAAATTTTTGTTTCAAAATTAACAAGAAGAAAGGCAAATCATCAACTAAGTATCTTCTCCACAATCTTCTCGGTTCACTTAATAGTCTATATAGCCATTCTAAACCGACTTGACTCATCCATTTAGGTGAACGTTGTACATTTCCTGCTTCAAAATCTAGGGTTGCACCTAATGCTAGAAAAATTTTAATGCTGGACAATTGATGCTTGTATTTGTAGAGCCATTTCTCTTGTTTCGGGGCACCAACTCCTATCGCCAAAACTGTAGCCCCTGATTCGTTAATCATTTGGATGATTTGTTGGCATTCTTCGGGATTTTTTTCAAATCCATAAGAAGGAGAATAGGAGCCAACGATAATTTCTCTGCCTACTTTACGATTGATTTTAGCTTGAGCTTTACGAGCGACTCCCTCAGCAGCACCTAGAAGAAAAATCTTAATTTCTTGGTTGTCTTTATGATAGTTATAGAATGCCGGAAATAAATCAGAACCAGAAATTTTAGCCTTCAGGGGAGTTCCTAAAAACTTGGAAGCATAAACCAGGATTTGGCTGTCACATACTTTATAATCACTACTATTGTAAATTCGGAAAAATTCCGGATCTTTTTGTAATTTAACTAAATGATCAACATTAGGAGTAAATACAATACCTGCTTTTAATTTTTGCAGTAATTCCAATGTTGATAAATTATCAATTTCTAAGTTAAGAATTTTAACTTTCTCCATGTTCATTCCCCTGGATTAAATAAATTTTTCACTCACTATGGATTGATGCACTGCTTGCCAAAATATCGTAGCAAGGACAGTTATCGGGATTGACCCTGAATATGAAACCCACAATCTCTATGCAAGTTGCTGCCTATCTAGTGTAATTTGATTACTCGCATAGTTCCATGCTTTTTCGCTAGTCATCCTTGGTTATCTATCATGGCATAGATTATTTTTCATCACCCTAACATTATTGGAAAAACATATAGGTAACGACCGATTAGTTTTGTTCTGGATTCACTAGCAAAATAGGTGAGAGTAACTACCCATACAACTCCCAGAACTACTGGACAATCAGAAAATTATTTGCTGCCAAAAATCGGTTGATAAATCGAGCATCTTCTGCTAGTGCAAGTGTTTCAATCTGTCATGATTTTTTCTGTTTAACATCTAATTAACCACTTTAGCTGCAGAATAATTATCGTTTTATCTATTTGATTTGCTCCCGCATGTAAGTCATAAATCATCTGTACTAGCACCCTTGATTATTCATTGATTTTAAGATTCAAACTTTAAACTTGGTGTTAAATTATCAGATTTTCCACTAAGATTCTATAAATTAACGATATTTTCATACAGTCTTTATCCCAACTTTATATATCCCTAAATTAACCTCTGCATATCTACGTAAACATTAATCATGGGTTGTCCATAAATAACTTCATCATAACTTTAAAAATCTGCGATAAAATCCTATAAATATCAAGTTTGTGTAAAGCTCGATATTCTTATACTTCAATATGGTAGTTACCAAAATATTCTTTGATATAATCGGCTTTTGTCATAGAAATTATCAAGCTCTCTAAATACAATAAATAACCGATTATCAAGCCTGAATAGAAGTAGTTAACTTTAACTTCGCCAAAATTTCTGTTTTTCTTTACAGAACAGCACTAAAGGAGATGCTGATATCAATCTAAAAATCCATAACCACCATCAGCCATAAGCCAAACAAGTATGGTTAAAGCTTGGAAATAGTGGGAAAATTTGGAGATAAAATTGGGAGATAAAATTTTTAAACTTTTTCCTGTGGACATTAGAGATGACAGTCAGTTTGGGATTTCAATAAAAAAACATTACTATTTAACTAATAAAACTTTTTTACTTCTACTCATTCTGGGAAAAAATCTCAGGCAAAATTTAGAGCTTATATAGTAATTGAGCTTCAAGCTTTATTTTCATGCTTCAAATGACACTCTAGAGATAATATAAGCAAAACCTGACAAAAAACCTCAAAACGATAAAACGTTTGTATTCATTTTTCGCAACAAATGCTTTGCAAAACTTTATACTCTAGCCGTAGTTTAGAGCTTTTATCAATTATCAACGCAATTCTAGACTTTGAGGCTGTAATATGGTATTTGTATAATATTTGGAGACGTATGACTAAATTAAGGTCAAGTAGTTAAATAACCTTCTAATAGTTAGCAATTATCTATCTAAATTAGTAATACACATAATACAAGCGGCAAAAAGAGAAAAAATTCGTGTAAACGAATGTAAAACCTTAAGTTGTCCAATATACGTAAAATAGCATATTTAATACTTAGGTTTGATAAAAGTCATCTTTTGCTATATAATCCCGACTTTACCTTTCTTCCCTTCGTAGTTGATAAAAAAAATCCGTCTCCACTAAAAGCAGAGACGAAATCTTTTCTTTAAGGCTAAATAATCCACGCATCCAAAATCGGACTATGCCGGATAAATTCTCAGACGCCGATTAGGTTCAGACCCAAAACTGTGAGACTTCAGACGATAATGCTCCACTAACTCGTGTTGCATCTTGCGTACCTGAGCAGAACGGGGTAATAACTCTACCGGCTGTCCTTTAGGAATCACAATTTGCTCTACCGCCAGTCTAGCTTCTTCTAACGCCTCAATCTCATCATCCGTACCGTTGCGGAAGAATAATTCCAACTCCCGGTCATCGGTGATTTCCGGCTCGTCGATATTCAACAACCGCCGCAAACCACGAGTAATCTGGGGAATAGTGCTAGCTTTCACCATTTGGATGGGAACTTGTCGCACTTTCGCAACGCTGCGTAACTTGGAGTGGTTTTTGACGTGGGTTCGCAGCGCCAAAATCGCATCTGCACTGTCGATGTCCTTAGTTAACACCACAGGTAAGTTCAAGACCTGAACTACCTGCTCCAATTGATGGCGACTGACACCATAGGGATAGACATGCAATGGTAAATCTTCGCCATTCGGACCCGCCATCCTGTAGCTGCTGTCATCAAAGCCTTCGAGGTTATCTAAGGATTCTTCCAGCAAGCGGTCAAACTCGCTTTGTCCAGATACCCTGTCCCGTTCTGACGGCACTGGTTGCAGCGGCACCATTTTGCCATTAGCACGCCAGCCTTTCGGCTGTGGGACTATTTCCATATGGCGAGTGCTAGTATCTTCCCATCGGCTATCTTGTGCCCCGTTAGCGATGGTCGGTAACTCCCGCGTAATCTTCACCTTACCGTTTTCATCAACGGTTCTGACTTGTGGGTTAGGTTGGCGTCCCCGGAGTAAAGTATCCACAGTGTCAGCAACACTTTCGTGGACTACCCAGCGTTCCCGTTCTAACATTTCTATAGCAATATCAAAGGTAGGTGGAGCTTTACGTTCCAAAACCGTCTTTTGCGTGCGTCGCCGTTTGGCTTCCTCATCGCCCAATGTCACCGCCTGAATACCGCCAACTAAATCTGACAAAGTAGGGTTTTTAATCAGGTTTTCAATTTCGTTACCGTGAGCAGTACCCACCAATTGCACACCGCGTTCAGCAATGGTACGAGCAGCCATTGCTTCCAATTCCGTGCCAATTTCATCAATGACAATCACTTCTGGCATGTGGTTTTCCACTGCCTCAATCATCACCTGATGCTGTAGTTCCGGACGAGCTACTTGCATCCGTCGGGCACGACCAATTGCCGGATGAGCAACGTCACCATCTCCAGCAATTTCATTGGAGGTGTCGATAATCACGACTCGTTTATTCAGTTCATCCGCCAAAACCCGCGCAATTTCCCGCAGGGCTGTGGTTTTACCAACCCCAGGGCGACCGAGTAAGAGAATTGATTTACCTGTTTCCACCAAGTCGCGGATCATGCCTATGGTTCCGAAAATCGCACGACCAACACGACAAGTCAAGCCAATTACCTTACCATTGCGGTTGCGGATGGCGCTGATGCGGTGCAATGTTTGCTCAATACCTGCCCGGTTATCTCCACCAAATGTTCCCACTCGCTGGATGCAATCATCTAGCTGTTGTTGAGTGACCACCTTCTCACAGAGGTACTCAGCTTGATTGGGGAACCGCGCTTCTGGACGACGCCCCAAATCCAACACAACTTCTACTAAGCTATCCCGCAAGGGATGCTTATCTAAAATCTGTCGCAGTTCTTCGGGCAAAATGTCTAATAACTTTTGGAGATCGTCTGTGATCGTCATGCTTCCTATAAAAATGTTTTGTCAGGATAGCGAATTGCGCCACTAGAGCGCATATGCGGTGACTTGAGCGGGGAAACGAGAGAATCAGCAAGCTCTACAGCCTGCCAGAGCAAATCCGGTTTTTCTTCTAAGTTTATGTGATTTATTACACTGGACTTTCTCACCTCCATCTTTTCTAATTGCTCTAAAACCCTTAACAGCAGCACCCTGGCGTAACTACCGTAAGCAACACCAGAGATATGGGATTGGGGATTAGGGATTAGGGATTGGGTATTAGATACCCAGTCCCCAGTCGCCTGTCCCCAGTCCCTCATTAACAGTCCCATCGCCTGCAATTTAGCAACGGTGTAACTGTTGGTGCCACCTGCTAGCTGCACGTAGCCCGGTAACTTAGCTGTCAAGACTTTTTGCCCCAGCTTCACTGCTGAATTGGTAGTGCCATCACCAATATCACCACTCATAGGTCGCCCGTCGGTTTGCCAAATTAGGGCACAAGGCAATGGGGAAATTAGTTCATAAAGGTCGCGAAGATAATCAATCAGTCCCTCGCCATCAGGGCAGCTAATCGCTAATACCTTGAGCTTATCAACCCAGGGCGAAATCGCTTTCCACAAGCGCTCAAATTCTGTTAACCGCCCTACTTTCGTATGAATTTCTACGGCATCTATTCCAGCAGACAACACCAGGGGTGCGATCGCTGCTGGTGTTGACATATAAGAGCGAGTATGTATAATATCAACTGGGCAAATGGATATACATCTACCGCAACCGTAGCAACTATCTGATACTACTCCCGAAAAGTTGTCACTCATCCTCTGAAAAACAATCGCTTGCGTCGGACAAATCCGTTCGCAAGGTCGAAAGCAATCTGATGGACATTGAGTAGAGTTAAATTCTGCTTTGCGAAAATGAGGGTCTTCCCCATCGTTTAAGCTGACCATCAAAAACGGTGACTTGCCTTGGTAGCCAAATCCTCGCATTTGAGCATCAGCAGTCAAGTTTTTGGCAACAGCCAGCGCTGCTTGCGCTGCCGAAATCACTGCTGGATCTGCTGCCACATCGATGCAGTCAGCGCCAGCCAGTGCGTAAGCCAGTGTTAAACTTCTTACTGCTGGTAGATGCTGGAAACTGGCTCCGCAAATCAACTTGAACCAGTGACCTTCTTTGAGGGATCGTAAGGGGTTGTACAGATAAGTCACACTTCTATACTAAGGTGTGGCGATTAAAAAAGTAGATATGCTTTGGTTAAATTATTGGGTGCGATCGCACTTCTTTTGCCTGTCAACACTAAATACAGTGGTTATAAAGCATAAGAACGTGAAAACAACGCTAAATAAAAGCCATTCAACTTTACCAACAAAGCGCTAAAAAAATCCTTAAGCAATACTTCCCCACAGAGGAATTATGCGGAGATAGCAAAGGTGAAAGAGGCGAAGCGCGCCAACAGCAGTCAACAAAGGTAGGGGCACAACAGTGTTGTGCCCCCACGACAAGCTATTTGACACTCTCAGGGCTGAAGCCAGTGAGATTCTGCGGACAGAGCTTTGCTCTCGCTGCGGCCGTCAAACGCCGCCTAAACGCTCAAAACAACTACCGAGACTACCGATGCTGTAATCGCGTTTACTTTTGTTGTTTTCAATGCTTTCAGAACCCATCACTAAGCCAAATCGCGGTACGCTCTACAACCTGCCATTGTTTACTCTTTCTTGTCATACTGCCGTTAGGACTTGAACCTAACCGTTGTTTCACGGGAGTCGGGATTTCTCCGATACTAGGATGCTTCAACACGTAGATGTTTTTTGTTCTGACTCACGTTTTGATTTTAGCACAAATGCCACGGCGACGCGCATTCACTCGTGTCGCTTCCCTCTCAGGTCGCGTATACACGCTCGTTTCCTGCATACCGCAATGTCTTATGAGAAACTAGTTGCAAACGCCTATACATCTTTGCCTCAGAGCGTCCTGATTAACTAGCCACAGCCAAAGTTTTTTCTAAAGACATCCAACGAAAGCTGCGATCGCCACCCCGTTCCAAGACAACCTTAACTTTTGGTTCCAAGCTAGACAAAGCAGCCAAAAACTCAACTTCCTGATCGGAAAGGACAAACCCTTCAATAATCCACAGCACCAAACCTTTGGACTTGGGTGGTAGTTGTTCTAGCTGGGATTGGATAATCGGAGGTACATAGTACACGTAACCAACAGCCGCACCACCACCAATACTCTTCTTACCCAAGTGCGGAGGTCTAACACCATGTACTTGGGTCAGATAGGCAGCCAAGTCACCCAATCCTCTTGCACTCATGGTGATAGTAGTATAGCCTGCAGCCCGCAATCGCCGACGATATCGACCTTCAAAACCCCCTTCTAGAGGTACGTATACGCCTAGAGAGCCATTCTTTTCTAGGTCGCGGATGAAATTCTTGCCAGTGGTAATTAGTGCCATAGATGTTTGTTCTAGCCCATTTATCTTAATCTTTATTATTCACTGTCACCGCTCCGAGTCACCCTCTAATTTCGCTTATAGGTACGATTAGGGGAATCGGGAATGGGGGATGGGGAAAAATTATTCTTGGCGTTCTTGGCATCTTGGCGGTTGACTGAATCATCCTGACGCCAAGAACTTTACTCAGTAAAATCAATAAAACACCATCCTCACAGTCACCACATCTCTACATGGCTGTAATTCCCAGACCAGATTTTCAGGCTTATCTTCAAGCGATCGCACAGAACCAGAAATATCAATGCTGGGAAAATTCATACACCTCAACCGATACCGTGGCTAAGCAGCAAGAATTTTTTCACATGGGGTTGATGGTGCAAACATTGCAACCAAAACAGCGGGAAGGAAAGCTAGGTGAGGAAAAGCTGGAGAAAATTGAGCGGTTAGCCGTGCTGGATGGTATTCGTAAATATGCGGAAAAGCATGTATTGTTGGTCGGGAAACCTGGTTCTGGGAAGTCTACAGCATTAGAAAGATTGCTGTGGGAGGAAGCACAGAAGACGCAAACAGGGGGAGACACGGAGACACGGGGAAAGAATTCTCCAACCCAGAGCGTCAGAGCGTCTCCATGTCCTCCTTCGATTCCCGTACTGGTGAGACTGAGAGAATATCAAACCTCAGTACTGGAAATCATTGAAAACTTCTTCACCAGCCATGACTTGTATCTCAGCGAGACGGAGATAGACAACTTACTCTCCACCAGACAACTCTTGTTGTTAATGGATGGTTTAAACGAGTTACCCGACGACAAAGCTAGACGCGAGGTAACAGCGTTTCGGAAAAAATACTGTCGCACTCCGATGATATTCACCACACGGGATGTGAGTTTGGGGGGAGACTGCGGGATAGAGAAGAAGCTGGAAATGCAACCGCTGACGGAAAAGCAGATGCGCGAGTTTGTACAAGCGTATTTGAAAAACTATTCTGAACAGTTTTTGCGTCAGTTAAGCGATCGCTTGCGGAAATTTAGCGAAACACCCCTGTTGCTATGGATGTTGTGTCGTGTCTATGCTCAAGAGGGTAAAATTCCCGCTAACTTAGGGGAAGCCTTTCGGGATTTTACCCAGCTTTACGACAACCAGCTTAAAAGTGATGTCCCAGGCTATGAGAATTATCGCCAGTGGTGTGGTGACTTGTTGCAGGCTTTAGCCTTCCAGATGATGCAGGGTACAACAGCAACAGAATTACGCTTGCAAATTCCCCAACGAGAAGCAGAAGATATCCTCACCCAGTTTCTCGAACGCGAGAAATTTGATAAACCCCGCGACTACGCGAAGCGCTGGTTAGAAGACTTGTTAGAGCATCATCTCATCGCTACGGTAGGACAGCAAAAGATTGAATTTCAACACCAGTTGGTACAAGAATACTACGCCGCTGAATATTTGTTGCGACTTGTACCCAGCTTGAGCGATCGCACGCTGCAACGGGATTATCTCAATTATCTCAAGTGGACAGAAACTATAGCGCTAGTGTTGGGGTTGATGGAGGATGAACCGCAAGCCTTACGGGTGGTGCGGTTAGCGTTGGATGTTGACTTGATGTTGGGTGCTAGGTTAGCGGGGGAGGTGAAGCGAGAGTTTCAGGAGAAGACTAAGAATTTTATTGAAGAACTTCAGATTCCTCTAGAACATAAAGCTTGGCTTTCCAATTTCTCATCTCAAACTGTTGCTGATACAAGACAAGAGTTTGAGAAAGATTTTGAAGAACATATGATAGAAAATGGAGCTTATCTTCCACATTTTTTGGGTTATGAAGATGCCATACCAGTAGTAGAGTATGGTCCTCGTCAGAATAAAAATGAAAATATTTATCAGCCCGGAAGTATTATTTATGAATACCAAAAAACTCAGGATAAACAATTATTATTTTCCCTACTTCAAGATTTGAAAAATCAAGACTTTATGATTCGCTTCAACGCTGCTCACATCCTAGGTGAAATTCATAGTGAGGCAACAGTTGATGAATTAATTGAAGCATACAATGCTGAGTTTTATGGATTTATTTTCAATTGGATAGTTCGCATGGCTATCATATTAGCGTTAGAGGAAATTGGCAGTGAGAAAGCGATACCTACGTTGCGCTTTGCTTTGATGAATGAGGAAAATTTTTTAATGAGGAACGGAGCAGTTAATGCATTATTTAAAATAGGCAGTGATGCAGTAGTGCCTATTTTAATAGAAGCACTAAACGATGAAAAATGCTATGTTCGCGAGAATGTAGTTGAAGTATTAGGAAAAGTTGGGAATGAACTGGCTATTTCCGCCTTAAAAAGTAGTTTGTATGACCCAGAATACGGAGTTTTTTGGAGAGGAGCAGAAGCATTAAATAAAATCCAAGAACGTTGCAAATTTTATAACCACAAAATTTACCACTCTCCCCCTGTGGAAGAGGAAGCATCTACAGATTTATTAAATAATAATCAAGTTATCAATGTTTACCCTCAAACTCTAACTATGCAAGAACCTACTAATAATTTAAATTTCAATGCTCCTGTTGGTGCTGTGAATACTGGAAATGTTCAAGTTAAAGGTACACTAAATCAAGTTGGCACTCAACACAACTACCCATCAGAACAAAAACAAAGCCTTGCTGAAGCTGCGAAAGAAATTCAAGATTTATTGACGCAACTTTCGCTAAATTACCCCACAATAACACCAGTCGAACAGCAACAGTTAGTCGCTCAAGTTGATGAACAAGTCAAAACAAATTCCCGTCTGAGATATATTATCCTAGCAGGGGGTATTGAACTGATAAAAATTCTCTGTCCCCCACTAGGTATCCCCATCGAAATGGGTAGAAAGTGGCTAGAAACAGCCGAAGGTAGTCAGTAAAGCGTTAAATAATAGACTAGCGGTTAGAAACCGCGTCTACACAGACAAAACCCACCTACGTGGGTTTAAATACCTCTACAGGTAGTTGTAGCGGTTTTATGGATATTGGTTTGTAATTAATACCAGTCCGCGATCGCAAGTCCTGGAACCCTGGAAAACTCCTTGACATTGTGAGTAACAAGAGTTGCTTGAAGCGCTACAGCTGTACCTGCAATCAAAACATCTATTTGACCGATGGGACTTCCTTGTTGCTCTAACTGGGCACGAATTTGAGCAGCAGTAACAGCAGCATCTCGATCGAATGGAACTAGATTAACTCTGCTCAAAAGCTGCTGAAGTTGTTGAGTACGTTGTGTGGGTGAACTAGATTTAGCAATACCAACTTGCAACTCAAACAAAACTACCGTCGGAATACAAATTTCCTGAGCGGATACGTTAGCAAAGTTTTGAGCAACTTGTCCTTGACCTTTAAAAAAGTAAATCAGCGTATTAGTATCCAAAACATACATCTAGAGCGTCTCCCGTGGGATATTTTGCCCTAGTTCAGTACGAATATCATCTAAAGTTGGAAAATCTTCCCCCCAAGTTCCAGCCAGAGAATAAACCAATTCTACCCAAGGAACAGCAGTTACTGTGGCGATGGGTTGATTAGCATCTTGGTATTTAGCACGAATAAATTCCGCAAAAGTCAGTATCTCGCTGGCTTGGTCTTGAGGAAGCGATTTGACCAGTTCATAAATCTGTTCGGCGATGGTCATAATAGGATTCAACATAAAGTGCCGTAATTAATTGTGCAACTGGCTTCATCAAAGCGACAAGCGGTTAGAAACCGCGTCTACACAGAAGAAACCCACCTACGTGGGTTTAAATACCTCTACAGGTAGTTGCAGCGGTCTTATGGATATTGGTTTGTCATCAATACCAGTCTGCGATCGCAACTTCCGAAACAAAGTAAATAATAAAAGTCCGCCTACGCGAACTTTGTTTGTCTAGCCGCGAATTCCATTCGCCCTAACTCGATTACTCCGTAGCCTCTGCAAACTTCTCAAACCGCATTATCTGCACCGGATGGGGTGTTTCTTCCAAAAACTGTTTAAACCCCCTCGGAAGGGCAAATAACCGGGCGTACAGACGACTTTGTGACATACTCCTACACTGACACTTCGTGTACAGTGTAGGCTTCCAAGACAATCCGGTTATTACTTAGGAGACTCTTGGCTTTAAGAACGGGATGCCCCACCGCCCTATTTCTTATATTTATCGCT
>JAYKJH010000133.1:0-3727 GCA_035285345.1 Nostocaceae cyanobacterium | reverse complement strand
GTTGCTCCCGCTTGCAAGCGTGCAGCCGCGAGAGTAGCACGTATTTCGCTGGGGTGATGGGCATAGTCATCAATGAAGGTAATGCCATTAGCTTCACCCCGGAATTCAAACCGGCGTCTTGCACCTTCAAAACTGGCAATACCTTCGGCAATGTCAGCAAAGTTTAAGCCCAGCAACCGACCTACAGCTACAGCAGCAAGGGCATTGCTGAGGTTATGACGGCTAAGTAGGCGCAATTTTAGCACGCCTAGAGCTTCTCCGCGCTCCCAAACTAGGGCGGTTGTACCTTCAGCACCGTATTCTACATTCGTGACGGTGTAGTCTGCTGCTAATTCTGGATTTAGGCTGTAGCTGATGGTTGGTTGGAGGCGATCGCGTACTGTAGCGCAGTCAATACACCCAACTAAAGTTTGACAGTGGTCGGCAAAGGTTTGGAAGGTGGCAATTACTTCTTCTAGGTTTTCATAGTGGTCGGGATGATCGAGTTCAATGTTGGTCACAACCCCGATTGCTGGGGACAGTTTAACTAAGGAACCATCTGATTCATCAGCTTCGGCCACCAGATATTCAGTTTCACCTAAACGAGCGTTTCCTTCCCAAGCATTGACTTCCCCACCGACGACAATTGTTGGGTCTAGACCAGCTACCATCAGCATGTAACCAATCAAGCTGCTGGTTGTGGTTTTTCCGTGGGTTCCAGCTACAGCTATGCTCTTGTAGTTCTCAATTAGCCCTGCCAATACATCAGAGCGATGGAAAATTGGACAACCTAATTCTACTGCCGCAGCGTATTCTAAATTAGTTTTATTAATGGCTGTGGAACAAATTACTTGCGGCAATTGTGCTTCGTCTGAATCACTTTGGTCTTTCTCGACTGCTGTGGTCGTTTCTGTCAGCAACGCTGCTGCTCCATTATTACCACGAACCGCTGAGCTAGTCACAGCTCCAGCGGTTGTAGCATTGGGTCTAAAAAAATCGAGATTTGCGGCTTCTTGTTTGCTAAAAATATGTGCGCCTATGGCTTCCAAGCGTCGGGTAATATGGGTTGAACGCAGGTCAGAGCCTGATACCGGGATTTGACGCTTAGCTACAACATAGGCGAGGGCTGACATGCCAATTCCGCCAATGCCAATAAAATGGAATGGTCTTCCACTAAAATCAATGTATTGTGCCATTGCTCTCTCCTCACACACCACACCACATTGCACAAATAACACGCGATATCATATCAAGATTTTCATTTTCACCGATACTCTCCTCACATAGTTTCTTTACCTCCGCATAATTCTATTGTCTGTAAATCATTTCATTTCTCAGGAAATATTTTGTCCCATTTGAACAAATTTTTCTATTTCCAACTATTTTTATGTTTATTCTGTGTTTTCTTGCCATCTTGGGACATTCTACCCATTAATCTGAGTTAAAGGTTCATTTTGCCTTGCCTAAGCTCCCATAAGTTTAACCGGATACCAACATAACTTTTTAAGTTTAATTAATCTCAAAACTTGGTAGGATGGAACAGGTAGCAATTTTTGGTGGTACATTTGATCCCGTGCATTGGGGACACCTGCTGATCGCCGAAGCAGCTTTGAATCAACTGGGGCTAGATCAGGTGCTGTGGGTTCCTTCGCCAAATCCTCCGCATAAACTGGCGGCAGGTTTTCAACATCGCTGTTCAATGGTAGAGTTAGCCATCTGTGACAATCCAGCTTTTGCCATTGCACCAACACAAATAAATCACTCTGGTACTTCTTTTGCAATTGATACCTTAACCGAACTTTCGACTTATTATCAGGATATTCACTGGTATTGGATAGTAGGTTTGGATACATTTCAAACTTTACCTCGTTGGTATCGAGCAAAAGAATTAGTGAGTTTATGCGACTGGTTGGTAGCACCACGAAATGGAAGTTATTTAACTATTGAACAAAGTGAATCTATTTGCCAAGAAGTTGAGCAACAGATAAAGGCTGAATCTGCTAATATTCGCTGGCAATTATTGAATACGCCTTTAGTAGCAGTCTCGTCAAGCCTAATTCGGCACCTTTGGCAAGAAAAAAAATCAATTAGATACCTAGTACCGGAAGTTGTAAGACGTTACATAGCCTCTCATCAGCTATACAAGGGTAACTCAGAATAAATTCTGAGATTTTTGGTGTTCAAAGAATAGACAAGCTATAATTTGGAACCCAGTTTGCGCTATGATCTGGGTCAGCGGATTTTTATGAGTATAAATACAGAGGGCAAGAAGCTGTGATTAGAGTCGCGATCAATGGGTTTGGACGCATCGGGCGTAACTTTATGCGCTGCTGGTTGGGTCGAGAAAACAGCAATATCGACCTAGTGGCTATCAATGACACTTCTGACCCTAGAACTAACGCTCACCTGCTGAAGTATGACACCATGCTGGGTAAGCTTAAAGGGGTTGATATCTCTGCCGATGATAATTCGATCACGGTTAATGGTAAGACTGTCAAATGCGTGTCAGATCGCAACCCGGAAAACTTGCCCTGGAAAGAGTGGGAGATTGACTTAATTATCGAATCCACTGGGGTATTTACCAGCAAAGAAGGGGCTACAAAGCATTTAAATGCTGGTGCTAAGAAGGTTCTGATTACAGCTCCTGGTAAAAACGATGATGGCACCTTTGTAGTAGGGGTCAACCATCAGGACTACGACCATGCAAAGCATCACATCATTAGCAATGCTAGCTGTACCACCAACTGCTTAGCTCCCATTGCCAAGGTGTTGGACGAAAGTTTCGGCATCATCAAAGGCACGATGACCACTACCCACAGCTACACTGGGGACCAGCGCTTGCTAGATGCTAGCCACCGTGATGTGCGTCGTGCAAGAGCAGCAGCGATGAACATCGTTCCTACCTCCACTGGTGCAGCCAAAGCCGTAGCATTGGTACTACCTAACCTTAAGGGTAAACTGAATGGTGTGGCATTGCGCGTACCTACCCCCAATGTTTCTATGGTGGATTTCGTAGTCCAAGTCCAGAAACCGACCTTTACCGAAGAAGTTAACCAAGCCCTCCAGCAAGCCGCTGAAGGTCAACTGAAGGGGATTTTAGAATATAGCGACCTACCGCTGGTTTCTTCCGATTATCAAGGCACTGATGCTTCCTCCATTATCGATGCTAGCTTGACTATGGTCATGGGCAACGACATGGTGAAAGTTATGGCTTGGTATGACAACGAATGGGGTTACAGCCAGCGTGTAGTAGATTTGGCTGAACTTGTAGCTACAAAGTGGGTTTAAATAGTTATTAGTCATTAGTCATTAGTCAAAAGCCGATTAACTCTTGACTAATGACCAAGGACTAAAGACTAATGACTAAAATGCTGAAAGCCCTGGCTCAAAGATAAATCTTGGTCGGGGTATTTTTTTATGGCGTCGTGTAACAAAACTTGGGAATCTTTTGTAATTTTGCCTACAATTGCCGCTCCCTTACCCAGGTAATATACTAAATCAGCAGCTGGTTCGTTAGGTAAACACAAGACTAATTCAAAATCTTCGCCGCCATAGAGAGCATATTCTCGTGCTTGTTCTGGGGAAAGCCAGTTTTCCATAGATTGAGAGATAGGAATTTGCCGCAGTTCTACACAAGCTCCTACCCCAGAAGCACGACAAATTTGTAAAATCGCATCAGCTAACCCGTCGCTGCTGTCCATACCGGCAATGGGGAATGGGGAATGGGTGTCTAAGATATTCCAGAGGA
>JAYKJH010000132.1:0-15067 GCA_035285345.1 Nostocaceae cyanobacterium | reverse complement strand
TCGACGGTTTTTGTAACCGTAATTACAATCTTCAGCTAACAAAAAGGAGGGAACAAGCTTGGCAAGGAGACGGAAACGCAAGAGTCGTCGTCGCCAGGAAGGACGCCGCATTCTAGAGCATGTGCCTCAATATAGCATCGAAAGTGGCGAAGATAAACCAGTGACAGCAGCCAGAAAATACATTCAATCTGAAGGAATTTTGCCACCAGCTTTGCTATTGGTCAAACGTAACGAGCATACCACAGACCGTTACTTTTGGGCAGAAAAGGGACTGTTCGGTGCCCAATACGTGGAAGAAAATCACTTTTTGTTTCCTAGTTTGAGGACATTGGAGTCTCCAGAGCCGGAACCTGTGGGTGCGAGCCGCTAAGATTGAGGTTATTGGTATTTACTCCTCCTGTAAGCCAATCCTAATCTGCTGTTACCAGGCGTCAAGCGCTCTTTGTTGCATAAAAAACTTATTGGATGAGATTTTTGGTTAATTAGCAATCGGGCTAGTCCGGGTTATTGGACACATAACCCCACTCAAACATAGCCGTTTGGATGGGGTTATTTTTCGGGTTAGTAATTACTAATGAGTCATGGGTCATTAGTCATTGAGTGCTATTGACCGATAACAGTTAGTTACTCCGACTTAGTTAACTCTAGAGCCTTTTGTAGCTCGTGGAGTTCATCTCGATGGGCGATAACGGTAATCTTGCTACCAGAAGACTGTTGTTCCCTATTAATTGTTTCCAACTTCAGGGCAACTTTTTCCGGACGTCTGGCACCCTGCCAGTAAAATACTCCCCCCACAGGGGCTAGCAGCAGCAACCCGAAAAATACCAGACCACTGCTAGGGAACAGCAGTGACAAAACTAGTGATAGACACAGAATGCCAGCCGCTGCCAACAGTGTCAAAAAGACAGCCAAAAACCAACTGGGTCTGACCAATCCTTCAAAGGTGACTTGATTTTGCACTGGGTCTATAGCTGCTACTTGGTAAGACCTCTGAGCAAAATACTGCTTGATTTTAGGCATCAAGGAGGCTTCTGCTTGCTCAGACACCAGTTTAACTGTTTCCGTTCGGTCTTTAGTCGAAGCCCGAATAAAGAACATCAGCCCAATCGACAACAACACGGTGAGCAGCAACGTGGATGGCAAAACAGCAGTATCCATAACAAATTGTTACTAAAGGCAACTTATTTATTATTAATTATTTGTTACCTTTACCTCCCACTATTCGTGTATTCTTGCCACAAACGAGCCAGATTGCGAGCTTGTGCTTGCCACTCAGCAGCAATTTGGTACATCCGCCGGGGTCTTCCTCGACCTTCTAGTTTTTTCCAGTAACCTGTAATGGCTTTTTCATCTTCCAAAAATTTAATCGCACTATAAAGTACGGTATCCGATAACCTATAAGGCGGATACTCAATTTCCAGTCGTTGAATTAACTCCGTGCCATACGATTCTCCCTGGAGTAAAACATAAACGACATAACACACTGCGAGTTCTTGGCAGAGGTATGTCGGCGGAGGATTTTCAAAAAAATGATATATATCCTCAAGTTTCATGGGAGCGACGGGCGTAATTTGCCTCTCGGTCATGCCTACGCTTATTCTAGAAAGTATGTACTAATAATTACGCTTTATTAATAAAGCGCAAATGTGTGAAGAGAGTGAGAAAACGAGCTGCACCTGACAGAAAAACCAATGAAGCAATTTTAATCGCTTAGTTCGATTTTGGCAGCAAACTTAATAAATACTTTTTTTTACCCTGATAATTCCAGTTTAACTGCTAAAAGATGAAGAAGAAAGAGTTTTTTTGATCACAAGTCATTTTTTTTCCAAAATTTTCTTTTGACCAGTAAAAATGTATTATTTCATACTTTAGAGCCGGAAAAAACGGATATTTCCTCGTGAGATTCGCTATTTTTGTTTCATAGGTGTGATAAAAAGTTATCCTAGCCATGCTAATTGGTGATGTATATGCCAGACAAGCCCGACTCCCCATCCTCTTCACTCCAAGCAATTGCTAAAGCGTTTCGCCTCACTGGCTGGATTGGCTTTTGGACTCAGTTAGTACTGGGTGTAGTTTCTGCTGTAGTTTTGCTGTTATTTGCTATCTTTTCTCAAAGACCGAGCAGTCCAAATAATAATCCAGGTACTGGGTTTGGCATCTTTTTAGCAATTTGCGGGCTGATTACATTAGGTGTAAGTATTTATATGTCTTTTCGTTACACCAGATTGGGTAATCAGCTGCAATCTAGCAATCCCAACAACCGACCTCGTAAAATCGAAACAATTCAAGTTTTACGTTTGGGACTGATAGTTAATTTGGTAGGTATGCTGTTGACTCTTTTGGGGGCACAAGCAATTGTTGGTACCCTGGTTACTAGGTCTATATCCCCCCAAGCTATAACTACGCAGTTGTTTGACCCCACCCGGATTGTTAGCGGTTTAGATATGCTAGCAGTGCAGGCTAACACAAACACTGTCGCCGGTCACTTTGCTGGTATTATCTGTTCGCTTTGGCTGCTTAACCGCGTCAGTAAACCCTAACGAGCAGCAATTAACATGCACCCTGTAATCAAAACCCTATACCAGAGGTATTGAATTACCTGTGGTGATTTTTTTGTGGACTTTTTCCGAAACGAGCAATGATGAAAGTGGATGTATATTACACAAACCCACAAAACATCTTGCTACTGGGTGATGTTCCCTGGTAACAGAAGGAAAAGTCACTAGTCAATATATCTCTCTAAGGAAATTTTACTATGAAAAAATTAGAAACGTGGAAATTTGGTGTTCAAGTTTTATTTAGTGCCATAGTGCTGACATTGTGTGTTGTCAAGCTGGCGGAACCGCATTCGGAAAACAATCCCAATATTGGTATGTACTGGGGTGGTTTATCTGGAGTCTTGGCTTACTGGCTTCCTTCTCCAGCTAATGGTAAAGACGAGGATGAGCCGCTTTCTGTGTCCAGCAAGCCTAGCGCTAGTGAAACAACCAATAATGTTCTGGTACAGCCATCAGAGGAAAGTTCAGCGTCTGTCGTCATGGTTAACGCCGACCATTAAACATCATGGGAATCTATATTTAAAAAATGAAGGGAAATCTACCAGCCTTGGCAGCGATGTCAAGGCTAAAATTTTGCACTACTTCTCATAAACGGTACATAGAACTTTGAAATTCAGGCTTGGCTTTTTGACCCCCAGCAAGCCAGAATCGATATATCCTGAACTATTGGCAGGAAAATGCTCCCCAAAAGACCGAGAAACATCTGTGCTGGATATTAAGCAAATACGGGAAAATCCCCAAATTGTACAACAACGCTTGAATACTCGTGGTGGTAACTACGATATTCAGCCGATATTAGAGCTAGACCAAAAACAACGAGAATTGGAAGGGACGCGCAGTCAACTCCAAGCCCGCAGTAACGAAATTGGTAAACTTGTAGGGCAAAAAATCAAATCTGGAACCAGTCCCCAATCTCCAGAAATTGCAGCTTTGCGGGACGAAGGTAACTCGATTAAAATCAAACTAAGCGAACTCGAACCCCAAGAAAAAGAACTCAAAGCCCAAATTGAGGAACTTGTACTCGCACTCCCCAACCTACCCAGCGAGTCTACACCCATTGGTAAGAGCGAGGAAGAAAACGTCGAAGTCCGACGTTGGGGTGATGAGTATCTTCCCCAAAACCCCAAGATTCTCCCCCACTGGGAAATTGGTGAAAAATTGGGTATTATTAACGTTGAGCGAGCGGTGAAAGTCGCCCAAAGTCGTTTTGTCACCCTGATTGGTGCAGGTGCGGCGCTGGAAAGAGCTTTAATTCAGTTTATGCTTGACCAGCACACCCAATCTGGTTATGTGGAAGTTTTACCACCAATTTTAATTAATAGCCAATCTTTAACAGCCACAGGACAATTACCCAAATTTGCTGAAGAAAGCTTCAAGTGTGCTGAAGATGACTTGTGGCTGGCACCAACAGCAGAAGTACCCGTTACCAACCTCTACCGGGATGAAATTCTGACAGCGGAAGATTTACCTATCTACCACTGCGCTTATACTCCCTGCTTCCGTCGCGAAGCTGGTAGTTACGGACGGGATATGCGAGGATTAATTCGCCTGCATCAATTTAATAAAGTGGAATTGGTGAAATTTGTCCCACCCAGCACCTCCTTTGAGGAACTCGAAAAGCTTGTACAGAATGCCGAAGGAATTTTACAGGCACTGCAGCTACCTTACCGTGTTATAGAATTATGCACTGGGGATATAGGATTTAGCTCTACCAAAACTTATGATTTAGAAGTCTGGCTACCCTCTTCTGGAAAATACCGGGAAATTTCTAGCTGTTCCAACTTTGTTGATTTCCAAGCCCGTCGGGGTAACATCCGCTTCAAGGAAACTGGTAAAAAAGGTACCCAATTTGTCCACACCCTCAATGGTTCCGGTTTAGCCATAGGACGGACAATGGCAGCAATTTTGGAAAATTATCAACAACCAGACGGGACAGTCCGCGTACCAGAAGTCCTGCAATCCTATCTAAAACGGGAAATTTTATAAGTGTGTAGGGTGAACAGTTATTATACCATTTCACGCCAATCCTGATACAAATGGATGGGTAGAGGCAAGGCATTGCCTTGCCCCTACGTAGATTTTTATGTATCGCGAATTTAGTGAAATGGTATTACACACCTAAACTTACCCTTGTGAGGTAAAGGTGATAACTCCCCCCCTACAAACTTATCTTTATTACCCATTACCCCTTACCCTCAACAAATATCAGTCACACTCTAAAATGAAGAAGAGTATATCCCAGCAAGTTCACTAAGTTTTTCTATGTCAGTTTTAGCGGCGATCGCAGTCCTAGCTCTGCTCATATTAGTACACGAGTTTGGACATTTCATTGCGGCACGGTCTCAAGGTATTCACGTCAACCGTTTTTCCCTAGGGTTTGGTCCGATTTTGTGGAAATACCAAGGACCTGAAACCGAGTATGCCATCCGTGCTTTTCCTTTGGGTGGTTTTGTCGGGTTTCCCGATGATGACCCCGATAGTGACATTCCTGCCAATGACCCCAATTTGTTGCGTAACCGTCCAATTTTAGATCGGGCAATTGTGATCAGTGCTGGAGTGATAGCAAATTTAATATTTGCTTACTTGGTACTTGTGCTTCAGTTAGGTGTGGTTGGTATCCCTTCTGGGATTAATTATCAGCCTGGAGTGCTGGTGCAACCAGTTAATATAGAATCCTCTGTAGCCTATAAAGCTGGTATCCGAGAAGGTGATATTATTCTGGCTGTCGGCACCGAGGAGTTGGGAGCTACTCAAGATTCTATATCCGTCCTGAGAAACGAGATTCAAAACCATCCCAATCAACCCATCCAGTTAAAAGTTCAGCGGCAAAATCAAGAACTTTCCCTAACTCTCACACCCAAACAAGAAGCCGACGGTAAAGGTTACATTGGTGTCCAACTCATACCCAATGCTAAACCTATATATCGTCCTCCCCAAGGAATGGGAGAAATTATTACTGTTGCTGCTGATAGATTCCAGCAAATATTTCTTGGCACATTGAAAGGATTTTGGCAGCTAATTACTCATTTTCAATCTACCATTGGTCAAGTTGCCGGACCCGTGCGAATTGTGCAAGAAGGTGCAAAATTAGCTGCTGATGACAGCACCAGCCTGCTATTTTTTGCCGCAATTATCAGTATCAACCTAGCCATCATTAATATTTTACCCCTTCCCGCTTTGGATGGTGGACAATTAGCCTTTCTGCTAATTGAAGGGTTGCGCGGTGGAAAACCTTTACCTAGCCGTATCCAAGAAGGTGTGATGCAAACTGGATTAGTGCTACTGTTAGGATTAGGTATCTTCCTAATTGTCAGAGAGACTAGCCAATTGGAGTGGGTACAAAAACTATTCCAGTAATCGCTCAAATTGTTCGTCAACTTCCCCACCCAGACGTGAGCATCACCCGCAAATGGTCATCGAAAAAGCAACGGTCATTAGAAATTCTTGTCCGTCTTCAGCGCCTCTATCCAGACGCTACTTGCAGTTTAAATTACCAGACACCTGTACAACTGCTGGTTGCGACGATTCTCTCCGCCCAATGTACTGATGAACGAGTGAATAAAGTAACACCTGAATTATTCAGTAAATTTCCGGATGCAGAAGCATTAGCAAAGGCGGACTTAACTGAATTAGAGACCTGCGTGCGCTCCACTGGATTTTATCGTAACAAAGCCAAGAACATTCAAGGCGCTTGTCAGATGATTGTGCAAGAATTTGGCGGACAAGTCCCAAACCAAATGGCATTGTTGTTAAAACTACCAGGAGTAGCACGCAAAACAGCTAATGTCGTTTTGGCACATGCCTATGGCATCAATGCAGGTGTGACAGTTGATACCCATGTTCAACGTCTCACTCAGCGTTTGGGTTTAACTCAACATCAAGACCCAATTCACATTGAACGGGATTTAATGCGATTATTACCACAAGAAGATTGGGAAAACTGGTCAATTCGACTAATTTATCACGGTAGAGCTATCTGTAAGGCACGCAGTCCGAACTGTCAAGCTTGCGATTTAACGGAACTGTGTCCTTCTGCTGATATTCCCCAGATGAGAAAATCTTAACGCTACCCTAGCAATTTGATAGAATAGAAAATCGTGTCTTTAGATAACACACCACAAGACCTTCAGGATTTATGGCAAAGAAAAGCATGATTGAGCGCGAGAAAAAACGCGCCAAACTAACAGCAAAATATGCAGCGAAGCGGGAAACGCTTCTAGAAGAGTTTCAACAAGCAGAGTCTTTCGAGGATAAATTAGAAATCCACCGGAAAATTCAACAGCTACCTCGCAACAGCGCACCTAATCGTCGTCGCAACCGCTGTTGGTTAACAGGACGTCCCAGAGGTGTTTACCGCGACTTCGGTCTGTCTCGCAACGTCTTACGGGAATGGGCACACGAAGGACTGTTACCTGGTGTGGTAAAATCAAGCTGGTAGTTATTAGTCATTAGTCATTAGTCATTAGTTGAGTACTAAAAGTTTCTTGACTGGTGATTTTTGACTATTGATTTTTGACTAGTGTCCACAACAGCGTTCAATACCCATTTTATCTAAGATTAGTTCGCTGACCGCGTTGGCGATCGCAAACTCCCCAAAGAAACTCTCAGAAAAGTCAAACGACTGCATCTCGGTGACAATTGCAATCACTAGAGAACCTAAGTCGTTTTCTCCTTCCATCCGTTGACGGACAAAAATCTGTGCTGCTCGTTTAGCAATTTCGGAGTTGATGGATTCAGGAATAAACTGTTCATCAAGCCACTTGTGTAAACTCTGTTCTAACCACTCACCCTCATCCGGGAAATTTTCTGAAGGTGGCAGAGTTATGGGTGGTATGGGTTCAGTCATGGTTTTTATTTTTAATCTACCATGCACCTACACAGGAGTTGCTGGTTAATAGTCATTAGTTGTAGCCATTTTATCAATGTTACAGTATTGTTCACTCTAGGGGCGGGGTCATCTCGCCCCTGTTTTAATGACTAATCACTAATAACTAATGACCCATGACCCATGACTTATGCAATATGATATCTCTGCCATAATTCAAGGCTATGCCCAAGGTTACTTTCTCATGGCGGATGAGGACAATAACTTGGGGTGGTACACTAGCCGCGATCGCACCTTCATACCCTTGGATGATACATTTCGCTACCCCAAATCCTTGCGACGAACTTTGAACTCCCAAAAGTTTACTGTAGCCGTGAATCGTGACTTTCCCTCCGTAGTTGCTGGGTGTGCTAACAGAGAAACTACCTGGATTTCTCCAGATTTACAAGATATTTATTACCATCTCTACATGAGTGGTTATGCTTATAGTTTTGAAACCTGGTCAGGTGATGAACTCGCAGGGGGTATTTTAGGGATTGTAATTGGCGGTGCTTTCATTGGTGAATCGATGTTTTACCGTATTTCCGACGCTTCTAAGGTAGCGATGGTCAAGTTAGTCCAAAGGTTGCGACAAAGACAGTTTGTGTTTTTTGATGCTCAAATGATGAATCCCCACTTAGAAAGGTTTGGTGCTTATCGCGTTAGTGATGGAGAGTATCAGAGTTTACTTGAAAAAGCACTGCAACGACGCTGTTTTTTGGTTTAGGTTGGTATTATTTTTTTCGACTATTTATTAACTAGCAAAAATCCGAGAAGTAGCTGTCATTAACTGTCTCACTCGTATTTAAACGGAAAAATACTCTGAGTTGTTTTCTCACTTCATCATAACTTCATCAAAATTATTATCATTTTTATGTAAGATTCATATGTTTGTTATTTTCTTGCCACGTAAATGATGTAATTTATATGTCATGGCAAAGAAGTCGAAATTTCGTCAATAAGTAGAGATTATAAGTATAGATAGTTACAGCTTTTCTGTAATTAGTGACGTAAGATTGAGAAATTGCTTGTAAAAAATGTTAATTCAGAGGGGAAAACTACCATGTCTAACAGAACTAAATTAAAAAAAATTTGTGGATATTTCAGTGTAACTGAAGACTAAAAGCTAGGGATGATAAGACTTTTAGTATTCAGCTATGTGGGTAACTTGCTTTTTGCTTTTTAATTTGATACAGGAGTGTTGATAGTATTGTTATCAAAAAGTTAAGAGAAAATACTGAAAATACAATGCTACTTGACAGTTTTTATTCGATAGATAAAAATATTAGAGAATTAAGTGTTTAAACGGTTAATTCTTGTAGGGAATCAAAGGTTTAATTACCGGTGTAAGCAGTTTGCGTGAAGCATTCCAGGTATATTAAGCTTTCTAAGTACTATTCCTGGAATGCTTCTGTGATTGAATTGAATATTTTGATATGTTGATTACGGAGTGGGCTTTGATGGTCGTTTTGATCTCAGTCTCTCCAACGCAACCTTCTTATTTGCTAAATCTTTTTACCAGGAGGTCGAATTGCAGAGAAGGTGTGACCGAAACCGGAAACGCTCAAAGCGACGTGCTATTTACTGTCCAATTCACGGGTGTCATGTCGATAGTGTGAGTCCAAAATATTCATTATTTGCTGAGCGCGTCGGACAACTCCAACAACGAGGTTGGGGACGCAAAAACGCACTAATGCTCCTAGCAGACCGAACTGCTGTTTCTCTGGAGGGTGAATGGTTAGAGAGTTTTTGGTGCGAACAGTGCCAGCAAACCAAATGGTATCATCTGCGAAAACGGGAAAACTCCTATGAAGTACGGATAGCACCAACCGAGCTTTGGCAGCAAGCAACGGGGGTGATTAATCCAGAGGGAAATCCCACTGTCAGCGAGTTTACACGCAGACAAGCCAGAATGGTCGGGTACAAAGGGATGAAAGATTTTCGGTATATCTAATTGGATTTTAATGGATTGTTGCCAGCGATAAATCGCTGACGACAAACCCCGGTGAATTAATAATTACTTAAGACAATGAGCGTTGCTGAATCTGGATATGAATCTGATTTGTTACCAACTTAAAATATACGTAATGACGCGACGGGTAGCGTCACTACAAACGCTGTTCATATTGTGATTCAGCAACGCCAGATAACGCATAAATCTAGATGACCTGATGGAAAATTTCCCGTCAGGTCATGTTTTTTGGCGTCAGAGCAACCTATTTTCTAGCAAGAAATCAACCAGGAAATCAACAACATCAAGAGTTGTGATTTTGACAGAGGTAGAGGAAACACTTATGGAGATGGATAATAGATATTTTGTCAATAGTGAATCCAGACGGGTTCACTTGGGCAATATCTTGCGAACTTTGCCGTTCGCACTGTTGATAACCGATATTCTCGGACTGATAATTTGTTTTGGGGTCTACCTATCCCTCTCACTCAATCAACCTTTAGGAGTCCTAGACCCTTTACTTGCTACATTCTTTGTACTGATATTAGGTGGTCTGTACCTAGCAAATACTTACCGTCCAGATAGTCAAATAGTTGGGTTGCGATCGCCATATCGAATCATTATCAGTAATGCTATTGTAGCAATTCTATTTTCGGCTGGAATTTATCTATTGGGACTGTGGCAGCAGAATCAATTGATGTGGCGTAGCACACTGTATCCCTGTTTGGGTATCTTTACACTTTGGGGTGTCACCTCGCGGTTGTGGGCTGCAACTTGGGTACGTACTCAAAGCGAACAAAGCCGCTGGCTAATACTAGGTGCTAATCCGAAAGCGATGGAGTTCTGTCGGCGGTTTCTCGATAAACATCCATTTGCTAAGTTTATAGTCTTAGCAGAATCGCTTCCCGACAAAGTGAAGCCTTACGAATTGAGCGCAACCAATGGAAGCCATGATTCCCTGGATGAAGCTCTGATGTTTTATGTGAACAGAAACGGTTCGGGAACTCAAAAAGGTGGAGCTACATTAGCGGAAAAAACCCTGGAAGTGGAAGCTGAGGAGAGGATTTTTCTCCAAAGTCCCAACGTCAACTATTTGGGTACGTTAAGTGATTTACCAAGCCTGACTTCCCAAGCTTGGTCAGGGATAATAGTCGCTACCCAAAGCGAATTAGCGGATGAACAAGTTAGAAACATCATGCCGCTAAGACTAAGGGGTATTCCGATTTACCGCTTACCAGAAGCATATGAAACCTTATGGTTTAAACTACCATCTTCATTGCTAGAAGACACATGGTTTGCCTTTAGTGGTGGATTCAACCTTGTTCCAGGTGGGTTTAATTTTAAACTGAAACGGATTATTGATGCTACTTTGGCGGCAGTCTTACTGTTGGTGTTGTCTCCCTTGATGTTACTGACTGCGATCGCCATCAAATTAGACAGTCCCGGAGATATTTTTTACAGTCAGTACCGCACAGGTCTAAACGGTAGACCTTTTCGGGTTTACAAATTCCGCTCGATGTACAAAGATGCGGAGAAACAAGGAGCGCAGTGGGCTGCGAAAAGAGACTCCCGGATTACCAGAGTCGGACAGTTTATCAGATTAACTCGTATCGATGAACTGCCACAAATCTGGAACGTCCTGTCGGGAGAAATGAGTCTGATTGGACCGCGACCGGAGCGTCCAGAATTTGATGCTAAACTCAAACAAGAGATTCTCTATTATGATGTCCGCTATCTAGTTAAACCAGGAATCACTGGCTGGGCACAGGTCATGTATCCCTACGGTGCTTCCGTGGAAGATGCTTACCAAAAACTATCCTATGACCTCTACTACATCAAAAATTATTCCCTATGGCTGGATATTGCCATCTTCTTTAAGACGGTTCGCGTCGTGCTTTTAGGTAAAGGAAGATGAAGTCCAAAGTACTAGTGACGGGGGGTGCGGGCTATATTGGTTCCCATGTAGTCCGTCAGTTAGGTGAAGCTGGGTACGATGTAGTTGTATACGATAACTTGTCCACAGGTTCCCCAAAGTCTGTACTATACGGACAATTAATTGTGGGGGACTTGGGAAATCAAGACCATTTATACCAAGTTTTTTCCCAGCATCAATTTACTGCCGTACTCCATTTTGCCGCTAGTTTATCTGTCCCAGAATCCGTAGAACGTCCCCTAGACTACTATACAAATAACACCCGCAACACCCTGAATTTACTCCGTTGCTGTAGTGTCATGGGGGTAGACCAGATAATATTTTCCAGTACCGCAGCAGTCTACGGTGAAGTCGAACAAAATCCAGTCAGAGAAACTTCCCCACCCTCTCCCATCAATCCCTACGGACGCTCTAAATTAATGAGCGAATGGTTGATTCGAGATTATGCTGCTGCTTCTGCACTAAAGTATGTGATTTTACGTTACTTCAACGTCGCTGGAGCCGACCCCAATGGTAAAATCGGTCAATTATCTCGTAAAGCTGCTCACTTAATTAAAGCAGCTTGCGATGCAGCCTTGGGTCGGATTCCAGAGTTACAAATATTTGGCGATGATTTTCCCACACCAGACGGTACGGGAATTCGAGATTACATCCATGTAGAGGACTTAGCCGCAGCCCATTTAGACGGTTTGCGTTACCTAGAGCAGGGAGGAGAAAGCCAAATTCTTAACTGTGGCTACGGTCAAGGTTACAGCGTTCAGGAAGTTATCGCCAGAGTCAAAGCAATATCCGGTGTAGACTTTCCCGTGGTCGTGACTCAACGTCGTCCCGGAGACCCAGCTTGTGTCACAGCTTGTGCCGATAAAATCCGGGAAGTCTTAGGTTGGCGCCCAAAATATGATGATTTAGACCAAATTGTGGCTACAACTTTTGCTTGGGAGAAGCAACAAGAGGGTTGATATCAATCTTCTTGCCCTCACCCCCAGCCCCTCTCCCAATGGGAGAGGGGTGTCTTTTAAGGGGTGTATTTTAAAAGCGATCGCACAACCGCACAACAATCTCCTGTTAGCTGGTAAAATTTAAAACGTTAAAAATATTACTTATGTTACTAATTAGACTAACATGGTAGCTTTACACTTAAGGTTAAAGTTGAATGTAATAGTAGCAAGCTTGCTAGGTACTATTGCAGGGGTTTACGCTCCATCTGTAGAAGCGCGAGAAATAACCGTACGTTCATCATCTTTGCTCAAGTCGGAGTTTGTATCTAAAAATGTAGAGTCTAAAGCTAATCCAAGTTGGGAAGTCATCCAAAGACTTAAATCAGCAAATAATAAACCTGTCCTAACCAAAGTTAATCCAAGTTGGGAAGTAATCCAAAGACTTAAGTCGGGGAATAATAAACCAGTTGTAGCCAAAACTAATCCCAGTTCTGAGCTAATTGCAAAGCTGAGAGCCGCAAATAATAAATCATTTGTAGCCCAAACCAATCCCAGTTGGGAATTAATCCAAAAGCTGAGGTCCGTAAATAATCAACCTATCACCAAAGTTAAAATAACTCCCCTCGCTTCCCTAATAAATGAGGAGATGAAAGACAAACATTCCTCCCTTATCGTTGAGCAAAAGGGGAGTAGTGCTGTTCTTTTAAAAGAAGAAGTTAGAAAAATTTCCTTAGAAACTGACAGGGATAAAAATCTAGATTATAGATTAGAAGAAAAACCAGATAAGGCAAAAACATTATTAGGTACCCTCAAATTAGAAGCATCTCGCAATTGGAATCTGATTGCGAAAGATGACCAATTAACAGGTGATGTAAAGCCAGACCAAGCTACGGAACAACCAACTGATTCTAGCAAACCAGTTGATGCCAATAACCAGAATAATGGTGATAAACCGGCAGAAGACCCCTTGCAAGAATTGGAACAATTGAAGATTCCACTAGATAGTGGTTATCGCTTTTCACCTGGATTTACCATCGCTGTTCCCACTGGCTATGGAGCCGATAATAATACGGTATTTATCGGCGCTAGTTATCAAAACCGGACTCGATTCACCAAGAAAAGCGATGGTGAAATGGGTTTCGGGATTGGCTTAGGAAATTCTGCAACTGCAGTAGGAGTGGAAATTAACTATAGTCTTAACAGTTTTGGTACAAGTGCAGGTAGCTTTGGTGATGCTAGCGGATTTGGTACGGGAGGGTTTAGCGCTAAAATACATCGGCAGATTACGAATGATTTGGCTGTAGCAATAGGATGGAATCAGTTTCTCAGGATTGAGAAAAAGGTAGCTTCGGATTACCCGAAAAATTCCTATTATGCAGTAGCAACAAAAATCTTTAGACTTAGACCATCAATCAAGCACGCATTTAGTAGAGCAGCAGTGACTGTTGGAGTTGGTGGTGGAGAATTTACCGACTTTGATAGTCAAGTGGAGGCATTTATTCTTGGTGAAGACCCCAGTGGTATAGGGGTGTTTGGTTCTCTGGGAGTCCGGATTTTAGAACCCCTGAGTGCGATTGTAGAATGGACGGGACAGGATTTAGGAATTGGCGTTTCGATTGTTCCCTTCAAGAATCTGCCAATAGTTATTACTCCAGCAGTTCGCGATATTTCCGGTGCCGGAGATGGTGCAAGATTTATTATGGGAGTGGGATTTGCGTTTCAATTGTAAGTAGGGAAGGGGGCACATACTGATATCACAGATACACCGATGAGGGATGGGTTAGGGGAATAGGTGTAATACCATTTCAGGAAAATAGTGATACATATTATTTGGTGTAGGGGAGGGGTTTCCCCGCCCTAGGCAAGATATTTGTATAATCCATAAAGTGAATTGGTATAATTTCAGAAATTTATAGTAGGTTGGGTTGAGCAACCGCGAAACCCAACAAAGTCTTGAGGATGTTTTTTAGTTTTTTGTTCGTAGTCAGGGCTTGAGGGGGTGGAAATGAGGACGCTCATTCCTCACTACAAGCTTAAAATAGAGGAAATAAGGTACTGTTAATTAACCCTCACCCCCAACCCCTCTCCCAATGGGAGAGGGGCTGCGATATGAACAGTTGTAGCAAAAAAAACAATGCGGTATCGCGAAGAAAGTTCTGGAAAGATAAGGCTTCTTGCAAAGGTCGAGAGTACCTGAAATCTTGCACCATTCTCAATTAGGTTCTAAACAAACCAGGGGTTTGTAACCCCTGGTTTATAGATGATATGAGGGTAGTTTCTTTGACTTTTGCAAGAAGTCGAGGGCATCTACCAGAAACCTACACCATCTGATGCATGGTGTAAAATATAACGTATACACTAAGTAATTTGATTTCTTCAAGGAGGAATTGATAGTGAAACCAATGAATATTGGTAGTGGGATTTTGGGGGCAGCTTTATTGTGTGCCACAATCGCACCCGCTCATGCTCAAACCCGTCCGCCGATTGTTCCGGTTCCGCCGGTTGTTACCCCACCGGTTGTCACCCCACCAGTTGTGACTCCACCAGCTGGTCGTCCACCTATTAACGCTTCTAACAACACTGGTACGAATCCTAACGGGTTTAATCAGGTGATTGCAGCGCGGGCACAGCAAATTTCTGCCAATTTGCGTGCAGCTATCCGGTCTGGCGATCGCGCTCAAATCAACCAAGCGTTAGCTGATGCAAGGGCGTTTTTGGCAGCCACCAGGAGTTCACTTAACAATCGGTCTTGGTAGTCTGACAATAGTTAGATGACCGTAGGGTGGGCACTGCCGATAACGCCAAATCAAAGCGTACATATTA
>JAYKJH010000131.1:0-117537 GCA_035285345.1 Nostocaceae cyanobacterium | reverse complement strand
AGGACTTACGATAGTGTCACAATTGGTCATAGGTGCGTGACGCCAAAAGTCTTATTCTTACGTTCAAATTTTTTCGTAGCGTCACACACCCTACAAGAAAAAATGTGCCAGTTGCGTAAGTCCTGGTAATGTAGCTAGATACAGAGATAACTCAACCCAAAACACCTGAAATATTGGTTTCCACTTAATTCCACCTAACTGAAGACTCAGAATCCCGACTTCTTTAAGAAGTCGGGGTTCTTGATATAACCTTAATCCTCTTGAACAGCCAAATTAAAATTATGTACAACTTCTACTTCTTGAATTTGCTGTTTCAACCATGCAGCATACAAATCAGACAAAATTTGTAACCGCAATTTATTATCCAATTCCTGTTGAATAATCTCCTCGACAAAAATCAAATGAACACCCTTAGAAGTGACAATTGGTTTCAGAAGCTGTGGTGGTTTAGCTGCAAAAACAGCAGCAGAAATTTCTGGCTTTAAATGTTGACGATACACTACACCCAAATATCCGCCTTTGCGACGTAATTCTGTATCCTGAATATATTGGCGAGCAACATCATAGAAGCTCATTTCTTCTTCCTTAATTGAATAATAAAGTTCCAGCGCCAAATCATCATTATCTAAGACAACTTCGTACATCACTGTACCCGCAAAATTAAGTTGATTTTCATAAAAATACTGTTCAACTTTATTGCCAAAAAGATGATTAGCTAATTTTCCAGATAAAACTGTATTTTGGACGATGATTTCAAATTCATCGAGGGAAATTCCCTGTTGTTCCAGCCATTTCCAAGTATCTGCAGCGCTACTAAGTTTGTTAGCTAAACGTAGGGTGTCTGCTGCTTTCTGAAGTTCTTCCGTCTCGACTTGGATACCAGCTTCTAAAGCAGCCTTTTCAATTATCTTGCGAGTTAAAATACCTTCAATAATTTCCCGAATTTTGCTAGATAGCTTGACTTGTTGAATAATATCTTCCTTTGTAATGCTAATAGATTGTGACATGATATTTTTCCTTGATTTTGTAATTGGATTTTTTAACAGAGAAAACGATTCTTATCGTTACCAGACTGAAGCCCAGTAACGAGAGTTTGTGGGCTGCAGTCTCCCGATTATTGTAACTGGTGCAAGATATCAGTTAGGTTAATTTTGTCTGGAAATAGATGGTTTATTCAGTAAATTACTAAAGTTTTAAATCTCCCTCTTGCAACTTCTTAAATGGGTCGATTAGGAAGTCAATAATCCGACGCTGGCGGACAATTACTTCTGCTGTGGCTGTATCGCCAGGACGTAAAGGTATGCATTTATCTTTACTAGGAATACAATCACTTTTCAGGGAAATTTCTAAGTTATATGCAGCCACCTTCCCATTAGGTGTATCCACTTGTGATGTAGTGGGAGAAATTTCCAATAATTCTCCTTCAAGAATGCCATAATCTTGAAAAGGATAAGCATCAAATTTGAGTTTTACTGGTAAACCTTTACCTAAAGAACCGCTTTCGTTAGTCCCAATTTGAGCGCGAATAATTAACGGCGAGCCTTGAGGAGCAATCTCTGCTACTCTTGTACCAGGTTGAACAACCGCCCCCGGTCGTTGAATTGGTAGGTTATATACTTTTCCAGAAATCGGAGATTTTAATACTCGTTGCTCTAATTGCAACTGCAAGCTTTTTATTTGACTATCAGTTTGAGAAATTTCTGTTTGTAATGTTGTCATTTCTGTTTCAAGATTCTTTAATTGCTCTTCGCTTTTGAGTAAAGCAAGTTTTCCGGAATTAGTTAAGGTTTGGTAACTTCGTTGCTGTTCTTTTAGGCGTAAATAAGCTTGTTCAATTTCTGCCTGTGCTTGACGAATTGTGCGCTGATAGCTGCTTTGTTGCTCAGCTAACCGTAAATTTGCTTGTTTAATATCTGATTTGCTTTGTTCGTATAATCTCTGTCTTTCTTTGGCTATATCTTGCTTATCTACAACATTAATTTCTGCTACAGCACCCTCTTGTTGAAGTGTGCTGTAGCGTTCTACTTCCCTTTGGGCACTTGCTAAACTATTTTCTAATAACTTGTTGGCAGTTTCAGCTTGTTCAATGGTTTGTCGGGCTTGATTAACTTGAGTTTGTTTTTCTTCGTTTTTGATTTCATAGGAATTTTTAAGTGCGAGAAAATTCTGTTGTGCTTGCTCGATTTGTGCCTGTTTTTCTAACTCTTGAGCTTGATTTTGTTGCCGCTGAGTTGCTAAAGCTACTACTAGCTGATTTTTTAAGATATTTAATTGCGATCGCCTATTGAATTGTCCTTCTAATTTATCTTTCGTCTGACGTAATTCTGCCTGGACTAATTCTGAATCTAATATTAATACTGGCTCTCCTGGCTTGACTATTTGACCTTCTTTTACGGGAATTGCTGCCACAGTACCAGCAACTGCACTATCTAATTTTGTTGTCTTACCTTTTGGTTCCAGTTGTCCTCTAGCTGTCCCGGTTTCATCTACTTTTGATAACATTGCCCAAGGTAATGCTATGGAAACAAAACTGAATAAAAAATACAAAATTCCCCTTGTCCAAACCTGGGGTAAGCTATCAAGTAATTCCTTACTTGCTTCCGACCAATCTTCAGATAACGATGTGGGATGATCCGGAGACAAATTATCTTGAATGCTGTCAGGTTCATATGGTATTGGAAGCTTACCATTTAATGAATTAGTCATGAAAATTCCTGGATTCTAGATTGAGTATTAAAAGTAGAAATGGGATAAATCGCTACATATTCAAAATTTTTATGACTCATGCAGCATTATCTAACTGCTGCTGGTTGAGATAGAAATAATGTCCGCGTTTTGCCATTAAGTCTTGATGATTTCCACTTTCAATTAATACACCTTTATCTAGTACTAAAATTAAATCAGCATTCCTAATTGTAGATAAGCGATGGGCTATGACTAATGTAGTTCTTCCTTTGAGAATTGTATTAAAATTATTTTGAATTATTCTCTCTGATTCTGTATCTAGATGAGAAGTAGCCTCATCTAAAATCAGTAACTTAGGATTGCCTAATAAAGCCCTAGCTATGGCTATTCTTTGTCTCTGTCCTCCAGATAGCATTCCTCCACCTTCTCCTATCTGGGTTTCATAACCCATTGGCAACTTTTTAATAAAATCATCCGCACCTGCTAATCTTGCTGCTTCAATTATTTCTTCTAAGGTGGCACTGGGGTATCCTAAACTAATATTTTCCCGAATTGTACCGCCAAATAAAAAGGTATCTTGGTCTACTACTCCTATCTGTTGACGTAGGGAACGTAGAGATATACTACTAATATCTTGTCCATCGATTAAGATTTTGCCGTCAGTGGGAAGATACAAACCTAAAACTAATTTGGAAATTGTTGTTTTACCCGAACCACTGCGTCCTACTAGTGCTACCATTTGTCCGGGTTTGATTCTAAAACTGAGATTTTCGAGAATATTAACCTCACTGTCAGGATGATAGCGAAACGTCACGCTGTCAAAGCAAATTTCCCCCTTAATTGGTGGTAAGGATTGTCTGACTTGATGTTGTAAATCTTCTTCTGGTTCGGCATCTAAAACATCATTAATCCGTTCAACAGCAATCATGACTTCCTGTAATTCATTCCATAATACTGTTAACCTTTGGAAAGGTCTGATAATATTTCCCAGTAGCATGTTAAATGCCACTAATTGACCAATAGTCAGTTGATTTTGAATCACCAACCACGCACCGAACCACAACAAAATAGTTGTAACTACAGCTTCAATAGTGTTGCTAAATATTTGCAGACGATTGCCGATAACTTGTCCAGAAAAGTTGGTTTTTACTTCTTTATTTAATAACTCTTCCCAATGCCAGCGGACTGTCTGTTCTACTGCTGTAGCTTTCACTGTTCGCACACCAGAAAGCACTTCAATCAGGTAACTACTTTCTTTAGCTACAGCGCTAAATATTTCTCGCGAAATTTTCTGTAAAAATGGTGTAGCAATGAGTGCAAGCACCGCAAAAGGCGGTACGATTATCAATGACAATAATGCCATTTTCCAACTGTACCAAAACATTAATCCTAGATAAATAAAGACGGTGATTAAATCTAAGACTATAGATAGCGCTTCGCCAGAGAGAAAGCGTTGAATTTTCCGGTTTTCTTGCAGTCGAGAAACGATATCTCCAACATAACGAGATTCAAAGAAATTTAAAGGTAAACGCAAAGTATGCCGAATAAAACCAAGAATTAAAGCCACATCTATGCGATTTGCTGTATGGTCGAGAAGATATTGCCTCAACCCAGTCATAGCAACTCGAAACAGGCTAAACATTAGCAATCCTAAACCAACTGCTGTTAAAGTTAGTTCCGAACGCTGGACTACTACTCTGTCTAAAATTAACTGAGTAAATAAAGGCGTAATTAATCCAAATATTTGGATAAAAATGGAAGCAAAAAATACCTCCAGCATCACCAATCCATGAGGCTTGATTAACTCAAAAAATTGCCAGAATGGAGTGGTAGTATCTTTAGCTTCCTTGAAAAATACCGTAGGTTGTAAAAGCAGCGCATATCCAGTCCAATCTGCTTTAAATTCCCGATGAGTCAGGGTACGCTGACCAATACCTGGGTCTGCAACTATGACATGTTTCTTAGTGATTTCATAAACAACTATGTAATGCTTCCCTTCCCAGTGAACAATCGCAGGTAATTTTTGCTTCCCTAACTGGTCGAGACTGGCTTTTACGGGTCTTGTGTTAAATCCTATACTCTCTGCCGCTGCCGACAATCCTCGCAGAGATGCACCGTTGCGGTCAACATTAGCAATATCTCGGATACGATTGATACTAAAACGTTTCCCCCAATACCGTGACACCATCACTAAACAAGCCGCACCGCAATCTGATGCACTCTGTTGAGCAAAAAATGGATAGCGTTTAGTTACACGCTGCCATAAATGCCCTACTCTTTGAGTAGGGTTAGGAAAGTAGGCTTTGCTAATCTTTTTCTCTGGCTTAGGTGCTGGTGCTGGGGTTGGAGAGCCACTTCGCTCAATCACAAGAGTAACCTCTGCACGCGACTGGCTTGAGAAATGCACAGATGGGATTTCGGTGTCAGACTTGACTAACAGAGAATTGCGCTCTTGGGCTTGTTTACGTAAATGCTCGTAAATTTTCGGATATTTAGTTATCAATGGTGACAACCCTTCCCCGGTCAGAAAGGCGAGGTGTAAGTTGACACTAGCTCTTGCTGCATAAGCTTGAAAACCAGCCTCTGGAAACAAGGTAAATTCACCAAATGATGCTCCCACGTCCAAGGTTGCAATCAGTTCACCCGCATCATCAAGCAATCTGACTTTACCTGCAAGTACAATGTATATACCCGCTTCCACCTCCGTACCTTGCCAAAATTTACCCACCTTTGGCGTAAGATATTTTACTTGTCTAAGACAGGGCTGCAAGTCTTCTGGGGAGAGGGAATAACCTAAGACAGTGCATAATTGCTGCCCAGACAGAGAGCCTGATAGATGTTGCGCCATGAAATCCTACATCTCTAATGAATTTGGATATGTATCTGGATGTGTATTTAGTGTGAGATTACTTTTCCGCTTCCAACAAAAACAATCCGGTATAATTCAGTGAATTTTCGGAAGTGAGGTCAGAGATTAAGATTTTAGAGGCGGGATTTTTCTCTGTATTTTCACTTATAGATGGAGTGGGTTTGGGAATTGTCGATAATCCCATCTGTTTGAGAATTCGTTTCAGGTGGCGATCGCTCACCTCAATACCCAATTCTTTGGCTAAGTGCTTTCTCAACCAGGTCACTGTCCAGCGTTTAAACCCATAACCATAATCACGAGGACTTTGGGACAACAACTCTTGTAAGCGTTCTAGATATTCCTGATTAATTGCTTTTGGACGACCCAGCGGACAATCCTGCCATTGATGAGCCATCCCAGTCCGTGCTATGTGCATCCAATGTCTGACCGTCGCTGGACAACAACCCAATATTTGACAAATTTGCGTTTGCGTTTTCCCCTCATCCGCCAGTAACATAATCTCAATTCGCTGACGGTAAGACTCAGACAAGTTTTCTTGTAGGTTTTTTTGCAGCAGTTTGCGCTGAAACGGTGTTAAATACTTAAGAGTCGAAATATTTAAGCTATTAACTTCAGATTGCTCGAAATTGTTTGACATCACAGTTACACCGGCTATTTATTCCCTCTAATTGGATTGACAAACTATAACTGCATCCTGAGAGCAGTTTGGTAGATAAGGTATTAATAAACACCCTTTATCAATTGACAATCAAGTTACAACAACAGGCAAAGAGTAGAAGGAAAGAACTTGTTGTTGAAAGGATGTTAGATATCTAGCAGTTGACTGTTGGGGGGAGAACATACCAGTAAAATCACTTAAATTATATTTGGTTAACACATTTTACTTCAAACCAAAGTTTTTCTGCACCCAACCAAAAGTATATGCTTTGGAAATTCATATTAGTAAATACACAGATACCAAGTTACTTTCCGTAAAGATTTGATTAAGTTGTTGTGAATTATTCAATAAAATTACATAAGTAATATCAAACCCAGACAGTAGTAGATAATAAAATCGATAGTTTATAATCCCAAGGTAATCAAAGTTGCTTGAGTTATTACACAATTTAAGCTGTAAATTGCTGGATATTTAGTGACTATTTATCAACAGACACTCTTCGCAAACATCTTTCTACCCCTAAGTTGTTATACCTGTTTACCAATGTGTACATCCATAACTTCAGAAATTTTATTTCCTTGTGCCAGTAAATCGTGCTGGTACAGAGATTAATTGGTAAAATCTACCTACCCCTAGAATTCATAAACTCATCAACCAATCTCGTGCAGCTTTTGGCGAACGTAAATGCAGAAAATTGATATGTGCATACTCAGCTTTTTGAAACAATAAAGGATATTCCCTACGCTTTTTCTTATAAGTTTGCAGCGCCCATAAAAGAATAGAATCTGAACTGAAAAAAGCCTTTTGTAACGTCTCGCGGTTGCCATTGCAAACTTCTTCTTGTGTGATACTACGTGCAAATGTCCGCCATAATAAACGACTCATAATCACAGTTAAAGAATAATCCAACCAGACAACCGTATCAGCCCTTCCCCAAACAATATCGCGGACAATACTATAATTGCCATCCACAACCCAAAACTCACCCCCAAGCGCCAGAGAAACCCTCTCCCGCATCACCTCATCCGGAACTTCCACCCAATTAGGTTCCCAGTGAAGATAATCCAATTCCACATGAGGAATAGCAAGACGCTCTGCAATTTGACTTGCTAAAGTTGTCTTCCCAGAACCACTCGTTCCTACAACAGAAATCCGCGACATTTTCTCTGCGTCCTTAGCATCCTTGGCGGTTCATTTTTATTACATTCTATTGAATTTACTTTACAACCAACATCATAAATGCGAAAACTTAAATTTTAAAAGATAAAAATCGCTATCACCAGAATAGACGTGAAAAAAATAACTATCTCTTGTTTTGCTTTTCTACTAGGATTATAAATACATGACGTTGAACTTTGTGGCGTCGGGACATTTAGGGATTGTGGACGGCGAGACAAAACAACCTGTGTGCCTGTTCCGGACTACACAAACCAGTACAGGTAGGCAAAATCATATGTCCTCGGTATCTCCAGACAGCACAAAAATCATCACAGTCGCTTTGTATCTCAGAAACAAGAGTATGTTTCCTTATCGAAAAATGCTTTGTGAATAACTCATATTTTTCACAGTATTTTTAAAATTTTAGTGAAATAGACGCTACTTATTTGGTTTTCATAAAAGAATTATGAAAGGGTAAATAACACCCATATAGTTTAGGTTGAGTGGGAACATGAAAAGCTTTACCCTAGTTGTTACCGCCAGTATAGTTGTTATTATGAGTGTCAAGACGATGCTGGGAGATAAAACTATTCCCCGCACGTTACAAGTATTAGCCGTACATCAAGTACGACAGGAAGTTAGAGAATGTGTAGCTTATCGCGATGAATACAAAAAAAATAATCACGCCGCCATAGAAAAAGTCGAAGCAAATGATGGTGAAATTAAAGACAGATGCCTGGAGTTAGGAGTCAATATAGATGATAATGATTTACGGGCAGATGGAATAATGCCGTAAATGCACCATTAATGGGTAAAATTCTCAAATTTCAGGTGAATAAATTCCTGACAATTACGAAAGCAAAAAATGATTGAATATTATTTGAGTTGGGGTAAATATCTGCTTAATTAAACCTGAATATTATTTCAATAAAAGAAACAAAAATATGACTAACGGCTAATATATTTAACAATTTCTACCTTGTTCCTTAACTGTTTTATTCTACTGAATAATTTATTGCTTTCGCTAATAATTAATTATTTCAAGCCTGAATGTAATTTGGCGCGATCATTTTGACTTTTGACGGTTGACTCTTAGCTCGTTGACGCCCCGGCATCCCCAGCTCTTTTCCTCCCTGGAACTGAGCAAGAGAAGGAGGTCGCCGACTGCGACACTGGGATTTAGATTAGTGTCACCAAGCAGAGCCTGGGTCTAAACCCCATTGGTGCTTGAGCAGCTCTTTGTAAGTTGCTTCCCGCACCACCATTTGCTCATAGAGCTTGACTAAAAAGTCTTGTGCTTGCTCGTGGCTCATTTGCTGCACCTGCTGCTGAAAAGAGCGGATGCTGAATTGTTGTTCTAAGGATAATTCGATTGGTTGGCTCATAGTTAACTCCAAGAAAAAATAGTAGAGGTGAATCAGTGATTGCTAATTAGCCACTAGTCATATTGCCGATTAACCCTTGAGTGTTGACTAACCTCAATATGTGATTAACAGTTTGTATGTCTGGTGGCTTATTAAGAAAGATAACAAGTATTTGACAAAATTGCCATCCCCCCCAATGGGTACTTCCAAAGATAAAAACAAACCTCCACATTCAACTGCGGAGGCTAAGATATTTGTATCAATCTGTTACGGTTTAAACTGCTCAATATGAACAAAGGCTTGAGTACATACACTTAAGAAAATCTAAAGACGCATTTAGCAAAAGTTATGGCGATGCCTCATGGGTCATGGGTAATAAACTATTACCCCAAGGGCATTCCCCATGCCCCATGTCCTATATTTAGGCTGCGTCCAGTTCTACCAAAACGATGGTGATATTATCGTGTCCGCCTTGCTTTTTAGCAGCTTCCACAAGAGAAAAAGCGGCTTTTTCACCCACAGAACTCTCTTGTAGGTAAGAAGCAATCATCCCATCTGGAAGTTCTTCTGTCAGACCATCACTACATAACAGCAAGCGATCGCCTGGTTGAACCTCCAGCGCTTTGACATCGATTTGGGATAAATCCTCCCGTCCCAAACAGCGCGATAATACATGGCGCCAGGGATGCATCCTAGCTTCTTCTGTGGTCATATCACCAGCTTTTAGCGCCCGTGCGACCCAGGTATGGTCTTCTGTCATCTGCTCCAACTTCGAGGAGCGGAAGCGATACAGGCGGGAATCGCCGACGTGAGCGCACCAAGACTGCTCGCCTTCTCGAAAGATCGCAACCACAGCCGTGGTGCCCATATCAGCCCGTGCGGGGTGATTTTGCTGCTCTTGGACAATCGCTTGATTTGCCTGCACAAAAGCTTCTGACAGCAGTTGCTTAGAAGGTGTCGCCGACAGCCAATGCTTACTCAAATAAGTCCGAATTGCCTCAGTGGCGATGCGACTCGCCTCTTCACCTCCTGCATGACCGCCCATACCGTCAGCAACAATCACAAATCGCCCTGACGGGTCGATATAATAAGCATCCTGATTTGCGGAACGGACTAGTCCCGGATCGGTAAGACCCGTGAAGCGAAGATTCATAAGCTGTCCACGGAAATTAATACATACGGTCATAGCGGTCGAGGCGCAAAAGCAGTCTGATTAAAACTACTGCCAGGGCAGCGGCGATAAATCCAGCCACTACAGCTAACCATATCAGATTGTTAACTAATAAAATCGTAGCTGATAGAGTAAACGCACTAATTATTAGAGCGTAGATTGTAGCTAGCTGGATGCTACTTTGGCGACGCAGCAAGCGTTCCGTCTCTAAAGACCGGACACGCAAGCGCACATCGCCGCGTTCTAATTTTTCTAGTGTATCCTCAAGTCGGCGTGGTAGACCCAAAGCAGTACTACTAACTTGAGCTGCTTGCCTACTTAATTCATTGAGGAAAGTATTGCCTTCAGGACCATTTAAATCGCTCATAAGCTGCATTGCATATGGTTTGGCAACTTCCATGAAGTTAAATTCCGGATCTAAGCCTTTACCTACTCCCTCCAGAGTTGAAAATGCTCGCATCACAAAGGTGAAGGTAGCGGGGAAGCGGAATGGCTGGTCATAAGCCAGATCGTACAAATCATCGCTAATGGCTGCCACTGACTGATTTTCAAACGGCTTATCCATAAAATTATCCAGCATGTACTGGACGGAACGCCGCACCGGACCCATATCACCTACTGGTGCTAGCGCCCCTAAATCGATTAGGGATTTTACCACGCGATCGCCATCTTTAGAAGCAATGCCAAACAGGGTTTCCATCAGTCCTTCTCGGACGTTGGACTTAATGCGTCCCATCATCCCAAAATCGTAGAAAATCAGAGCGCCTGACGGACTGACTGCTATATTACCTGGGTGGGGGTCAGCGTGGAAAAAGCCATCATTGAGTAACTGTTGTAAGTATGCCTGAGCGCCAAGACGGGCGATGGTTTTGCGATCCAAGCCTGCTGCTTCTAGAGCTTCATATTGGCTAATTTTAATTCCCGGCATGTACTCCAGCGTTAGCACTCGCGGTGAAGCGTAGCGCCAGTAAACGCGGGGTACTTTTACCCAATCGTAGGCGCGAAAGTTACGCCGAAAGGCATCAGCGTTGCGTCCTTCACCGAGGTAATCTATTTCTTCCCAGAGAATTTTGCAACACTCTTCATAGATGCCCATCCAATCGCGTCCCCGCCCCCATTTAGGATGGTTCTGGAAATAACGAGCTATTCCCTTGAGGATTTGTAAATCAATTTCAAAAAGTTTTTTCAGTCCAGGGCGTTGTACTTTGACAACTACTGCTTCACCAGAATGTAACACAGCTTTGTGAACCTGTCCCAAACTAGCAGCTGCCAGGGGAACTGGTTCAAAACTGTAAAACAGTTCAGGAATAGTGCGACCCAGTTCTTGCTGAATAATTTTTTCTACCTGCTCGTAGCTAAAGGCTGGCACTTTATCTTGTAATTTGGCAAGCTCTTCGACATATTCACCAGGAAATATATCGGCACGGGTAGAAAACAATTGCCCGACTTTGATAAACGTCGGTCCTAAATCTAACAACGTATTCCGAATCCATACCGCTTGGGCTTTGCGTCTTTGAGCTTGTTTAGCCTCGGTCATACCGCCGGAATAGCTCCACGATTTGTTGTAGAGCCAGAGCTTAAACATCAAGCTCAAAACAAAGAACCAAATATCGAAAAAGCGCCGTCTGCGGGAGTAGTTTTCGCGGTTCCAACGGTATGCCTTATCTGTGTAACCTCTATCCATACGTTTTGCGTACCGCTGGTATGTAGCCGAGTCAGCAGGAGGAACAGACACTCTATTTCCTGATGCCCTCTTGTTTTTACATTTACAATTGTGTGGACTGAGAACTGTGTGGAATCAGTGACGCACCGTCAGTCCTCATTTATTTTATCTTTGTCTATCGCTTAAACCGAATTGCTGCGGTAGCGCTGCAATTCGGTCCGCAACAGAGCTATTTCGGCACGCAGTTCATCAATCATTGCCTGCAAATCCACTGACTGGGAACTTTCGCCGCCAAAACCAGTGGGATCGCGCCGGACTCCCGCAGCTTCTGCTTCTCGGTTAGCACGCTCCATAACTTCTACACTAAACTGGTGCAGGCGCTCTCTAGCTTCAGCGTCTATTTTTCCCAGTTCGCTCAAAGCATCAGTGACGGCGCTCTCTAGGTGTTCATTGATAATTTCCGCCGCCGCTCGACCAACAAAAAAAGCTTGTACAAGGGGGTTATTCATAAGACCTCGCGGGTAGTGTGGAAACTCAGTGGCTTCAGCCCTGAGAGGAAGACGACGCGGCGAATTTATTCGCCGTAATAATTAACCCGATTGAGCGTCGTGTCAATCAAGCTTCCCCTGACGGGAGCTAGTTTTTGAATGGATATAATCCCAGGAACCAGCAAACCCGTAATAGTCCCCTCGCCCACCTAATCCAGAATGTCTTGGCATTACCCAACACCGTTGACAAGACGGTTTAGAGATAATCCGGACTGGGGAAGCATCCGGAAGTCTGTGTCAGGATTAGGCTACGCAGGGCTAGTCACACACGTAAAACCTGCCTTTTACAAGCTCAGGACTTATAGTCCTGAGTTAGTGACGTAAATTTACTTCTGTTCGCATCCGCAAAAATTATAACGTGCCCTTCTAGTTTGGTGCTGTACCAGAAGGATTACAAATTACTTCTCGGTCGCCGCACATGGCGTCCACCAATCGGCACCAAGATTTGATTTAGCTTTCGCAACTGCTCGACTGTACCCATAGCGATAAGTAAATCTCCCGCCATTAACACTGTGTCGGCAGTCGGACCACCAATCAGAGTACCGTCAGCACGGCGAATTGCCAGCACTAAAGCCCCCGATGACAACCGCAACTTGGCTTCGTGAATAGTTTGACCGACGCAGGGACAAGAAGCCGCTTCTAATAAGAATTCTTCCATGTATAATTGTCGGTCTATCCCAGAGATAATCCCATCTACAAAATCCATGACTTGGGGTCGTAATGCTGCGGCTGCCATCCTTTTTCCTCCAGTAATATAGGGAGAAATCACCGCATCTGCGCCGCCCCGTTGCAATTTTTGTACTGCTTCTTCACTACTAGCACGGGCGATCGCCCGAATTTCCGGATTCAGAGTTTTCGCACTAAGTACTGTATAAAGGTTTTCAGCATCCGACGGCAGCGCTGCCACCAAACAAATAGCACGTTCAATCCCCACCTTGAGCAAAGTTTCATCCAGCGTTGCATCCCCCTGGATGATCTGATAACCAAGCGCTTGACCTGCTTCGATAGACTCTTCATCGGAGTCAACAATTACAAAAGGTACACTTTCGGCTTGAAATTCTAAGGCAATGTGACGACCCGTGCGACCAAAGCCACAAAGAATATAGTGTTCTGCAAGAGATTCCATTAATCGCCTTTGTTGCCTTAACCTGATTCCTTCTTGAAAGTAGCCTTGAATTATTGCTTCTGTAAATCGGTTGACGATGTAACCGATACTGACTACTCCCATTAAAATTAAGGCGATGGTAAACAGCCGTCCTCGCTTGCCTAGGGGTTGTGTTTCACCATAGCCTACAGTAGCCAAGGTGATGACTGTCATGTAAGCCGCATCTTCCCATGACCAACCCTCAACCAACTTGTACCACAGGGTACCACTAAGAAAGACACCAACAAGGGCTGCTACCCCTGCTGTTAACTCTTTCTGAAGACGATAGTATTTTTGCTCTAGTGTTGAGTACACTGCTGTTTGTCACCACTGCGATGGGTTTGAGGATATCTTCGGGTTAGCTTAAGATGAAGTGTCAGTTGAAGCCAATTCAACAGCCAATTGTAGTAATTTCCCTGAAGCTAATCCCCGTAAATTAACTAAGAAATTGTCAGGAGTATACAGTGACCTCAGAAACTCTTGTTCAGCCTGCATCAGCCGACCTTTCTAGCCCCTTTAATACAGATAGCTTTAACCAAGCCGTCATGACTACCTACGGGCGGTTTCCTTTGGCATTGGAAAAGGGTGCTGGTTGCCGCGTTTGGGATACCGAAGGACGGGAATATCTCGATTTTGTAGCTGGAATTGCTACCTGCACCCTCGGACACGCCCACCCAGCATTGGTAGAAACTGTTACTAAGCAAATTCAAAAATTGCACCATGTTTCTAACCTGTACTACATCCCCGAACAAGGGGATCTGGCGCAATGGCTGGTGGAACATTCCTGTGCTGACCGCGTATTTTTCTGCAATTCTGGCGCGGAAGCCAATGAAGCCGCAATTAAACTGGCCCGGAAATACGCTCATACCGTTTGTGAGATTGACGTACCGATAATTTTGACGGCACATGCTAGTTTCCACGGACGGACGTTGGCTACTATTACCGCTACAGGACAACCGAAGTATCAAAAGAATTTTGACCCCTTAATGCCTGGGTTCCACTATGTGCCTTACAATGACATCGAGGCCATAGAACAAGCCATCGGTGAGTTGGATACTGGTGATGCTGGGGTGGCGGCAATTATGCTGGAACCATTGCAAGGAGAAGGTGGCGTCCGTCCGGGAGATATAGCCTACTTCCAGCGGCTGCGGGAAATTTGCGATGAAACCGGCATCCTGCTGATTTTTGATGAAGTCCAGGTGGGAATGGGACGCAGTGGTAAGCTGTGGGGTTATGAACAGCTAGGGGTGGAACCGGATATTTTCACCTCTGCTAAAGGCTTGGGTGGCGGTATCCCCATCGGCGCCATGCTATGTAAGAAATTCTGTGATGTCTTCGGTCCAGGAGACCATGCTAGCACCTTCGGTGGCAACCCCTTTGCCTGTGCAACCGCCCTCACCGTCTGCCAGACTATAGAAAAGGAGAATTTATTACAGAACGTCACAGACAAAGGTGAACAGTTGCGCTCTGGATTGAGGGCGATCGCCGCCAAATACCCCAGTCAAATCGCCGAAGTACGCGGCTGGGGTTTAATCAACGGTATGGAGTTGCAAGGCGACATTGAATTAACCTCTAGCGATATAGTTAAAGCCGCAATGGCTGAAGGCTTATTACTAGTACCCGCCGGTCCGAAAGTCGTGCGCTTTGTACCACCTTTGATTGTTACAGAAGCCGAAATTGCTCAAGCTTTGACAGCCATTGATAAGGCGATCGCTGCTCTAGTGGCATAGCATATGGGGTATGGGGCATGGGGTATGGGGCATGGGGCATGGGGGGCATGGGGCATGGGGCATTGGGCATGGGGCATTGGGCATGGGGCATTGGGCATGGGGCATTGGGCATTGGGTAATTAGTTTACCCATTACCTATTCCCTATTACCCATTCCCTAAATCTCCACTGGATGCTGTCCATAAAAGGGTAAAGCCTCATCCCAGTTGGGGCGGTTACCGGCTTGCCAGTCAAAATACGCTAGTTGCAATACGCTTGTCACCGTTTCCCCCAAAGCACCTTCTGCTTTCACTAGCTGATAGGGACTAGGGAAGTTTAAGAGCCTTTCCTGCCAAGCTTGGGGACTTTGTACCGTATCTGGCAACAGGGCTGTTAACCCAGCATGATCCGGCTGGAGTTGATAAATAGCTGTAAACAGTTGACCCCGTTGGGCAGGCATTTGGACAGCGATCGCTCTTAATGGGGAATAGGGAATGGGTAATGGGGAATTAATTTCTCCCTTGTCCCCCTTGTCTCCCTTATCCCCCTTGTCCCCTTGCTCCATGCTTCCTGCTATAGACGACAATGCTACTGCTGCCAAGCTGGAAATAGCAAATACTGGAATATTTAACTGTTGCGCTAGAGTTCGGGCGGTGACAACACCAATGCGTGTCCCCGTGAACCCTCCAGGACCCTTGGCTACAGCGATAAACGCCAAATCTGCCCAAGTGTGGGGTTTGATAAACTCTGCCAAATATTGATGTAATAAGCTAGATAACTCCCGGTCTAAATTCCACACCTGAGAACAAGATGTCTCAGCAAAATTACTGATTGCCAAACCTAATTCTCTGGTGCTGGTGTGCAGTGCTAAAGCGTATTGATTTGCTTTCAAGGGATTTGTCATACAATGCGTGGATTGTGGATTTTGGATTTTACAGGAATAAGATTAATCGGATTTTTGGGAAAAGAAGGTGCGATAACTTCGCTGCTGTCTTCGACAGATCGTAATCAAATGTAAAACTTTTCTGGACGTTGCATAATTGCGGGATGATTTGGAAATTTCCATCAATCAAAATCCTCGCGTCTGGTGTGTCCCCGCGTCAGAGCGTCAGCCTAAATCATCCCGTTATTCAGTAAAGCCCTTTTCTGAAATCGCATCCCAGTCACCTCAGTAATTATGGGGTGAATTATTGGGTGGGATCTGCTTTTAGCTTTAATCGCTTCGCTATCGCATCTCTCACTCAGCAAACATCTCAGCCAAAGTCTCTAAAACAGTCTTTTGCTCATCAGAACTAATCTGACCAAGCTTTTTGACTAAGCGAGTTTTATCAACAGTGCGAATTTGATCCAGTACTATTTGTCCATCCTTTCCTTGAAATTCACAAGGTACACGGGTGGGGTAAAGTTGACCTTTGCTGGTCATGGGAGCCACAATGACGGTAGCGATGTATTTGTTCATTTCATCCGGTGAAATCACCACGCAAGGTCTTGTCTTTTGAATCTCGCTACCAATTGTCGGGTCAAGGTTAACCAAGAAAACATCAAAGCGTTGAACTACCATTCCCACTCCTGGTCATCCCATTCTGTGGTAGTTTCATTGTCGAGCATAATGTCATCCTGTCTTTCTGCCATAACTGCAAAGGCTTTGTCCCAACCGATACGTGATTTGGTTGCTGCACGGATAATCAAGCAATTATCCTGAACTTCTATTTCCAGTTCTTCCCAAATACCGCTTTGCTCCAACAGTGGTTTAGGAATGCGAATTCCTTGGGAGTTGCCAATTTTGACTAGACGGGTTCTGATTACTGTACCCATGATTGTGCTTGCCTAGTTTCGTGTAATTACATTGTAGCTACAAAATTAAGATAGGGTCAAAAAGTAAGGAATTATGGGGTGCGATCGCGAAGCGCAGTTGCTTTCAGCAGTCACATTTATGGAGAACAGAAGCTAAAATTTAAACAAGCTGTAGGAATGGAACATCTATGACTATCACCCTTTACTCTTAATATTCTTGTAAAAAGAGTATGGCAATTCACAAAATACAGGACTTACGATAGTGTCACAATTGGTCATAGGTGCGTGACGCCAAAAGTCTTATTCTTACGTTCAAATTTTTTCGTCGCGTCACACACCCTACAAGAAAAAATGTGCCCGTTGCGTAAGTCCTAAATATATAAAGTGAGATGTCCCGAAGAGATACCTATCATGATGTAGTTAAATTTGCCTTGATAAGAGAAGGATGGACTATTTCTCACAATCCATATTTTTTGCAATCCGACCCTAAACTCTCTATAGATTTGGGTGGTCACAGAGCGATAGCTGCGGAAAGAGGTTGTGAGAAAATCGCCGTAGAAATTAAGAGTTTTGTAGCTGACTCGCAAGTTGTAGAATTGGAAAAAGCCGTCGGTCAGTATGGAATATATCAAGAATTATTACAAATACAAGAGCCGGATAGAGAACTATACTTGGCAGTTCCCATTGATGCGTTTGAGAATATATTCAGCAGACAGGTTGGACAAGTAGCAATTAAAAAGTTCCATTTAAAATTAATAGTCTTCTCATTTTCCGACGAGGAATTGTTATGGAAGTTGCCTTAGATTACAAACAGTGTGTTAAACAATTGCTTTGTCAATATGAATATCTCAAAGATGAAGATTCGGAAGTAGAGCTAATTTTTGACGATGAGCGAAGGCGTTACATGGCTTTATGGGTGGGATGGCACAAGTATAAGCGCGTTCATCAATGTATGGTACATATCGATATTGTTGGAGATAGAATTTTTATTCAGTGTAATGATACTGAAGATTTATTAGTTACGAAACTGGTAGAAATGGGAATTTCAAAGGAGAACATCAGTCTGGGTTTTATTCATCCTAAAAATCAAGAGAATTTAAAACAAGTGACGTAACGAACCCCATTCCCGAATCAAAGTTTCATGCACAACCTCAACCGTTTGTGCCCCTGTCGCCTCATTGCGTCCCGTTTTGCCTGTGTAGCGGCGACTTCTAGTCGCCAAGGCAAATATTTAATTAAACTGTTAAAACACCCTCTAAAATTCCCTTACTATTCCCATCGCCAAATTAATATTTTCCCCCCCCGACAGCCGCTAGCCAAAGTTATACCATCGGGGCTAAAAGCAATAGCCGTCACTGTGTCCGTATGTTCACACAGAGTTTGGAGTAACTCTCCGGTGTCACAATTCCAAATTTTAATCGTTCTGTCAGCACTTGCACTGGCGAGAATTTTTCCGTTGGGGCTAAAAGCCAAAGCAATAACCCGCTTGCTGTGTCCGCACAGGGTGTATAACAGTTCTACCTGTCCCTGATGAAACCGCCAAATTGTAATTGTTTTATCATTACTGCCACTGGCAAAATATTTACCGTCGGGACTAAAGCACACAGAACGCACGTAGTCTGCATGGACGCTCAAAGTTTCTAACAATCTACCATTGTTTAAATCCCATAGCTTGATGGTATTGTCATCCGCACCGCTAATTAGGGTTTGACCATCAGGACTAAAGGCGATAGACTCAACCCAGTTATTATGTCCATAGAAAGTACCCAGGAGTTTGCCTCCTTTCACCTGCCATAAATTAATTTTATTGTCCCGACCAGCGCTAGCTAAAGTTTGACCAACAGGGCTGAAAGCGACAGCCGTAACGGAATCTTCATGCTTAGTCAGGTTTGCTTTTAAACTACCTGTGAACGGATTCCACAGCTTGATGTTTTTGTTGTAGTCACCGCTAGCAAGCATCTGTCCGTCGGGACTAAAAGCTAGAGAAAACACCAAGGAATCAGCATAGACCTGCATCAATAAATACCGATTCCTGTGCTTCCATAGCTTAATGTTACAATCATCACTTCCACTTGCCAGGGTTTCCCCATCCGGGCTAAAGGCAAGGCAATGTACTCGGCGAAACAAACCAGAATGTCCTTTGAGGGTAGTGACAAGACGCCAGGTTGGAGAGTCATTCAAAGGGAGCAGCGCGTCGCCAGCACGCTTAATCCCCACGCCGTATAAACCTCGTGTTCCCTGTGTCCGCACATACTTTTGATATGCAGGGTAAGACTTTAAATCTTCCAGAACTTCTTGTGCAGATTGATACCGGCGCTTGGTAGCTGGGGTCAGCATTTTGTCGATAACTCTACCCAGTGCGTCACTAGGGGGAGAGGACAAGAAATCGCGCCATATCCAAGCCCCTTCGCTAACAGAATACAATTCAAACGGGTCAATCTGGGTGAGCAAGTGAATGCAGGTGACACCCAAGCTGTAAATATCACTAGCAAATGTTGCCTTGCCAATAGCCTGTTCCGGCGCCGCATATCCGGGGGTACCAATGACTGTCCCAGTTCTAGCTAAGGCGGTGCCAGTAATCACTTTAGCCGCCCCAAAATCTACTAATACCAAATCCCCTTGGGAGAATCTGCGAATAATATTTTCTGGCTTGATATCGCGGTGGATTACCTGTCCGTTGTGGATAAATTGTAATACCGGCAGTAAATCTGCTAATAACTGGCGAATTTGGGCTTCGCTAAACGCCCCTGACTCTGCTAACTCTTGCGCTAGAGATTGCCCATCAATGAATTCTTGCACCAAATACTGGTGGTTATCTTGCTCAACATGCGCCAGTAGTTCAGGAATTTGGGATAAGCTACCCAACTTCGAGAGCCGCTCGGCTTCTTGACGAAACAACTCAGAAGCTTTAGTTCTATTGGTACGCTGCGGTAAAAATTGTTTTATAACACACCGTGATATCTCGGTTACAGATTCATCTATTGCCAAGAAAGTTTTACCAAAACCCCCTTGTCCAATAGGTTCTATGGCACGGTAGCGCTCCAATAATAGTAGTTTGTAACCGCAATATTGGCAAAATTTATTACTGTCAGGATTTAGAGGTTTTTGACAGCGGGGATTGAGGCAATAGCTCATACTACTGGCAAGATGTCAGTTTTTCGAGTGTATCCTCAGTTTTAGCAAAATAATAAGGGCAAGTTACAAAACTTACCCCGTTATCTTGGTAAATACTGAAACAATAGTCCTGTAGGGGTGGGGAAACCACCCCCTCATCAAGTAGGCACCAATTCACCAGGACGCAATTTCGCCCATTTACCCATTTCTTTTTTAAAGCTGAGACAACCGACTACATCCCATTCCATTTGTATCTCTTCGCCCTCAGTGCGAATATTGACGTTTATGGAAGGTTCATTTGGGTCAAAATCTGGTGTTTCTGTTAAATGAGGTTGTTGATGCTGGTGTTCTACCGCGTGGTAGGTGACACAGCGGTCTACATAGTGGCAGTTTACACAAATACACATAGAGCAACAACTCCAGGAGCCTTTGTTGTTAATCTAGCTTAGTCCACAGGGTTAGTTGTCGGTTGCTAGGTTGATTTTTGTTGCGCTTTGGGTTGGGGATTGGGGAATGGGGACAAAGGGGAAATTTCAACCCTGTTCCCTATTCCCTATTCCCTGTTAAGAGTTAAGAGTTCCCTGTTTCTTGAAAGTAGAGACGTTCTAGCGGAACGTCTCTAAAATATTTGGATATGTGTTCCCTGGCTTTGCAATGCATCCTTCCGTTCACTCTTACCTGTCTCCAGACAAATATCCCTTTAGCCTGGAATTCCTACCCAAAGACGCTTGTATGGTAGGTGGTGCAGTGCGGGATGCTTTATTGGGCAGAACTCGTGAATACTTGGATTTAGATTTTGTCGTCCCATCAAAGGCAGTACAAATAGCCCGGAAAATCGCCAAACACTACAAAGCGGGTTTTGTTCTCCTCGACAGGGAACGTCAAATTGCTCGTGTAGTATTTCCTCACGCTACCGCTGATTTTGCCCTCCAGGAAGGCGAGAGTTTAGAAAGAGATTTGCAGCGGCGCGACTTTACAATTAATGCGATCGCCTACAATCCCCACAGTCAAGAAATCATCGACCCCTTACAAGGTTGTGCTGACCTAAACAAGGGTATTCTCAGGATGGTATCACCTACCAACTTGCAAGATGACCCCTTACGCTTGCTACGTGGGTACCGTCAAGCCGCACAACTGGGTTTTGCGATCGCACCAGAAACCCGAAGCACCATTAGAGAATTAGCACCCTTACTCAGTAACATAGCCGCCGAACGAGTCCGGGTAGAATTAGCTTATCTCTTAGGTAGTCCCGCTGGAACCCCTTGGTTAACCATCGCGTGGGACGATGGAATACTCCCGTGGGTACTACACGACGACATCACAGTAGAGAATTTAGCATTATTAGCCGCTATTGACCGCGCCACAGTCACCTTATCAGAAACTTGGCAGCAATTGGGTGTAGAACTATCATCCCAAATTCCCGGCTTAGCCGCCGATTCTAAACGCACTCTTGCAGCAGTTGCTAAACTCACTGCTCTACTTATCCCCAAAACTTGGTTTCGAGAAATTCCCGCCGAATTCGAGTCTTACCCATATGTTAACTACACCCGTGGTGACATTACAGTGCAAAACTCCCCCTTAGAAGCTTTTCTGCGGCGCATGACTTATAGTGTCCCAGAAATGCGCGCCGTCCACACAATTTTGAAATCCCTTCCCCAAATTCAGGATAATTCCCCATCTGTGCGTCAACAGTATTTCTTCTTTCGGGAAGTCGGTGCAGTCTTAAGCGCACTAGTAGTTGTCGCTGCTGCGATGGGAACCCCTCCAGAAACCATTACACCCCTCATCACTCGCTACCTCAACCCACAAGATATAGTCGCCCATCCCAAACCCCTTGTCACAGGTAAACAGCTAATGCAAGCCTTACAACTACCCTCCAGTCCTACCATTGGTAAACTGCTGACAGAATGTGCGATCGCTCAAATTCAAGGCAAAATCTCCACCCCCCAAGAAGCAATAAAATTTTCTTCCCAAACCCTTGACACTTTGTAGTGCGTATACTACATTATGAATATACCGATGTTCCACGGGAGGTAAATCCTTCTGCGTAGCGGATAGCTCAAATACCAGAGCGCCCACCTTACCCGCAAGGGACGAACTATCGAGGGTTATCGATTATACTCACATAACCAAAACCCCTTGATACTAATTCTGGAGGTGGGGGTGTAAATCCTCCTCCGCTACATTCCATATTTTATTTATGGGAGTTGCACAATTGGGAAATTATTCTTGTGGGGTGGACATCTTGTCCGCCCCAGAAATAAAGCCCCAGAAATAAAAGAGACAGGCGAGACGCCCATCCCACAAGAACATGAATTTCATTCCGTATATATGCAAGGCCGATTTATGAAAATTGAGCAAAATTGCAATACCTTTGCGGAATCACCAAAACACATTTTGAAGGAGTAAATAGCAAACAAAAACCGAGTAATTTAGGAGCGGTTACAATCCAAAATCTCAAATTTAAAATCTAAAATATCATGTGGCGGGTAGCTCAAAAGTAGAGCGCCAATTTTAGCCCCCAAGGGACGCAGAATTAGGGTTATCGTTTTGACCGATTCCCCCCCTTATTCGCCGGAGGTGCAGGTGCAAATCCTGCTCCGCTACACCAAATAAATCTCAATAACTAACTCGAAACTCTATTTGTAAACTGTATTTGTAAACTTTATGGAGCGGGACGCCAGAAGTTGTTTATCTGCAATTTTTGGAGAAATATCCTTATTCGTCACTGGTCTGCAAAGGCTGAAGAATTGAGGGTTATCGTGGTTAAATAGGTTCGACTCCTATCCCGCTCCCTGTCAACAATTGAAAAGGAAAAATCCAAAATGCAAAACTCATAGCTCATAACTCATAACCTGATTTAAATTTTCATGTGGTGGATAGCTCAGTTTGGCAGAGCAATGTACTAGCGAAAGCTAGTAGTCCTTGGTGAAAAAACTTGTCTGAAAAGGCTGAATTATCGAGGGTTATCGTCATACATCGGTCGCCGGTTCAAATCCGGTTCCACCACGCCAATTTCTGTTTGTAGTAAGCGGATTGAGCCGGTTGCAAATGAGGACTTTAGTCCTCACTACAAACTTAAGACAAGATGCCAGTTAATCAATCAATTCGCGCATCCAAAATCCAAAATTTCATGTGGTAGGTAGTGTAACGGTAGCACACCTAAAACATCCTTATTCAACCCTTGCCTTTTGAGGACGAAGAACGAGGGTTATCGCTTCTGGAGCGGGACGTGCAGGTATGTCCGAAGGACACGCTTCGCGAACAAATCCTGCCCTACCACCTTACCAATATACCACTTGCAAAAATTATTTTTTTTACATTATACCTATGAGCAAAAGTCAATTTTATCGGCGTTTTATGCGCCCTTGAGCGCACGCTACGCGAACGCCTACGGCGTTTATCGGCGGTTAATCATTAAATATTTCGGACTTTTGAAATTAGTCTATTCTTCTCTGCGCCTTTGCGCCTTTGCGCGAAACAAATTAAATCTTTTTATTTCCCAAAAAGGGACGAAGGAGTGACCAATGAATTACAAATTCTACACTCAAAAAAAGACAGCAACACCACAAACACAACCCATCCCTGGAAGAGAAGCAGAAATGCGTCAGGGACGTAGTGGCGGCTATATGTTTGACGCCGGAATTTGGCAAATGCTGCGCCGTTGTTTGTTAATAGGAACAGCCCAAAGCACCTACTACGCTGGGAAACATGAATTAACTGAAGATTTTATTGTCACTGTAGAACAAGCAGTTGCAGAAGATCCAAACCGCGTCGCCGAAGAAATTCTCTACGCTAGCGATGGACGAGCAATTAATAACAGTGCGCCGATTTTAGCCTTGGTGTTGCTGTCTATGGGACAATCTCCAGAAGCAAAAAAGGCATTCATGGAAATCTTCCCCCAAGTTGTGCGGACAGGTAGTCATTTTTACGAATGGCTAAACTACACCAAAGCATGGCGCGGGTTTGGTAAGGTAGTTCGCGAAGCTGGGAAGGCTTGGTTATCCCGTGAAGACGTGAAGGGTTTAGCTTACCAACTGCTGAAATATCAACAGCGCTTAGGTTTCTCCCACCGCGACGCTTTGCGTCTGTTCCACGTCAAACCCACCTCCGAAGACCATCAAATGCTGTATAACTGGGTGGTGAAAGGTTGGGAAGACTTACCAGAACACATCCCCTCAGAACCCTTAGCGCAGATATGGTGGTATGAGTGGTTGAAGCGCAACCCCGAAAAGACTCACGAAGCCATCTTGCAGGGACGCTTAACTCATGAAATGGCGGCACCTGTGTCTAAAATGGACAAAGCAGCATGGCAGTTGCTGTTCAATGAAATGCCTATCGGTGCAATGCTGCGAAACCTCGGTTCTTTAACAGAACTGGGTGTATTACAAGTTCATGAAAAGAAGAACTTGCAACGTGTAGAAACTGTTCTGAACAGTAAAGAACACCTGCGGAAAGGACGCATCCACCCGATTGATGTTCTCAAAGCCTTGAAGACCTACCAATCTGGTGGAAGCTTGGGACGCAGCCAGAAAACTTGGACACCAGTACCGCGCATTCTAGACATCCTGGAAAAAGCTGTTGAGTTGTCTTTTGATGTCGTGGAACCCACAGGAAAGGTGTTTATGCACGCTGTGGATGTCTCTGGTTCCATGTCTTGTGGTGTAGTACAGTCAGTAGGGTTAAACTGCTGCGAAATCGCCACAGCTATGGCGCTAGTGACAGCTAAGGCTGAGAAAAACTACATGATTCGCGGTTTTGCTCACGAGTTCCGCGACTTGGGTATCACTGCTAAAGATAGCTTCAGTTCTGCACTGCAAAAAGCTAGCAACCAGAATTTTGGGGGAACTGATGCATCTGTGGCTTATGAATGGATGATTCAGAATAAATTCAAGGCGGATGTTATCTGCTTCTGGACTGACAGTGAAAGCTGGGCTGGTTACAAGCATCCATCTCAAGCCTTAGCAGAGTACCGTCGCAAGGTGAACCCTGATATCAAAGCGGTGTACATCACCCTTGCACCTTACCAGATTACCCTGGTAGATCCAAAAGACCCATTGTCTTGGGATATGGGTGGTTTTGACCCCAGTATGCCACGAATTATACAAATGTTGGCTAGCGGTGAGTTGTAAATGACGCACAGAAGGTCAGACGCGGAGAGCGAAAATTTCCCCGCGTCCCCGCGTCCATTTCTGGCGGGTTTCCCTGGTTCGCAACTTGCCTTTTTAGGACGATGAATTTAGGGTTATCGGTTAAGTCTCCACCATTTTGGGGATGAGCGGGTTCAATTCCCGCACCCGCCGTTTTTTATCTCGCGCAAAGGCGCAAAGACGCAAAGAAACTGGTTTTGGCAAGAAGTCTATTTTGTGGGGAAGATGTTATTACGTCATTGCTAAAATGGGCGTAGAAGCTGCTGTGGGTGGGAGATGTCAGCTAAGGATAGGTTTCATGATGCGGTGAAAGCTGCACTGAAAAAAGATGGGTGGGTGATTACGCACGATCCACTCAAAATCCGCATTAGCGCAACAACTAAACTATATATTGACTTGGGTGCAGAAAAACTTATTGCTGCTGAAAGAAATCAGCAAAAAATTGCCGTGGAAGTCAAAAGTTTTCTCAATCCTTCTACAATGGCTGATTTTCATTTAGCAATTGGACAGTATATTAATTACCGTTACGCATTGGAAGATTTTGAGAGTGGTAGACCTCTTTATTTAGCAGTTCCCGCTACTGTTTACGGTGATTTTTTTCTGCAACCATTTGTACAGTCTGTCATTCAACGCAGTCAAGTTAATTTACTCGTTTATGATGACGAAAAAGAGGAGGTTGTGCGATGGCAAAGTTAGATGATTATCGTGAATATATTCAGAAATTACTAACAGAATACGCAACCCTAGATTCTGATGAAGATGGGGTGGAAATGCAAACCATTTTTGATACAGTGCGCGACCATTATCAACTAATTTATGTTGGTTGGGATAGGGGAAAACGAGTCTATGGTCCGGTGATGCATCTGGATATTAAGGATGGCAAAATTTGGCTTCAGTGGAATGGTACGGAAGTTGATATTGCTGCTGAATTAGTGGATATGGGTGTGTCGAAGGATGATATTGTTTTGGGGTTTCACACGCCTTATATGCGTCAGTTTACGGATTATGCGGTGGGTTAGGGGTAGTTTCCTCTATTGCTTTCATTTGCCTGCAGTGTAATTTGCATTCACGATATCGCGGTTCCCAGTTGGGTGCGGTACAGAAGAACCCCACCCCCAACCCCTAAGCGCAAGCGATGAGGGGCTATGATGTACTTCATTTGATTTAGGAACCGTTATTATTTTAAATAATAGAAATTCACAACGTCGCATTTGTATACAAGTGCATTAATTAAAATCAATTTTATCGGCGTTAATCGGCGTTAATCGGCGGTTTAATTAATTTATTAATGCACTTTTTTACTGTGTCACCCTAAAATACGACACCATCAACCAGAAATTACTACTTACTTCGCGTCTTTGCGACGCCAATCTCCTACTGCGGGAAACCCTCCCGCAGCGCTGGCTCGTCTTTGCGCGAAAAAATTCCAGCCCAAACTTAAAATGATACCATCAGATTAACGGCTCGCCGCTGGTGGTTGATAAATTAGTATCAACTTTTAATTCTCCCCCAAGGAACATCTCAACTTATGTCATATGATTATGACTTGTTTGTAATTGGTGCTGGTTCTGGCGGTTTAGCCGCTTCCAAACGCGCCGCTAGCTATGGTGCGAAAGTAGCGATCGCAGAAGAAGCTGAAGTTGGCGGTACCTGTGTAATTCGGGGCTGCGTTCCCAAAAAACTCATGGTTTATGCTTCCCATTTTCCCGCACTCTTCCGTGATGCATCTGGCTATGGTTGGAAAGTCTCTGAACCCGAATTAGACTGGGAATACTTCATCAGCGCCATAGATAAAGAAGTGCGGCGGCTATCGCAATTGCATATTAGCTTTTTGGAAAAAGCAGGTGTAGAACTAATACCAAGCCGTGCGATTATTCTAGACCCCCACACTGTCGAAGTGGATGGACGCAAACTCACCGCTGATAAAATTTTAATTGCTGTCGGAGGACGTCCTGTCAAGCCTGACTTACCAGGGATGGAATACGCTATTTCCTCCAACGAAATGTTTAAGCTCAAGGAAAAACCCCAGCACATCGCCATTATTGGTGCAGGCTACATCGGTACGGAATTTGCCTCAATTATGCGCGGTTTGGGTTGTGAGGTAACGCAGATTATCCGGAAAGACTTGATTTTGAAAGGCTTTGATGAAGACATCCGCACAGGTATTCAGGAAGGCTTAACCCAACACGGTATCAAAGTCATCACCAATAATGTCGTCACCAGCATCGAGAAAGTACCAGAAGGCTTAAAGATTAACATATCTGGTGAAAATCAAGAACCAGTAATTGCCGATGTGTTCCTTGTCGCAACCGGACGCGCCCCCTATCTAGAAGGGCTGGGTTTGGAAAATGCAGGGATAGATATCGCCCCCATTTCTATCGAAGATCCTGGCTACACTACAATGAATGCGATCGCAGTCAACGAGTACAGTCAAACCAGCCAGGAAAACATTTTTGCCGTCGGCGATGTTACCGACAGAGCAAATTTAACACCAGTAGCTATTGGCGAAGGACGTGCCTTTGCTGACAGCGAATTTGGTAACAACCGCCGTCCCTACTATCACACTATCATCCCCACCGCCATATTTTCCACCCCAGAAGCTGCTACCGTCGGCTTGACGGAAGCCGAAGCACGGGAAAAGCTAGGGGATGCCGTCAAAATCTATCGTGCCCGTTTCCGTCCCCTATACCACAGTTTAACGGGACAGCAAGAGCGCACCATGATGAAGTTAGTCGTAGACAGCAGGACTGACAAAGTGCTAGGTGCCCACATGGTAGGGGAAAACTCCGCCGAAATTATCCAAGGTGTAGCAATTCCCATCACTATGGGCGCCACCAAAAAAGACTTCGACGCCACCGTCGCTATTCACCCATCAGCAGCAGAGGAATTCGTCACCATGCGGTAATGGGGCATGGGTAACTAATGACTAATGACTAATCACTAATGACTAACTACATCTATCTCCACGGGTTCGCGTCCAGTCCCCTATCAGCTAAAGCTGTCTACCTGTGCGATCGCTTCGCTGCTGCGCGGAGCGCACATCGCTTTACCCAATGTCATATCAACCTGAAAATCCCTGATTTAAATGCTGGTGATTTTTCCCACTTAACCATCACCCGGCAACTAAATCAAGTACTGTCAGAATTTCCTGACAATTCTCCACCTATTACCCTGATTGGTTCTAGTTTAGGTGGATTAACTGCTGCCCACATAGCACAGCGATGCCCCCAAGTGCAGCGTCTGGTTCTCCTAGCGCCAGCTTTTGGATTTTTATCCCACTGGTTGTCCAAACTAGGGGATGAACAAATACAGCGTTGGAAAACAGACCAATACATGCCAGTGTACCACTACGGAGAAAAGCGCCAAATCCCCTTACATTACGATTTCCTCACCGACGCAGCCCAGTATCAAGAACAACATCTGACGCGCCCTGTTCCCACCCTCATCTTGCATGGTAAAGAGGATGAAACCATCCCCATTCAAGCCAGTCGCAACTACGCACAAGAACGTCCTTGGGTGGAATTAGTCGAACTAGACAGCAACCATTCCCTAGGAAACGTACTAGAGGAAATTTGGCAAGCAATTGTACTGTTTTGCCAATTACCATGAGGTTCTAAAATATATGCCTCAGATGTTCGCGGGTAATAGAGCATGGGGCATTAGTGATTCGTCCCCATTCCCCATTACCCATTCCCCATTCCCCAATTCATATGCTCCCATTTATCCGGTCTGATTTAGCCACATTTACCGCTTACAAACCCCATCCTGGTAGCGACAGTGGGGAACCAGCCAAAGCACCAATTCAGCTAGATAGGTTGGATACGAATGAAAGCCCCTATGATTTACCAGTAGAGTTAAAGGAAAAGCTGGCTTGGACTTATCAGCAACTAATTGAAAATAACCGCTATCCCGACGGCGGACATCAAGCCCTAAAAAGTGCTATTTCTGAGTATGTCAACTCCTCAGCAAACCTCTCCAAATCTTGCTTCACTGCTGACAATATTTCCGTTGGTAATGGTTCAGATGAACTAATACGTTCGCTATTAATAGCCACCTGCTTGCGGGGAGAAGGCTCGATTTTAGTTGCTAATCCCACTTTCTCCATGTACGCGATTCTAGCGCAAACCCTGGGCATTCCTGTGGTAGCTGTAGGCAGAAATCAAGCGAATTTTGAAATTGATTTACCAGCAGCCCAAAATGCTATTAACCAAACTCAAAACCCCCCGATTCGCGTGGTGTTTGTAGTACATCCCAATTCCCCCACGGCTAATCCTTTAACACCAGCAGAATTAGGATGGTTAAAGAGTCTGCCAGAAGATATCTTAGTGGTGATTGATGAAGCTTATTTTGAGTTTAGTCAAAATACTCTAGCAGGTGAGTTATACCAGCGTCCTAATTGGGTGATTTTACGGACATTTTCTAAAGCTTTCCGTTTAGCTGCTCATCGGGTTGGTTATAGTGTCGCTCATCCTGAATTGATTGCCACTTTAGAAAAAGTTCGCCTGCCCTACAATCTCCCTAGCTTTACCCAAGCTGCGGCTTTAGTTGCTCTGCAAAACCGTCATATATTGCTCGAATCAATTCCCCAAATGCTGACACAAAGAGCCAAACTTATCGAGACCATATCCCAGCATCCAAAGTTCCAAGTTTGGGATAGTGCGGCTAATTTTATATACCTAAAATTGCAGTCCCCAAATAATTCTGATGTGACACTAAATAATCTGGCACAGCAATTGAAAACAAATGGCACTCTCGTGCGTGAAATCAGTGGCGGTTTACGAATTACTATCGGTACTCCAGAAGAAAACCACCGCACAGTTACGCGCTTGCTAGCGGCTGTATAGGGAATGGGTATAGCGCTTCCCACACTCGTGAGGTATAGCAAGAAAGAATTAACCGCCGATAGAAGAGGATGGACGCTTTCTTAAGCCGATAAATTTGTACCTCAGTAGACTAGGAAACGCTATAATGGGTTATTCTGGCTTGTTTGCCTGCTCCCAATGCCTAACGCTTACCTCTTCCTTCCCCCGCAGAACGGCGTACCATCTTTACTGTTTGCGGCAGCACTCCCACCAACAGCGCAAATGCTTCGTCAGGAATTTGCGCTACTGTTTCCGAATCAAAATAACATTCAAATTGATTCAGAATCATCTGCACTCGTTGTTGTGGGAGTTGGTTGTCTGTAATTTTTTTAGTTAATAACACCCACTGTCGCCTTATCTTGTAAGCATTCTCTCGGTCTTGATAAGATTCGGGAACCAATAGAGAAAGGTTTCCTATCGGCAGTACCATCTGGCAATCAATATCATAATCACCGCCTACAGCTGCACCAGGTCCGGCAAATTCAGCATAGTAATGCTTGAACAGGATTAAACCATTGCGTCTGCGGCTATTGACCATTAACAACTGACCCTGGGGTGGCAGCATAAGTAACTCAGAGCCGGTCGATGGCTCGCTGTCGTTGGTCATAGTGTGATAGCGACGGGAGGTGACAGGCGCATCTTCCTGTGATGCTACAGCAGTCTGATAGCGTCGCTGGTTTTCGCTATCCATGTTTTCTCAAACGGTAATATCGATTTATTAACAACCGGCAATTAAATCGTAAACTAGAGCTTTAATTAAATTGTTCAATTTATCTTATATCAAGGTTTTCATGATGGCGCTAACTAAGATAAGAATAAATAGTCATTGACGATGAATACTGTAACAATAATTTATCTCTTTTATATCCTAATTCTGCCAACTAAAATTAAAGTAAATTTAAATTTTTCATGAAGAAGAACCTCGGAAATACAAAATTTTCATAAAAAATATTATTTTAACAGATTTTATTTTGGTAATTATCTCAGTATTTTTGCGGTTGATATTTTTTTTTATTTTTGTTATTGACAGTAATTAGTGAACTAGTTTGTATTTCAGTAAGGCTATATAAGTATTAGTTATTTTATATTTATTACCATGATATAACAACCCTAAATGGATTGTCAGCAATGGTTTATGGAGGCGAGTATTCTACTGCATTGGGCAATAATTCTCGCCTCTACAAGTAGGTGTCTGTTCGTTGCTATATTCAGGAATCATTTATACGCTTAATAAGCAGCATTATCAACTTTTAAGTGAAACATCAACCTAGAATCAAGCAAATAATTGGTAAATAATTTTTAAGCATTAAATAATCATGCAATATCATGCAAGGTTACTACTCAACCAAATAAATATGAATCAAAAAAATATTCCAGCGTGTAGAATGAATGGTAGCATAGCGCTACCCAAGCGATATTTAATTATGTTTGGTGATTGTGTTAGGGGTTGTAACATTAATCCCACCAAGCAAGCCTAAACTTAGCATGTAAGATTTTTTTGACTTCCAGCCTCTAAATCTAGTCAGCAACTTAACTGCTATCACCACCCTATTTTCTTGGCTGTTACTGAAGCAGTCATAAATATGATTATCAATTTTTTATTCTGTCTGATGGCTGACTTTATGGGCTAATTTTGAAATTCTTCCGATATGGTATTCAGACAGGGGGTTCAACCTTGAGGTACTTGTGCAAAAACATCTGCCGAGGACGCTGGAAAAGGAATGTACTCCAAGGAGATTCAACTTGGAAAATCTTATATCCTAAATTCAAATATAGCTGTCTAGCTTGATAATTATGTTCTAAAACATGGAGATACAAGTCTTGAAATCCCCAATCTTGGCATATTTGCTCACAGCTAAGCAGTAAACTTTTAGCAACACCACGTCGGCGATAGTTGGGGTGGACAGCTAAATTTGACAGATAGGGAAAACGCTTGACACCTGACCAAGGGTCAGTTGAGCGCAAACCGATTTCTACGGTTCCGGTAATATTTTGTCCCTGTCCTGGTGTCCTATCAACAGCAACCAAACACAGTTGGTTGGGTGATGGTGTCTGGAGGCGATTGTGCAAATCTTCGTAAATCCCCAAGCGTAGCAGCGGATAAGCCCAGCCCCAAAAGCCTTGGGGTGAATGAAAGCTCTTAGCAAGAATGTCCGTTATCTGAGTTAGATCGCTAGTACTAGCCACCCTTACTTGAAATGGGCTGTCGCTGGGGGCGGCGGGCAGAACTAGCTGCGGTTGGGATGGGTTAGAAAACCAGGGAGTCAAAGGTAGTGTACTGTAGCCGACCTCAACGATCCTAAACTATTGTTGTAGATATCGTCAGGTTTTCACCTGAGTCAAATAAATCTGGGATTTACATAATTTTTGTGAAAATCTCAGTCAATTTCAAGGCTAGAATGATAAGGGAGTAATTCTAATTTACTATGTAAATAAATAAAAATCAGCGAAGTTGTCATTAATTAGCTGTGCAACTGCTAGTCCGGATAGCTTACAAAACTCCAACCGATTAACTTAATAGTGTGTTGGTGTTTTCCCCAAGTGGTTATATTCGCCGACGAGCATATTCACACAGATTTAGCAACACTAACTATCTGTGATTTCAGTTTCCCAATTCGATAAAATAACTAGCCTAATCCACCAGTCGCTCAAAACACCCGAAGTATACCAGGCTATAGCTGAACAGCTATCCTGTGTTTTGAATGGCGAACGTGGTGGTTTAATACTGTATGACTGGTCAGACCAAGTTTTAAAAGTAGTAGCAGCCTATGAGTCTGGTAATCATGGTAACACAAATCTCAAAGAATCGCCAGTCGGATTCACTCTCCGATTGGGAAAGGGATTAGCTGGTCACACCCTATTGACAAAGCGCTCTGCTTGGTTAGTCCAGAGTGCAGAAACTACCACCATTCCAGAAGTGGAGCGTTGGTTATTGATGGTAACGGGGTTAGACTCATGCCTAATTGTGCCGATTGTCTACCAAAACAAGCCTCTGGGTATAGTTTATATTAGTCAATATGCTGGTTCCCATTTGTGGACAGAGGCGGAAATTAACTTGGCACAGTTAGTAGCACACCAGGCGGCGCTGGCAATAAATAATGCTCATAGATATGCTGAGTCTCAACATCTGGCGGCACGGGAACAAAGACTGAACCAACTGCAAAAACGGATTCGGACTTCCTTAGATATAGACATCAGAATCCATACGGCGCTGTTTGAACTACTACCTCTAACTAATGCCGATTGTATGCTGTTTGCTGTACCGGGAGACAGCAGTCCCACTAGTTTGGCACTTACCCACGGTGCAATTCGCAGCCAAAAGAATGATCGCCAATCCCAGGCGATCGCGCAAGACAACCAGGAGGGAAAACCGATTGCTTGTTGGGTAGATAGCGAGCAACCACCATCAACTCTGTGGTCTTGGGTAGCAAAAGATGTAGACTCCCTAGGAGAAATTTCTCGCTTAGCGACCGAAATAGACTTAAAAGATTACGACAACAACTTTGTTAAAGTCCTATTGAGCAAAAGTTTGCGGGTCATTAATAATACACAAACTACGACCCTAGACGAGGATTGCCGTGCTTGCTTTGAGAAACAGCATATAGGGGCGGTGATTATTGCTCCAGTGATTTATCAAAAAAATATTCTCGGGCATTTGTGGGCGATTAAACAGGAACCGCTAGCTTGGCTCAAGCATGATGTCACAGCAGTGCAAACAGCCGCAGAACAATTAGCGATCGCCCTAACCCAAGCACAGCTACATCAAAAAACTTTACAACAAGCAGTGGCTGCTTCTCTGCAAGCTCAGGAATTACAGGCAGCCTTAGAGGAAAAAAACCGCTTAATAGCATCTTTACACGCCACCCAAGCACAACTAATCCAGAGTGAAAAAATGTCTTCTCTAGGTCAATTAGTGGCGGGTGTAGCACACGAAATTAACAATCCGATGAATTTTATTTACGGCAACATTCCCTTTGTTGCTCATTACGCCAAAGAATTACTGGATCTGCTCAAACTTTACCAAACCCATTGTACTGAAATCCCAGCAGAAATCGCCCACCTTGCCGAGGAAATGGATTTGGAATTTGTGAAAACTGACTTAATCCGAATTCTAGACTCAATGCAAAACGGCAGTCAGCGGGTGCGAGAAATAATTTTGACGCTGCGGAATTTTTCTCGCTTAGATGAAGCAGATAAAAAATGGGTTAACCTCCACGAAGGTATTGAAAGCACCCTGGTCTTGCTTGCTCATCGTCTCAAACACCGCATTGATGTCGTCCGAAATTATGGAGATTTACCGCCGGTTGAATGCTATCCCAGCCAACTAAATCAAGTATTGATGAATTTGCTGACTAATGCCATAGATGCGATTAATGAAAGCCGTTTAGGAAAAATCAAAAATTATTCTGGTTTAATTACAATTACCACAAAAATTATTCAAATTTACGGTCAACGAGAAGATTGGGTACAAATTGGTATTGCTGACAATGGAAAAGGTATTGAAGCCACACATCAAAACCGGATTTTTGACCCCTTTTTCACGACCAAACCAGTTGGTAGTGGCACAGGGTTAGGTTTAGCGATCGCTTACAAGATTGTTGTCGAAAAACATCAAGGAAAATTGTGGTTTACCACAACTCCCGGTGAGGGTAGCGAATTCTTTATTGAATTGCCATTACACCAACATTCTCCGGGAATCTAACTAGCCAATTTCCAATGTTAAGCAATTGTCAATTTTTCATTCCTAGGAAATACATATACATTTTCATTGAACAATAGGGTGATTACGTAACTTTATTTACAGATATCCTGTTTGATTTAGTCAAAAATCGCGACAAATACAGTATTTATACGTTAATATAAAAGGTAATATATACAACATAATCTAGGCAAAGTTTATCGGAAATTGTCCGGATTGTTACTCTCAGAATAGGTAATTATGTAAAAGCCTGTTTTAGATAAATATCTGCTTATTTTTGAGGCGTGAAGATTGCAATGAAAGCTATACACAAAATTTACAAGCTATTGCTAGAGTCAGTACAACCACGGTATGGTACTCTAACCCTTGCGGGTGGCGGGATTTATACCCAGATAGGGAATGTGACTTCCCAAATTAGCAACAATTTGGTAATGAACCTGACATTATGTAACATTAAAACGCAAAATAAAATAAATTGGGGTGCGCCACAGGCAGGCAATGTGAGGAGTCGATAGCTGATGTACCAACTAGAGTTACAACAGCCAAGCTAAGCAATTGGGTGAGACACTCACGTCTGTGCAAAAAATCTGCTCAAGTGAAAATTCTTTACGCGACTGCCTTTGCAGCAAGCAAGCGGTGCATGAAATCCCAAGCAAAGAACAAACCAAAAATTCTCGTCGTTGATGACGAACTAGATAACCTCGATTTACTTTACCGCACCTTCCATCGTGAGTATACGGTGCTGAGAGCGTCCTCTGGTCCAGAGGCGCTATCTCTGCTATCACAGGAAGGAGATGTTGCCGTGATCATCTCCGATCAACGGATGCCGATGATGAGTGGGACAGAATTTTTGAGCCTAACAGCAACTCAGTATCCAGATATCATCCGGATTATCTTAACTGGCTACACCGATGTTGATGACTTGGTAGAGGCCATCAACACTGGTAAAGTATTCAAATATGTGACTAAACCCTGGGAAGCTGAGGAACTAAAAACAGTGGTGCGCCAAGCTTTGGATACTCATAATGTGCTAAAGGCGCGTACCAAGGAACTGTGCCATTCCCTGCGCCAAGAATCACTCCTCAATACCGTTACCAACACAATTCGCAGTGCCCTTGACTATCGGCAAATCTTGCAAACAATTGTCGATACGGTTGGTCATGTGCTGGACGTAGACATTTGTCTGCTGCGTCCCTTCCAAGAGGGAAAATTAGCCGCCGGAGGACTGATTTATCAAAGAAGCGAGCCGCCAGTAAATTTACCCCCAGCTTCTGTGTTGCCGGAGCTAGTGTGGGAAACGAGGGATGTGCAGGTAATTTACGAAGTAGCAGGGGATGAGCATATTCAAGCGGATAGTCCCCAATTACAATATCGGGCTGAAGCCTTTGCGGCGGCAAATATCCAGTCTAGTTTAATAGTGCCTTTGATTTGCCGCCAAGAGCTAATGGCAGTGTTGGCATTACATCAGTGTCACCAGCAGCGGCAGTGGGGTAACGACGAAGTGCAACTAGTGCTGATGGTAGCGGATCAAGCAGCGCTAGCAATCTCCCAGGCTAGAGCCTATCAACAAGTCCGCGCCCTTGCCAAGCGGCAAGAATTGATTAATACTATTACCACCACAATTCGCTCCAGTTTAGACCCGCAAGATATATTTGCGGCGATTACTGAACAATTGGGACAAGCTTTACAAGTCCAGGGCTGCGTCCTGTCTTTGTGGACTGAGGAAGATGAGTATGTCCAGTGCGTCGGCTTGTATGACAGTTCCCGTGATTCCGAGACCCCAGATGGAGATCAATCCCAGGTGCTGCATTTACCCCAGTCCTTGGTGCCCATCGCTGGTAATCCCGTCCTGCAAGAATTATTACGCACACAACAGCCGGTGGTAATTCCAGATATGAGTAACACTCCGGTGGAAATCTCCGGATTTGACTTACCTTTGCGTTCCCCGGCGCGATCGCTGTTGCTTGTTCCCTTACTAGCAGATGGTAAAATAACTGGTAGTATTACCCTGCGGGAAGCCAACCAACCCCGCCAGTGGCACAGTACGGAAATAGAATTAGCCCAAGCTGTGGCAGCACAAGCAGCAATTGCCGTACAGCAGTCGCGGCTATATCAAAAAACCCGCCAGCAAGCAGAACGACTACTGGAGTTAGATAAGCAAAAAACGGAATTTTTCCAAAATATCTCCCACGAATTCCGGACTCCCCTCACCTTGATGCTGGGTCCTCTGGAGTCGGCTGTTGAATCACATCAAGGCTTGAGCTACGACCAAAGTGTTATTGCCTTACGCAACTGTCGTCGTCTGTTGCGACTGGTCAATCAACTACTCGATTTGCAACGGTTGGATGCGGGGAGGATGCAGCCCCGGTTCCGTCCCTGCGATTTAGTAGGATTTGTCACCCAAGTTGTAGAATCCTTTCGCCCCTATTGTGAGAAAAAAGGGCTGCGTCTGCAAACCCAAATGGATGAAAGTTGCCGAGTTTACTTAGACCCGGAAAAATTTGACAAGGTGCTTTACAACCTGCTGTCAAATGCCATGAAATTTACTCCCCAAGGGGGTACTATTACCATCCGCGTCCAACAGGCTGGAGATCATTGCTTGGTGCAAGTGGAAGACACAGGGATAGGGATGACCAAAGAAGAGATTCCCCACCTGTTTGAGCGCTTCCGGCAGGCAGAAAGGTCAGCTAGCCGCTCCTATGAGGGTAGCGGTTTAGGTTTGGCTTTGGCAAAGGAATTAGTGGAACTGCACAACGGTGATATTAGTGTTGAGTCAACCTATGGCAAAGGCAGCACATTTACCATATGGCTGCACACCGGCACCGCTCATCTACCCATAGACAGAGTTTTGGAAATCACCACGGAAGCTAATGGTCGTCGCGCCAGTGTGGAATTAGCCGACTTAGAATTGATGGAAGTAGAAGACACAGAAATAGCCTCGTTTGACTCCGCACCCACTACTGACACTCAACACTCGATTCTCGTCGTGGACGATAACCCAGACCTACGAGGCTACGTGTTAGAAATTCTCCGCCATCACGGCTATAAAGTTCATACAGCCCGCAACGGGGTAGAAGGCTTACTAGTAGCTAAAGAGACCAGACCTAGCTTGATTCTCACGGATTTGATGATGCCCTTAGTTTCAGGGATAGAAATGATTCAAACTATCCGCTCAGACGATATCCTCAAAGGGACGCCAATTATTCTGCTGACAGCTAAAGTGGATGAAGAAACCCGCATTGAAGGTACAGAACACGGTGCCGATGCCTATCTTGCCAAGCCATTTAATGACCGAGAACTGCTGGCGGAAGTGCGAAATCTCCTGGCTTTGAAGGAAAATGAACGCCAGGTGCAGTCGTTAAATAATTACCTCACCCAATCAGTACTACGGCGGTTTTTGCCCCCAGCTTTGGTAGAAAGGGCTGCCGAGAAAGAATTAGTTTTGGATTTGCATCCTGAGCCACGGTTAGTAACAATTTTATTTAGTGACATCGTTGGATTTACGCAATTATCCAACAATCTCAGGTCGCGGCGGGTGGCAGAATTGCTGAATGAATATTTAGCAGCAATGACCAAAGCCGTGTTTGATAACGGCGGTACGGTAGATAAATTTGTCGGAGATGCAGTTTTAGCCTTGTTTGGTGCGCCGGAAGAACTGACGCCAAACGAACAGGTGCGCCGTGCTATTAATACCGCTAGAGCCATGCACCAAGAGTTGGCAAAACTCAACGAGCGTTGGCGGGAGCAAGGTTTATTTGATAACGACGGACGCAAGGGTATTCAGTTTCGCTGTGGGATTCATCAAGGTACGGCAGTTGTGGGCATGTTTGGTAGCGCCGAACGCTCTGATTATACAGCTATTGGTCCGTGCGTTAACATCGCTGCCCGGTTGCAAGAAGCCGCAATCCCCGATACCATCCTAGTGTCGGCGGCAGTTGCCGATTACTTACAGGAAGATGAAATTACTAAATACACTCCGCTACAGTTAAAAGGTGTGGATGAAACGGTACTGTCATTCTTAGTTAAAACATGATTTGGCTAATATCTAATGACCAATGACTCATGACCAATGACCAATGACTTATGACCAATGACTACAAATACTCAAACTCCAGAACTAGGTAGTCGGCGACATCAAGATCCGCCTGGTTTATGGACTAAGGTATTTACCATCTCTTTTGTATTCCATATCCTGCTGTTGTGGTTTCTGCGCGGCTCGATTCTGGCGCGGATTGCATTGCTGGGACAACCATCGCGAGCTGCAGTGCCGAGTTTTATCCCGGTAGCGACTGTGCCGAAAAAATCAGCAACAGTAAAACCCGTCCGTCCAGTTCGTCCAACACCTCGCGCTACTCCTATTAAAGCTGCACCCGCTCAGGTGCCGCAGCCAAAAACAATAGTTCGTCAGCCAAGGGTACAACCGGCACCTAGTAGACAAGATTCGGGTGCGATCGCACTAAATAATAAACAGGCAACCCCTCAACTCACACCATCACCCACACCCCCAGAGACACCTACACCATCACCCACACCCACACCTACACCATCACCATCACCGACACCTACAGAAACACCGACACCCACACCCACATCGACACCGACACCCACACCTACACCATCACCATCACCAACCGAGACACCCACACCGACCGAAACACCGACACCCACACCCACACCTACACCCACAACATCACTCACACCTACACCCACACCGACACCGACACCATCACCGACACCGACCGAAACACCGACACCATCACCGACCGAGACACCGACACCCACACCGACACCCACACCGACACCGACACCATCACCTACACCTACCCCGACACCCACACCGACACCGACACCATCACCTACACCCACACCATCACCTACATCCACCCCATTACCCACACTCCCACCTGATTTGCCATCACCGACAATTCCGCCAGGTGAAGGTAGTGAGAATCAAACAGGTGGAGTGTTGGTGGCAAATGTCATTACCGCACCTCCAAACGAACAGGTAAAAAAGGATATACCCGATGGCAGTCGAGCTAGATTCCCCGACAGTGACATCAGTAAATTTACTAGGATTACAGTGCCGGAAGGATTAGGTATTAGAACTGGAAATGTCAAAGTTTCCTTAGTAATTGATGATAATGGCAATTTTCAACAGGCTGTTGTTATAGATAAATCAATCTCAGATGGGGACAGAAGCAAATATGAACAGTTTGCTGCCGAAATTTTCCGACCCCAGAAATTTATCCCAGCCCAGAATAACGATGGCTCAAAACCAGAGTTGAGTAATCTGGTTGTATATATCAACATCTCAGAGATTAAACCACAGAGATGATTTTGTACTTGACAGACCGCGTTTAGTTTGTTATAATCATAGAGTTGTAAAAACGCGGGCATAGTTTAGTGGTAAAACCATAGCCTTCCAAGCTATTGATGCGAGTTCGATTCTCGCTGCCCGCTTTGAGATAGATTAACTAATTATTTGTCAGTGTTGACTGATGGATGTGATTTTTCAGTCATTAGTATCAATGATAACAAACTGTTGGTGAGAATGGGTGAACAACCTAACAACAGCGGACAGTTTTTCACTCCTCTGATCATGATTTTGGCGGCGATGGTGAAAGTTATTTATCCCTTCAGAGGCGAAACTGTTGATGACTGCGGACTGGGTACAGATGGCTTTCTGGCGTAGTCCTACGAACATATTCAGATATTACAGTCGGAAAAGGCACTCCCCTAACAGAAACGCAATTTGAAGAATTTTTCTGTCTACTCCCTACCAGAGGTTACAGCAAAAGAAGCTGGACGGGACATCAGAGTAACTGTGGGATTTTAGTGAAATAAAAGGGACGGAAATTAAAAAAACAATAATTACAAAAATTCAGCTTTTTGTATCATGTAGTAATCTGACGACAGTAAAATAATTACTATTATTGATTTCAATATTAAGTAAAATCATTGAGATACAGCAATGGATGCGGAAACGCTTCTTCAAAAAATCAACCTCGGAGAAGATGAAGACATTGAGTTTAAAGCTGCCAATGGTGGCTTTCCAAAAGATTTATGGGAAACCTTATCCGCATTTGCCAATACAGATGGAGGCTATATTGTACTTGGTATCAGCCAGAACAAAAATGGATTTGAAGTCTCTGGTATACGCAATCCGAATGCGATATTAAAAACCTTTTGGGACAATCACAACAATGAGCAAAAATTAAGTACACCAATTTGCTCTAACTCTCACGTTGAAACTCAAGAAATTGACGGACACAAAATAATCCTGATAAAAGTACCCAGATCCGCAAGAACCCAGCGACCTGTATATATAAATGGTAATCCACTAACTGGCACATATAAACGCAATTATGAAGGAGATTATCGTTGCACAAAAGAAGAAGTGCAACAGATGCTCAGAGATGCTAGTTCTGACCCTCAAGACGTTCAAATTCTTGATAAATTTGATTTTAATGACCTGGATTCAGACACACTCAAGTCTTTTCGTCAGCGTTTTCGTTCCAGGAAACCTGACCATCCTTGGTTAGCATTAGATGATAAAGAACTACTAATTCAACTAGGTGGCTGGCGACGCGATCGCGAAACAAATAAAGAAGGATTAACAACAGCAGGACTGTTGATGTTTGGTAGTGAACGCAGCATTTTAGATGCCTTTCCTCATTACCACCTTGATTACCAAGAGCGATTATCTCATGACCCAGATACACGCTGGACTTTCCGGTTAACTCTTGATGGAGAATGGGAAGCCAATTTATTTAATTTTTATTATCGGGTATATAGTCGTTTAGTCAACGATATAAATGTACCTTTTCAGCTAGACAAAGAAGCAGTGCGAAAAGGGGAAACACACGTGCATGAAGCATTACGTGAAGCCTTAGTAAATACCTTACTTCATGCAGACCACCTCTCCTCTCGTCCAGTCTCAGTAACTAAATTTCCTGATGTTTTTTTATTTTCTAATCCTGGTCGTCTGAGGATTTCTATCAAGCAACTTTATGACGGAGGTATCAGCGACCCCAGAAACCCATATCTACAAAAAATGTTTCAAATGTTGGGATTAGGAGAAAAAGCTGGTTCTGGTTTTGGAAAAATTCTTCGTGCTTGGAAAGAACAACAATGGTTTATCCCGTTAGTATCAGAAAATTTAGACCTAGAGCTAACATCTGTCATCTTACCGATGATAAGTCTAATTCCCGAAGAAGTTGAGCGGGAATTAAAAGAAATTGTTGGGGATAATTATTGCCAATTAACAGATTTAGAGCGAATTATTTTAGTACTAGCCCACAAGTTGGGTAAAATTTGCAACACTGATGTTCAGCGTTATCGGAACGAGCATCCTAAAGACATAGGTGAATGTCTTAAACATCTGGTAAACCAAGGTTGGCTCAAAAGTTATGGTCGCGCTCGTGGAACATATTATACTTTATCGCCCAAAGAGGAACCGGATGATTTGCTTTCACTACTATCAAACTCCGAGCATAAGCAGCCAAGCTCCGAGCATAAGCAGCCAAGCTCCGAGCATAACGAATCAAGCTCCGAGCATAATCCAACTTTGTCATTATTGGAAATAGCTGCTCCAGTCAGAGATAAAAAACGAGTTAGTCCAGAATTAATGCAGGCTACTATACTCAAACTCTGTTTAGAAGAATATTTACTTCTTAAAGTGCTAGCTGAATTACTGCAACGCAGTCCAGACACGATTCGGACTCACTACGTTAATCCAATGTTACAGCAGGGTTTACTAAAACTTAAATATCCGCAGGAACCAAACCATCCACAACAAGCATATAAAACAGTTTCGTAATCACATTAGAAAATTAATCAGGCTTTTGGAATTTTACCATCTTTGCTGGAAACAACTAGGGGTTCCCCCCGCACAGTCCTGGCTCCCCCAGGATAACCCAGTCATTCCCACGGGCATAAAAAAATCAGGGCAACCCTGGACAACTCCAGAATTACCCTGATTATTACTGGTATTTACCAGCTAATAAATTGATATCAACTGCATTAAGCAAAAGCGGCTGTCTTCACATCGTTGCTTGCTAGCACTTCTTGCAATTCTTCAGCATCGACGGTTTCTTTTTCCACCAGCATTTGTGCCAGTTGATCGAGAATGTGGCGGTTGCCTTCCAATACTTCCTTAGCGCGTTTGTAAGCAGTGTCTACCAGTTGACGAACTTCTTCATCAACAGCAGCAGCGGTTTCTTCGGAGAAATCACGCTCTGACATGATGTCGCGTCCGAGGAACATATTACCTTGCTGACGACCAAGAGCGACGGGTCCGAGTTTATCACTCATCCCGAAACGAGTCACCATTTGACGAGCAACCCTAGCTACTTGTTGCAGGTCGTTGGAAGCACCTGTGGTAACTTCTTCTTCACCGAAGATGATTTCTTCAGCAATGCGTCCACCTAAAGCGACTGCCATCTGGTTTTCTAGATAGGAACGGCTGTACAAACCAGTATCCATCCGGTCTTCGCTTGGGGTGAACCAAGTCAAACCACCGGCACGACCGCGAGGAATGATGCTAATCTTTTGCACGGGGTCATAATCTGGCATCAGCGCACCCACAAGAGCGTGACCAGCTTCGTGGTAAGCTACCAGCGTCTTGCGCTTCTCGCTCATTACCCGGTCTTTCTTCTCTGGACCTGCTAGGACGCGATCGATAGCGTCGTTGACTTCATCCATAGAGATTTCCGTCAAGTTCCGCCGTGCTGCTAAAATAGCCGCTTCGTTCAGTAGGTTGGATAAATCTGCACCAGTGAAACCAGGGGTACGACGAGCGATTTTATCCAGATCCACATCCTTCGCTAAGGTCTTACCACGAGCATGAACCTTGAGAATTTCACTCCGTCCAGCGTAGTCAGGACGATCAACCACTACTTGACGGTCAAAACGACCGGGACGCAACAGTGCTGCATCCAAGACATCAGGACGGTTAGTGGCAGCAATAATAATGATGCCAGTATTACCTTCAAAACCATCCATTTCGGTGAGCAACTGGTTGAGGGTTTGTTCCCGCTCATCGTTACCACCACCCAAACCAGCACCCCGCTGACGACCTACAGCGTCAATTTCATCGATGAAGACGATACAGGGAGCATTGGATTTGGCTTGCTCGAACAAGTCTCGCACGCGGGATGCACCAACACCCACGAACATTTCCACGAACTCAGAACCGGAGATAGAGAAGAAGGGTACTCCTGCTTCACCAGCTACCGCACGAGCTAGGAGGGTTTTACCAGTTCCCGGAGGACCTACTAACAGCACACCTTTGGGAATTTTTGCACCGACAGCCGTGAAGCGATCGGCGTTTTTGAGAAAGTCTACGACTTCGTTTAATTCCAGCTTCGCTTGGTCAATCCCAGCAACATCACCGAAGGTTACTTGAGTTTGTGGCTCCATTTGCACTCTGGCTTTGGATTTGCCAAAGTTCATGGCTTGGCTACCAGGACCACTCTGAGCGCGACGCAGTAAGAAGAACAAGCCCACCAGAAGTAGTACAGGGAAAAATAAACTGCTGAGTGCCTTAAACCAGAAACCTTCATCAGTTTGAGGCAGCACAGTAATATCTACGTTGTATTTGGTGAGAGTGTTGATGAGTTCCGGGTCGCTCACCAGGTTCACTAGCCTCTTCTCTCCGTCCAGGGGAGTGACGAGAGCTTGGGAACGATCCGCATTGAGGCTAACTCGCTCTACTTTACCTTTTTCAACTTCTTGAATAAATTGACTGTATCGCCAAGTCTCTCGGCTCTGGGGTTGTTTGTCAAAAAATGCTGTCCCAAGCGCAATGACAACAATTGCCAGCAGTGCGTACAGCCCCGCATTTCTCCAGCGTTTATTCACCGGGGTCAATCCTCCTATATCTTGTGTGCGTTAGCGAAGCGTCTCTGTCAAGAGATGGGCATTTTTAAGAATTATGTTAACTTATCTTAATCTATCTCAGAATCTTGTAGTTTGTCATGCTATTGGGGAATGGGGCACACACTGATATCACGGATACACGGATGATGGATGGGTTAGGGTAATGGGGAATAGGGCATGGGGCATTGGGAATGGGGCATAATGACTAATGACTAACAAACATCTGTCTTAGCAGTTGCAAGCTGGGATGCTGGGGGTTATATTCTAGCTTTTTTGCGGCTGTGACGACGGTGTGAATGGGTATTACCTGCACGACGCTGTTGCTGTATGCGAGGGTTTCAAAGCTTTTGACTATCTCCTCTGTCCAAGGTTCCTCTGTTACTGGTTGATTATGAGAGGTTAACCAAGCTATTAACTGATTTCTCACGACTCCCGGTAAAATTCCCCCTTCTAGGGGAGGTGTCCACCAACTACCGTCGCGCCATCCCCACAGGTTTCCAGTGCTGGTTTCTAACCAATTTCCTGACCCATCGACTAATATCGCTTCTTGGGCATTTGTATTTATAGCTATATTCCTGGAGAGCCAAGCACTCAGGTAATTACCTGTTTTATGAACTGGTAAACTGCGATTATATTCTGGCGCTGATACTAAAGCTTCAATACCATATTTTTGTGTTTCTGTCAAGGTTGCAGGTAATAATCTCCCGGTTATCCACTCCCTACCATCGGGAAACAAGGTAATTCTCAGGATGGGAAAGCTTTCTTTGATTAATTCTGCTCCTTGACGCAATCGCTGCCAATGGGGAGTTTCCCAACCAAAAGCTTGTAAGGAAAATTTTAGGCGATCGCAGTGGGAATTCCAGTTAGTTAAACTGCTATCCAGACAGTTGTGATAAACCCGCAAGGTAGTGAAAACCGTCGCCCCATAGAGCAAGCCTGGGTCATCAATGTTTAACTGTATGGTTGATGACTGAATTAATTGACCGTCGTACCAGTAATTAGTCATTAGTCATTAGTTATTAGTCAGTGGTCAACTGTTCACTGTTCACTGTTCACCGTCAACTGTCAACCGTCAACCGTCCTCATTCTCCATTCCCCAATTGTGAACAACAAAACTCAGTTAAGCACAACAACAACTAATCTTAACCCTGTGTGGCTGAGACTCTTCGGTCAAGCACGGACGCGGATTTTAATCTGGTATCTGGTGCTGATGGCTTTTTTTGTCGCTGTCGCCATTCCCACAATTCGCCAGCGTCTGTTTACGCGGGTGGAAAACCGGGTGCGGGACGAGTTAACCGAAGAGGTGGAGGGATTTAGGGAACTGCTGACGAGTGAGTTTACCTTTACAAAAGGGGCGGTATGGGAACGCTTGCAAAAAGAATATGGTGTCCGCCAGTCTTATTCCAACGAACAAAAGTTATCTGCGCTGTTTGATGTTTATCTTTCCCGCGAACTAACGGAAGACGACACGTTTTTGATTACCTTCATTAATGGCAGGTATAACAAGGCAAGTTCTAGAGCATTGCCAGAACTACTACGGCGAGATTCAGAGTTTCTTGAAAGCTTGGCAAAAGTGCGTCAGCCAGTACGGGGTGAGAAACAAGTCCCTGACCCAAGTATAGGTAGTATTCTTTATAAAATTGAGCCAGTCAACATTGAAGGGAAAATCTTGGGAGTGTTAATCGTCGCTCACGTCACAGCGGGTGAGCGTGCTGAAGCACTGGAAGCTTTTAAAGTTGTGATTGAGGTGAAAATTGCTGTTCTGGCTTTGGCTTTGGTGCTGAGTTGGTTTGCGGCGGGAAAAGTATTATCTCCCCTACAACTATTGACGGCAACTGCTCGTTCTATCAGTGAGTCGGACTTAACACGCCGCATTCCCACAGCAGGGGAAGGGGAAATTGCGGAACTGGCGAAGACTTTCAATGAAATGATGGATAGGCTGGAGACGGCGTTTGCTTCCCAGCGCAATTTTATTAACGATGCGGGACACGAGTTACGCACCCCCATTACTATCATCCGGGGTCATTTGGAATTAATGGGTGATGACCCGGATGAGCAACAAGAAACAAGAGCGCTAGTGATGGATGAGCTAGACAGGATGAGTCGGTTTGTGGATGACCTGATTTTACTGGCGAAGGCGGAACGTCCTGACTTTTTACTTCTAGAGACTGTAGATGTTGCTATCCTGACAGAGGAATTGTTTGCTAAGGCGACAGCTTTGGCTCAGCGAAATTGGCAATTAGATGGTGTCGGTAAGGGTTCCATTGTCGCAGACCGTCAGCGGTTGACACAGGCAGTTATGAATCTGGCACAAAATGCTACTCAGCACACTGGGAATGATAATACAATTTCTCTTGGTTCTAAGATAGTAAATGGTAAAGTGCATTTCTGGGTGAGAGATACAGGAGAGGGGATTGAACCCTCAGACCAGCAAAGAATTTTTCAACGCTTTGCTCGTGCTGCTAACAGTCGTCGTCGTTCGGAAGGTGCTGGATTGGGTTTGTCTATTGTGCAAGCGATCGCCCAATCACATGGTGGTCAAATACATTTGCAAAGTCAACCGGGAACCGGATCTACCTTCATTATCGTCTTACCTTTAGAACCCCCTCAAGAGGTGGTATCTCATGCATCGAATTCTCATCGCTGAAGATGAAACTCGTATAGCTTCATTTATTGAAAAGGGTTTGCGTTCCCACGGCTTTATCACCGCCGTTGCTGCTGATGCTTTCTGTGCCACTGATATGGCTTTAGGGAATGGCTTTGACTTGATGATTCTCGATTTAGGTCTTCCAGGGAAGGATGGGTTAGAGGTGCTGGAAGAACTGCGAGGACAGGGGGAACAGTTACCTATTATTATTCTCACCGCTCGTGATGACATCAAGGATAAAGTCGCGGGGTTTGAGGGGGGTGCTGATGATTATTTAACCAAGCCCTTCCGATTTGAAGAACTGCTGGTGCGGATAAAAGCAAGGCTGCGAAATATGACCGCTACTGGTTCTCAGGAACCAATGGTTCTCAAGGTGGGGAATATCGTTCTAGATTTGCGGACGCGCAAAGCAAAAGAGGGCGATCGCGCTGTGGAATTACCCGCAAGGGAGTTTACCCTAGCAGAAACCTTTTTCCGTCACCCCGGACAGGTTCTCAGCCGGGAACAACTTCTCGACCGGGTGTGGGGTTACGACTATGACCCTGGTTCTAATATTGTCGATGTCTACGTCGGCTACCTGCGGAAGAAATTAGGTAGTGATTTGATTGAAACGGTTCGGGGTATGGGTTATCGCCTGAAAGTGTAAGAATTTTCTCATGAAAAATTCATCATCTTCTCATCTGGGATGGGGATGGTAGAAGATACCAGTACAAAAGCTCGTAAGTAGCATCTTGCTGCCTACGAGCTTTATCAGTATGATTTCCCCCATTAGGCTGATGTGCTGACCTAAATCAGGGAAGACGATATTCTAGTCGGGAAAAAGATTTCATCTTGGTTTTTTATCTGACTAAAAAATAGAAAATGCTGGTTTGTAAGTGTAATTTTTTGATTTATTTATTAGAAGTTCCTAGCAATGACTCGGATTTTGATTGCGGAAGATGAGGCGCGTCTGGCGGCTTTTATTGAAAAAGGTTTGCGAAAAAATGCCTTTGTGACGGTGGTAGCAGAGGATGGGGAACAAGCTTTGCAGATGGCTTTGGGTGGGGAATTTTCGCTGCTGCTGTTAGATTTGGGTTTGCCAGTCAAAGATGGTTTTGCGGTGTTAAAGGAACTACGCGCTTCAGGGAAGGAGTTTCCGATTATTATACTAACTGCCGTCAATGATGAGCATTATCGGGTAAATGCGCTCTTCTGGGGTGCTAATGATTATGTGACAAAGCCCTTTAGGTTTAGTGATTTGTTAGAGAAAGTGCAGTGTTTATTGAATGTCGCGTCTTGTATACAGGGTTGATTTTTATTTCGCGCAAAGGCGCAAAGGCGCTAAGAAGAGCGCCAAAAAGATAATAGAATAATAAGAACCGCAGATGAACGCCGATAAATCATAGGCGTTTATCGGCGTTCATCTGTGTTTATCGGCGGTTCATTTTTCTAATATAAACTTCGGCCTCTAAACTTGAGAAAGTTCGTGGGTTTGAGATTGGTTTTGTTTAATTGGCGGTAGTTGTAATTTACGTTGAGGTAGCATCTGAGCATAGCGGTTTGTGAGAAAACGATTGAGTTTTCTGTCTAGCTTTTTCAGCATTCTCTTCAAGGGTTTGTTTTCATTCCCGAAGCTGAGACGACGCACTAAGGGTTTAATGATTGTCGCTACCCGTCTGACTCCTAATTTTTTGTACTTGGTTTGAAAGTAACCATCTTCGGATAAGTTCCATTTTTCGCGAATGCTCTCTAAGCTAGCTAAAGTCCAAGCATCACTCCAGCGCAGCATATAGAAGTGCAAGTCACTCCATTCTAAAGGCGGACCGGGTACATAGGTGACAAGAGAATCTGGCTCAAAATAAACTTTTCCTCCCACCTGAGCAACAGTCATACAAAAATCAAGGTGTTCTTTGGTGTTGAGCATGGTTTCGTCTAGATAACCAATACGCTCAAAAATTTCAGTACGAACTAATGTGCAATGAAACTCTGCTAATTCTGTTTGGGTTCGTTTTAATTGGGGTCGTAGTTCTGGTACTTGATGACCTTGTTTGTACATTTTCTCCCGCAAGTGACGTCTACCTTTGATGTCAGTAACAATATGTGATTCTCCACCAGCAAAGTGAACTCTTTGGTGAATTGGTTGTTTCTCACACATCAAGGGACCAACAACGGTTGCGTCTGTTTCTTCTGCACAGTTTACTAAGGCTTCTAACCAACCGGGTGAAACAATTACGTCGTTATCAACAAATACGAGATATTTAGTATCAACGTGACTTAAGCCAATATTCCGAGCATGGTTGGGAGAAAGGTAGTAATCTGTGCGGATGATTTGCAAGCCTTTTTCTTGGGATTTGGCTGCTAAATATTTCTGGACTTTTGCAGGGGAATTTCCATCTACATAAATGAGTTGGAAGGGAATGTCTGTATGTTCATAAATGCTTTCTAAGGAAGCTTGGGTACAGCTAAAGCGTTCGCGAGGAACAACAACGATTGTGACGATTGGTTCTGTCATAAGAATTGGTTTTGGGTGATTGTGGACTGTTGATTTTTTAAGCAAAGACACGCTGTTTTTGATTGGGGATAATTAATTGGGAATTCACGACTTGCTGATAAACCTCCACTAATTCATCATTGAGTTTATTCATGTCGTATTTCTCTTCTACCCGCGCTCTACCGGCTTTACCCATTTTTTCCCATTCGTCTGGATGTTGAATGAGGTAATTTAATTTATCGGCGATAGCATCAGCGTCTCTTTCTGGTACTAAAAATCCGGAAATTCCATCTTCTACTAATTCGGGAATACCTCCATGTAGGGTACTAATTACAGGTAATCCCATTGACATGGCTTCTTTTAATGTATTCACAGGTGCATCTTGATTTCCATCTGCACCTGTAACGCTAGGAGCAACAAAAATCTGACATTGGTCGAGAATTTCAATGATTTCTCGCTGTTGTTTCCACCCCAAGAGTTTCACAATATGTCCAACATTGAGTTCGGCAATTAGTTTCTCGAAATGTGACTTTAATTCCCCATCACCGATGATGTTGTATTCCAAATTTGGATAAATTTGTGCTACTTGAGCAACTGCTTTGATAACATATTCTATCCCTTTCTTTTCTACTAATCTTCCTGTGGTGGCAATTCTGACTTTACCGTCGCTGGGTAAGTGTCGAGGTTGAAAAGCAAAGTTCCCGCAATCAATTCCGGAACCGTGAACTAAAATTTTTTCAGGTTCACATCCTAAAGCAATAGCTTTATTTCCAAAGAATTCACAGTTAGCTAAAAAAAAGTCTGTTTCATCGAAGAGTTCTTGATAAGTTTTCTTACCCCATCGCGGTAGAAATTTACTAATATCTGAACCCCGAAAGGTGGAGATGAGTTTTCCTTCCAATAACCCTAGTTGACGAAACCAAACACCAAATACACCCAAGGTGCTAAATTGACAGTGAATAATGTCGTAAGATTTGGGATTTCCGAGAAATGGTATAGCACGGTAGAACAATTTTAAGGATTTTGCTTGGCTACCGTAGCGAGATTTGTCAAATAATTGCAGACAAATGCCAGGATTTTTAGCAAAATTTGTGCAGAGCAATCCCCAAGCTTTTATAGTACGCCATAACTCGTTGTTTGGGCGAGTTGGTGCATAGTAAGTGCGTTCCATTAGTTGATATTCTTCTACTAGGGGATGCACTTTAGATGTGTCTGGTTGTTTTCCATCTAGGGAGTAAATATCAACTTCATGTCCCCGTTGAATTGTCCCGACAATTTGATTGAGAATAAATGGTTCTGATAGCACGGGGAAATGCGCGACAAAGAATGCTACTTTCATGGTTAATTTCTGATTTTAGATATGAGTTAATTCTTTTTGAGGTTCGCTGAAGCTTGGCGGAGATAATTCAGATTTCAGCATTTTTTGATAAATTTCTACCAATTCATCGTTGAGTTTATTCATGTCGTATTTTTCTTCTACCCGCGCTCTTCCTGCTTTACCCATTTTTTCCCATTCGTCTGGATGTTGAATGAGGTAATTTAATTTATCGGCGATAGCATCGGCGTTTCTTTCTGGTACTAAAAATCCGGAAATTCCATCTTCTACTAATTCGGGAATCCCTCCATGAAGAGTACTAATTACAGGTAATCCCATCGCCATGGCTTCTTTTAATGTATTCACAGGTGCATCTTGATTTCCATCTGCTGCTGTGACGCTAGGAGCGACAAAAATCTGGCATTGGTCGAGAATTTCAATAATTTCTCGCTGTTGTCTCCATCCCAAGAGTTTCACAATATGTCCAACATTTAATTCGGCAATTAATTTCTCAAAATGTGATTTTAATTCTCCATCGCCGATGATGTTGTATTCCAGATTTTGGTTATTTTCTGCTAATTTAGCAACCGCACGTATGCTATATTCTATCCCTTTCTTTTCTACCAAGCGTCCAGTAGTGGCAATTCTGACTTTACCATCAGTAGGGAAGTAACGGGGTTTAAAGGTGAATTTACTACAATCAAGTCCAGAACCATGAACAACAATTCGATTTTGGGGACAGCCTAATTTAATAGCACGATTTCCAAAGAATTCACAGTTTGCTAAGAAAAACTCGCCTTCGCGGAATAATTGCTCGTAAACATCCTCTCCCTGTTCTTCGACATATTTACTAATATCAATACCCCGAAAAGTCGTAATTAATTTCCCTTTGAGTATCCCAGCATCGCGATAAGCTAAGGCGATGGGTGCTAAAGTACCAAATTGACAGTGAATGATATCGTATTCACCATCATTAAGTAACTCGACTGTTCTGTAGAAAGTCTTGAGAGTAGCAACTTCATGACCATACTTTTCTGGGTTGAGAAATTGCAAAGTTTGTAAGGAACCTTGGGGAAGATTCTTTATCAATAACCCCATGGCTTTGAAAAAACGTAATGTAATATTCTCCGGTACAGTTGGGGGGTAGTAGGTATTATCTAATAGTTTATATTCTTCAACAACGGGATGAACTTTACCAGTGTATTTTTTCGGTAAACCGTTGACGGGATGAATGTGTACTTCATGTCCTCTGTCAATCAAACCAGTAATTTGATTGAGAATAAATGCTTCGGATAAAACGGGGAAACGCCAAACTATGAATGCTATTTTCATGGGATTACCTCAAGATTTTTTAAACCTTCTTGGTTAAATAACCGCAGATGAACGCTGTTAGCGTAGCTTGCGCTCCGCGCGTTGAACGCCGATAAAATCCGATGCTTTTTCACCACCGGAAATATTCATTGCCTGTAGTATAGGGGGATGATGTGAACCGGGATATTGAATACAGCTAATCGTCCCTTCTTCTAGCTTTAACCGAGAAATTTCGCTGGAATTTAAACCGATTCCTTGAGCAATTTGGCGTTGGATAGTTTCTTTATCTGCTACTACTAAACCTGTGATTAACTGCTGAGAATTGCTAGTATTTTTGGCGATGATTATTTTTTGCACAACTTCGGGTAAATCTTCCCGCGACACTTGTAACTGCACTGTGTGTGGATGATATTGCAGAAGTTGTTGTACTATTTCCTGGGAGGTGTCGGTAATAGTCAGACTAAAGTCAATACAGACATCTTGGAGTAATTGGGTTAATTTCTCAGTTTGTTCTTCTCTAGCGCTAGAGATAACCAGGAACAGACGCAAGCCTTTACCACCTTCCTGAAGTTTGGGGATGTCTTCCCCAACATGGGAAGCGAGGTTCATTGCTTCTAAGCACCCTGACGCTAGTGAACCATCGGGGAAGTGTAAAACACTGATACCGCAATTAGATTGCTGGATACAGTGATAGTGGTTTGGTGGTATACCCAGAGCGGTGCTAATTAAGGCGCGGTTTGTACCTCCATGAGCGACTATTAGTAGGGTTTTCCCCATATGACGGGGTAGTACTTCTTGCCAAAATTCTTGTACTCTTTGATATAAATCTAAGGCTGGGTAAAAGTATCTTTGTGACTTTTCCATGAAAAATTCATGGGGATGCTGTTTCCAGAGACGATACTCGTCAGGGAAGTTTTCTTTCACGTATTTAAAGGCTAAGCCTTCCCACGCAGGTAGATCGGTTTCCCGTAACTGGTAGGTAATATTTATGAAAATATTGTTAGTACCGGATGCAATGACATCTAAAATTTCTAAAGCTGTATCCTGCGCTCGCTGGAGAGAACTGAAGTAGACGCAATCAAATTTTAGTCCTGCTAAAAATTCTCCAGTTTTACAAGCATCGGCGTACCCTGCTTCCGTTAATATTGGGATGTCGCTACTACCTTGATATAAACCCAGAGCGTTGTAGGTACTCTGTCCGTGGCGAACGAGAATCACCCTAGTTCCCTGACATTGCTCAAGCTTCGAGTGCATAGGTGTCTCCTGTGGGGGAATTATCTTGGTCAATAATGTTCTGCAAGCGATAGAGGGTTGCGTAACGTCCATTCAGTCGCATCAGTTCGCTGTGAGTACCTTGTTCGAGGATGCTTCCGGCTTCGACGTAGAGAATCATATCTGCGTGTTTTACCGCCGGGAGGTCGTGGGAGATAATAAAGGTTGTTCTTCGGTGGGTAAGTTGTTGCAGTGCTTCATTGACAGCACGCTCGCTTTTTTTGTCTAAACCTGTGGTGGGTTCGTCGAGAATGACAATCGGTGCTTGACGAATAGCTGCACGAGCGATCGCAATTCTTTGTCGTTGTCCACCTGATAATGTCCCTCCCCGTTCGCTTAATACGGTGTCGTAACCTTGGGGTAAGTTGATGATAAATTCATGAGCATTGGCGAGTTTAGCGGCGGTTTCTACTTCTTTATCTGTGGCGCCAATCTTTCCGTAAGCAATGTTTTCCCGTACCGTCGCTGCAAACAAGACGCTATCTTGCAAAACTACGCTTATTTGCTGTCGCAGAGACTCTAGCTTGTAGTCCCGAATATCTTGAGCGTCTATTAAAATCCTGCCTTTGTCGGGGTCATAAAGACGGAGAATTAAACTCAGCAGGGTAGACTTACCACTTCCAGACGAACCAACTACCGCGACCTGTTGTCCTGGTTGCGCGACAAAGTTAATGTCTTTTAATATTTCGTTACCAGAATCATAGCTAAAACTCACATTCTCAAACCGCACTGTACCAAAGAAGGGATGAGCTTTCGTGGCGTTTGGTAAGTCGCGTACTTGCGGTTCATATTCTAAAAGTTCAATTACCCGTTCTCCAGAAGCCGTTGCTTTCGCAATTTGTCCTACCTGATTGGAGAGTTTTCGCATCGGTTCAAAGGCGTTTTTCAGGTAAGTCATAAACACTAACAGTTCCCCAGGAGTCAATTCTTTGTGCAATACGACATGGGAACCCCGCCACAATACCACAGCAACGATAATAGCCATTAATATCTGGACTGCGCGTTCTAAAGCTGCGGAAAGTCTTAAAGATTCTATTGCTTCATCTAAACTTTTCTGGTTTTGCTGCGAAAAAGTATTATGCAGCATCTTTTGCAGGGAAAGTACCTGCACTATTTTGATAGCACCAATGGTTTCACCCGTAGTTGCTGCTAAAACACCTTCGGAATTACGGTGCTTTTTAGCAAACTTGCGAATGCGACTAATCATGCTGCTACTGACGATAAATAGTACTGGAAAAATTGCCGCTGCTACTAGCGCTAGTTCCCAATTTATCCAAAACATAATCACCGTCATCCCCACCAAGGAAATAATATTGGTGAATAGCGGTAGGGTTGTTTTGATGGTGACAATCCGCATTTTTTCGATATCGGCTGTCACGCGAGTAATCAAATCACCACTTTTAGATTGTTGGTGAAATGACAAAGAAAGATGCTGTAAATGATTAAAAATATGACTGCGTACCTCTGACAAAATTTGTACTACCGCCAGAGACATGCCATAAGTGCTTAAGTAAGAGGCGATACTTCCTAAAGCCGTAATCCCTACACTTCCCAAAGCTAAAAACGTTAGCAGTACTATGGGAGTAACACCGAAGCTATTAGTAATATTGGGAGAATTATTGTGAGCCGGTAAAAGAATGTAGTCAAATACGTATTTTAAAGGCCAAGGCTCTAAAAGACGCAATCCTGTTTCAACTAATAAAGCAAAAAACGAAGCAGTAATCAGAATTTTGTGTTGCTGGATATAAGGGGAAAATTTGCTTAAAATTCGCGAGATTCCTGGTAAAATTCCTTTTAAATCTTTTTCTTTGCTGCGTTGACCCATTAACTATTTCTCCTTTCTAGAATGTACGTAGTAAGTGCTTATAGCATTTCCCAATAGGGGTGAAGTACAGATTTATCTGTGTTCATCTGGAGGACACTGCTGTGGGCGGGTTTCCCGAAAGTCACGCAAGTGTCCGTTGTTCATCTGTGGTTCATTATTTTTTCCTGTACCTCAGCAGAATAGTAAACGCTATACTACATTAGCACTCACCAAAACTTTAGTCTTGAGAAAATCTTGGAGAAAAGCAGCAGTATTCTCAGCACCATTAAGGTTAAACAATGGAGATTTGTTTGTCTCTTGTTTGTTATTTAAACTAGCGATAATTCTCTCAGCTAAATAAGCTGGTTCTAAAATTTCTGGATGAACTACTTCCACAATTCCTAACTCTTCTAACTTCTGAGTTCTGACTAACTGTTCCTTATCTTGATTATCGTGTCCTATCGGAACAACAATTGCTCTGACACCTGTACTCAGAATATTCATTGTGGTGTTATATCCACTTAAACTGATGGAAATATCTGCTGAATTCATGTAAGCAAGCAATTGGGGAGTAAATCTCGCAATTTCAATGTTGTCTCGACTTCCCACAGATTGCTGTAATTTTAACAGCTTTTCTTCTGGGAGAAATGGTCCAGTAAACATCTGGATTTTATGGTTAATACTTGCTGCGAGAATTTCGCTGGCTTTGACAACTGCTTCCAGTAGTTCGTAACCTATTCTCCCTCCACCTACACTCACTAAAATTTTCTTAGTTTCGGGATTTATTCTTCCCCATAATTCACTAACAGTGCTAGATTGTTGCGAGAGAGGTTGGGTGACAAATCCTGTATGGATAACTTGAGATTTAATTTCTTTGTGTCTGCTAAAACTATCGGCAAATGTCTGAAATTGCGCGTCAGAGTGAAACAGCAATAAATCAAAATACTGGTTCATCAATCTAAAGATAGTTTCTTCTTCTTGGGAGTCACTGACTTTCCCAATTACATCCCGCAAACTGCAAACAATTTTTGTGTTTGGTTGGGTATTTTTGATGTGTTCAACTAGGGGAAGTAATTCAAAAAACAGCTTATGTCTACCAAAGGGAAAAAATTCTGTAATTAAACAATCAGGTTGTACTCTGTCAACAGCAGCAATCAGTTGATTTTTTCTGCTTTCTTTGGTTTCTGCAACGCTGAAAGGGCTGTTTCCTACAGTAAATTTACCATTTTCTAACCACAGTGCGGGTAGTCTGATTAATTCTACTTGTGGTGGGATTTCAAATCCATCAATAACAGGTCCACCGTTGATAAAATAAACTTGAAAGTTCTTAACTAGGCTACGAACAATTTCTGTACTGCGAACCAGATGTCCCATACCACTGAGGTATTGGCAGTAAAACATGATTTTTTTCATTTTTTTGTTTCGCGCAAAGGCGCAAAGAACGCAAAGAAGTTTAATAAGTAGTGAGTAATGTTTCTGGAGAAGTTTTGCTCATTTGACGTTCGCAAATTGTTTGAGTGAGCAACAGGGAAATCTTTTCTGTAATCTGAGGTAAGGCGTTCATATCTAGTTGATTTTTTTGCTGATGCTGTGAGTTTTTTAACTGATTTAAGAGTGCTTGTCGTAAATTTTGTGTGGTGATATTTTCTGAATTTATTGTTTTGAAGAAACCCAGATTTGCCATTTTTTCGGCGCGAATTAATTGTTCTTGAGATGGTTTACTGCGCGGTAAAATTACGGCTGGTTTTTCGGCGGATAAAATTTCACAGATGGTGTTATATCCTGCCATCGAGACAATTATATCTGCCGCTGACATGTAGCTCATCATATCATCTGTGAATTCGCCAATTTTTACTTGCGGATTTGCAGCAGCAGCTTGAAAAACTAATTTTTTCTGCTGTAAGGGCATCTCTGGACCGCAAATGATTAAGCTTTTGATATGGTGCTGTTCTGGTAATAACTTCAAAGCAGATAGATAGTTATCAACTAGTTCATAACCATCCTCTCCACCGCCAGGAGTAACTAAAATTAATCGTTCATCTTGCGAGACTTGTAATGCTTCCCGGATGCGTTTTTTACTCTTCAATCCTGGCTGACGCTTGATATAGCCACAGTAGCGAACTTTCTCGGTAACACTGGGGGGAAATTGATATTCTTTAGCCGTGTCAAATACTTCTGGGGTTCCGACTATTTGCACCTGATGGTAATACTTTTCTATGGCTTCGTAAAAAGCATTTTTCTGCCACTCGTTAATAGTCTTTTCGGGAGAGTCAAGAATATCTCGGAGTAATAATACCAGTTTTGTTTCTGGTATTTGAGTCTGTAAATAATTTAGGGTATCCGTCAACTCGTGTTTTAAACCGTAGGGTTTTTTATCTACCAAAAACACGTCTGGTTGAAAGTTGACTGCTGCGGATAAAATCAATTCCGAACGCAGTTTCACTGTTTCTTCAATACCCATTCCCAAGTATTTGACGGCGATTTCCCCAGTCTCACCCCGGTTCACACAGGGAAGTTTAATATAATCTAATCCTTGGGGAAGGCGAAATCCCTGCAGCATGGGTGAACCGGAGAGAAGTAATATTGAAAGTCCCGAAATTTCTTGTAAAAGGTGTTCGCAAATCGCTAACATTCTCCGAATATTGCCGAGGCCGTATGCATCGTGAGAATATACCAGCAGTCTCATAAACTTTGCGCCTCAAATAAATTTTGTATTGGGGATTTTTTACGCGACTCCTTGTAACCACCATTCAGGTGAGAACCGATACCACGGGCTACAGCTTCCACATAACGAGTATCGCTTTCCCCTGTAGGTAGAGCCGGAGTTCCCACAGCGATAAATAAAATCTCACCATGCGCCACACCTGCACCTAAATCGGTAGTAAACTCCAACTTTCCAGCTTCCATCGCAGATTGCATGATTGCATCCAATCCCGGTTCAAAGATGGGAGACTTTCCAGACTGCATCAATGCAACCTTAAGGGTGTTGTTATCCACACAGACGACATGATGTCCAACCCGTGCCAGACATGCTCCTGTAACCAAACCTACGTATCCCGTACCAATTACACAAACTCGCATCTCATCAACCCTCAAATCCAGCACAAAGATTACCCAATCAGTGAGAAAACTTATTGCTTTACTCACCTGTACATATCTTTACGAAGCTTGATGAGTTCTTTATGAAGTTTTTATGAGAAAAGTCTCATGTTTGTGATGTTCAGTCCGGTTAATTAAATCACATTTGGCAAAAGACAGATAAAATATAATTAACCGCCGTACGCAAAGCGTGCGCTCTTAGCGCATAAAACGCCGATAAAACTTAGTTTTACCTAATTTCATCATCTTTATCCCAAAAAATCGCTAAAAACCGATAATTCATCTGTGTTCATCTGTGTTTATCTGTGGTTCAATTTTCCTCTAAATCCCCTCCACCACGAGCTAGAGGGGAAACTTTGATGTAGCTAATCCTAGAACAAAAACGTTTTCCGAATCGTCCCGACAAAAACCGGGTCATTACCAGCATTGTGTTCGGGATTCAAAATCACAAAAAACCCAGGAGTAATATACAGCTTATCGCTGATGCGATAGCGATAAAACGCCTCCAAGTGTAAAGCCGTGTCCGGATCTTCACGGGAAGCAACATCGTTAGAAATTGCTTTTGGTGGCTGACCGAAAATTAAACCCAGCATATTCCCCTCCCCACCAATATCATTGACAGCTAAAGTCGTCGCCCAAGTCAAGATGCTGGCTGTGCTGCCTTTATAGGGTTCTGATTCGGCGGTAGCATTAATTAAACCTACCCAACCAGAAACAGTTAAAGCTTGATTTACCCGCCAGGAAGTTTGAATACCATAAGCATTGGCACTGGTAGCAGCATCTTCAAACGGTTCATTAGCGAACTCGCTACCTTTAGCTGTATCTATGGTGTTGTAAGCGCGAACATAAGTTAAACCCAAACTCCAATTTTCGGTTGGTTCGAGAGTTAATTGCGCGATCGCACCATAAGCACCACCTGCAATACCCCGTTGTGGTTTGTTAGCATCTCCCGCCATATAACCCAAAGATAGTCGCACCGCATCACTAAAGCGATATTCCATCCCCACACCAGTGCTACCTCCCAAATCATAAATCGCCGACTCATCGCTAAACTTACCGACATTACCAATCGCACTGCTGTTGATGGGAGAATTCAACGTACTGGTAAAGTTAGTTAAACTCCCACCATCAGCAGCGATCAACACTTGTAAAGACTCAATCGGTCGAAATCTATAGCTGACTTGATTCACCTCCAAGTCGTTATTATTGTCCCCAGAAAAAGACAAATTAGCCATATCAGTTCCCGTGACACGATTAAATCTGGGAGTATTTCTTGCCGTCAGACGGACTCGCAAACGGTCTTTTCCTGCGAAACTAGTATCAATGTTCAATTCTGTGCGCTGACTAAAAACCGTATTCCCATCCACATCGTTACCACCAACTGCACTGATACCAAATACGGCTTTTCCTACCAGTTCGCTATTGGCGGAAAAAGCTGGCATTTCTTGCATCCTGTCTATCTTGTCTGGCATAGATTCCAGTTTTGATGTAAAATCTGCCAATTCTTGAGCAAATTCCGCTTGCAATCGCCGCAAAACTTCTAATTCCTCTTGATTAGCGTACTCATCGGTGATTTTCTCCACCATCTGATTCGCGGTTTCCATACAAGCACTTAAAGCAGCCGCAAATTCATAGCGATTGATTGCTCTGATACCACGAAATGTCCCATCTGGATACCCTGCAATACAACCATAGCGCTCCATTAGAGACTGCAAAGCACCATAAGCCCAATCTGTAGGTTTCACATCTGATAACTGACTCACAGGTGTAACTGGTGCGGTTTCCTCCGCTTGCGGAACTGGTGTAACTTCCACTGGGGATAATTCTGGATTTGGGATTTGAGAATTTAGATTATCCTCATCGCTAAATCCCCCTAGCTCTCTGTCTTTTGGCAATCCAAAATCTGCCTCAGATGCATTATGTTGTTCTTCAATTGCAGTTTTAATCTGGACTTGAGCCGTTGCTGACTTATCAGTAATTCCCAGAATTATTGTGCTGCACAATACATTTAGGCTCACAAGGAACCCTTGCCAATACTTGTGTGACATTATCGCTAGCTATTTATGGTAAAAAAAAAGACTCGAAGCTGAAAATTTATTTTACAGCTAATTTACAGTTACCATTGAGTGAGATATAAGTGTGAAAAAACAAATTTTGACTTGGGCAAAGACGCAACTTATAGTATCCTTGCCAATTTTCATAACCCTTGACTCGGATTAATTAAAGTTTGACATTATGAAGCTTTTTCACAATTTACCACTCAAATTAATTGCTGCAACCGTAGCAGCTACTAGTGTTTTTGTGAACTTAAACACTCCAGAAGCCATTGCTGATGAAATTCCTAAAACTGTCTCAGAATCTGATAATTACCTACGTTTACTTAGTGTTAGTGCGAGTGAAATTACTGTAGGCACTCGTGATACTAGATACTTTTTTACCATCAACATTCCCAAATCATCTCGACCTTTAAAAAAAGTATCGATTAGTCAACGTAGAGGAGTGGAACCAATAAAATTTAAACGTCGTAAAGTCAGAGCTTTTGGCAGTAGAGAAAGTCAACAAAGGTTGAAAATCAGCGACGTTGATATAGATCGCAACCCACAAAAATTAACCGTGACGTTTGACCCTCCCGTACAACCAGGACAAATATTAACAGTTGTGGTGAGGGTTAATGAAAATCCCCAATCTGACGGCAATTATTTTTTTGATGTTGCCGTCTATCCCCAAGGAGAATCTGGTAGTATGTCGTTAGGTGTCGGTCGGTTGCGGATTACTTCTATTCGTTAAGAAATAGTATTTTACACCCCTCCTCTTGTCTGGGGAAGGAGGGGTGGGATGATATTCAGCTTAATATCAACAACCCGTATCTTGCAAAAACGCCAATACTGCCTCATTCACCGCTCTAGAAGCACCCGACAAAGCATATTGTATATGCGGCGATTGCGAGGTATTTACTAATCATATTTGTTAAAATATCATCCTTCTTTAGCTACGCGATCGCGGTAGTTCTTGTTCGATTTATAAGCCAGATATAATAACTTTACCATTCAAATCTGTGCCGCAAAATGATAACTAGTCCCCTACGCTATCCCGGTGGAAAACAAAAAGCAATTAATCAAATAATCAACTACTTACCTACAACTTTTTCTGAATATCGAGAACCTTTCGTTGGTGGTGGTTCATTGTTTATATACTTGAAACAAAAATATCCCAAGTTAAAATTTTGGATTAATGACCTAAATCCAGAATTATTTCTCTTTTGGAAGTACAGCAAATTATATTTAGATGATTTACTAACGGAAATTAGGAAAATCAAAAATCATCATAATGATGGCAGACAATTGTTTGAAATATTTACTTTTACTGAGACTTCAAAGCTTTCTGAATTAGAACGGGCTGTAAGATTTTTTGTTCTGAATCGGATTACTTTTTCGGGAACGATTGAATCTGGTGGTTATTCTGAACAATCATTTCATAAAAGATTTACGGAATCATCAATTGAACGCTTGGCAAATTTGAACAATATTTTTTCCAATGTCCAAATCACAAATTTAGACTATAGCGAAGTAATACATCAAAGTGGTGATGATGTTTTTATATTTTTAGACCCTCCTTATTTTAAAGCGACCAAATCAAGATTGTATGGCAAAAGGGGAGAATTACACACATCCTTTGACCATGAGAGATTTGCCGCTGAAATGAAACGTTGTCCGCACCAATGGCTAATTACCTATGATGATTCAATAGAAATTAGAAAAAACTTTGATTTCGCCTATATTTATAGTTGGGAAATGCAATATGGGATGAACAACTATAAACAGGCTTTAGCACAAAAAGGTAAGGAATTATTTATTAGTAACTATGAAGTAAAACAGGAAAATAACCCTCACCAGTTAACGCTGAATTTAGTAACTGGATAATTTACTTCCCACCAGATTTACCCTATCTAATTAATTGGTCTGAATAGTTAAAAAACTGCCGCCACAATCCATGAGTAATTAACAGTGTAGTCAGCAAATTAGCAAATGCCAGCATAATAATAATTACAATTTCATAAGCAACCGCATTCAGAGGAGTAACACCACCAAGTATCTGTCCGCTGGTGAGAACAGGAAGAGTACCCAAACCGACAATCATCATCTGATTTAAGATGGGAAGCACTGCAAAGCGAATTGCTTCTTTGCGGTACTTAGCAATAGCTTGCGCTGGTGTAGCTCCTAAACTTAAATGGGTTTCAATTTCCAACTGACGGTCGTTAATACTGTTGACAAGACGTTCTCCTGCAATGGCTGCACTATTCATAGCACTACCTAAAACAATCCCTGCTAAAGGAATTAAATAGCGTGGTTCGTACCATTTTTCTGGTTGAATAATCAGAAAATTAGTATACAGTACCGTAATAGCAGTACTAATAAAAATTGACCCCCAGACAACAGGTAAAACCCAAGGGATTTTTTGACTGATTCGATTGCGGGTGACAATAGATGTAATTGTTAGCATCGCGATGAAAAATCCCAATACTCCCAATAACTTTCCCGACTCATTTAAGCTGAAGATAAGTTCCAAAAAATAGCCCAAAAATAGTAATTGCAGAATAGCTTGACCAGTAGCGCGGGTTAAATTCCACTCTAATCCTAATTGCTGCCATGCGGATAAACCAATGGCGATGATTATCAATCCCACAGCAATCGCTAAGTCAATTAAATCTAACTGAATAATTTCCATATTAATTCCAATGATTTCAGGGAATGGGGTTAAGAAAATTAAACCGACAATTCATCCTTGTCTTGCTTGTCCTCAATTAACTATAAGTTAATGTAATTAAGTAACATATAATACACATAATCTTGAGAAAGCCAAGGGAGCTTTTGCAATTACTAATCGTCAGTAATTAGAGTAATTTGAGATTTGTAATTGCTCGTGTCATTATCCAAAAGCAACCAGAGTAAATGACCGACACCTAGGATAAGATAAAACTCATGACTCAAAGCATAAATCCCGTTCCCCCTTTTGACATCAAACAGCAGTACACCAGCATTGAAGCAGAAGTGAGTACGGCAGTCTTAGAAATTTTGGCATCTGGTCGTTACATTGGTGGTCCCCCGGTTGAAGGTTTTGAGCAACAGTTGGCGGCATATACTGGTGTAGCAGAATGTGTTGCTTGCAACTCTGGTACTGATGCGCTACTATTGGCGCTGAGAGCTTTGGGAATTGGTGCAGGGGATGAGGTAATTACAACACCCTTCACATTTATTGCTACATCTGAAGTCGTCAGTATCGTCGGTGCAACACCAGTATTTGTGGATATTGACCCTAAGACTTTTAATTTAAGTATTGAGCAAGTAGCAGCAGCGATTACACCCAGAACTAAAGCAATTATCCCAGTTCACCTATTTGGACAACCTGTGGATATGACAGCACTCATGGGTTTAGCTTATTCTCACAACTTGGCAGTAATTGAAGACTGCGCTCAATCCACAGGGGCGAGTTGGGATGGGAAAATAGTTGGTAGTATCGGACATATTGGATGCTTTAGTTTTTACCCTACTAAGAACCTTGGTTGTTGCGGGGATGGTGGAGCAATTACCACTAATGACCGAGAAATTGCTGCCAAACTGCGAATGTTACGCGACCACGGTCAGAAAACTCGTTATCATTACGAAGCAGTTGGTCTAAATAGCCGGTTAGATGCTATCCAAGCCGCAATTTTGCTAATTAAGTTGCGGTTTCTCGATACTTGGAATCAGCAAAGACGAGCGATCGCATCTCGTTATCATCAGTTTCTCCATGACGTACCTCATCTAGTCACCCCCCAAGAATTACCAGGGGGTGTGGGAGTCTGGAACCAATACACGATTCGGATAGTAGGGGAGAAACATGATACAAACCCAGGCTGCGATCGCGACTGGGTACGTAACGAACTGCAACAGCGGGGTGTGGGTTCTATGGTTTATTACCCCCGTCCGTTACACTTACAGCCAGTATACGCCCATCTAGGTTACAAGCCTGGACAATTACCCATAGCAGAGCAAGCCTGTCATGAAGTTTTATCCTTACCCATGTTCCCCGAATTAACCACGGAACAGCAAGACCATGTAATTTACGCTCTCAAGGATTGCCTAAAGTAGGGGTGGGGAAACCGAACCCCAAGGGTGGGGAAACCGAACCCCAAGGGTGGGGAAACCCCACCCCTACAAAACTCACGAATGTGGAACTTTTTTTGTCCCCAATGCTTCCACCAAACCCCGGACAGCAGCAATCATTGCTACTTCGCTGTTGAGCTTGTTGATAGCCGAACCAACACCAACACCAGCGGCACCAGCAGCAATAGCCAGGGGTGCGGTGACGCTAGAAATACCAGAAGCACACAGTACTGGTACACAGACAGCGCGAGAAATTTCATAAGCTGCTGCCAAAGTGGGAGCGGCTTTTTCAATTAATCCCAAGCTACCAGAGTGAGCCGGGTTGGAAGCAGTGCCTCCTTCCGTTTGAATGATGTCAGCACCAGCTTTTACTAGGTCTTCTGCTAGTTTGACTTGCTCATCCAGGCTGAGGATGTGGGGAACGGTGACAGATAGGGTAATATCCGGCAGCAGAGAGCGAGTTTGTTTAGTCAGTGCCAGCACTTCTGAGGCCTCAAACCGGCGTCCTTGAGCGTAAAAAGCATCGAAATTACCGATTTCAATCAAATCTGCCCCCACGGCTACCGCTTGGACAAACTTGAGTGGTTCTACAGCAGATACACAAACTGGTAAGTTTGTCAACTGTTTAACTGTTTTCACTAAACCAGGTTCAGCCGCAATATCGACAAAAGTAGCACCACCCAATTCAGCAGCGCGGACAGTAGCGACGACATTCTGGACATCGTAGTTATTCAAGCCGCTGATAACTTTCAAGGCGCGGCGGTTAGCAAATGCACGTTGGAGGGCAGAATGCATAATCATAATTCCTCTTATGGAACAATAAAATTAGGAATATTTTCACATGTAAGGGTTCCCCAAGGGTTGCTCATGACGTGATGGCATTTTACTGAAAACGCCCTTTAGCCGCGCTATAAATAGAAGCGGTTTCATACTCTCACGAGGTTTTAGATGACTTCTGCTGCTCCTGTAAAAACTGAGTACGAAGCGATTATTGGACTTGAAACCCATTGTCAGCTAAGTACCAAAACCAAAATTTTCTCCAATAGCTCCACGGAATTTGGTGCTGACCCCAATACTAACATCGACCCAGTGTGTATGGGTTTACCTGGGGTATTGCCTGTACTAAATCAAAAAGTTCTGGAATACGCTGTCAAAGCGGGTTTAGCGCTGAATTGTCAAATTGCCAAGTATAGCAAATTTGACCGCAAACAATATTTTTATCCTGACTTACCCAAGAATTACCAAATTTCTCAGTACGACTTACCCATCGCTGAGCATGGCTGGTTAGAAATAGAGTTAGTTGATAAAGATGGTAATCCCGTCCGCAAAAAGATTGGTATCACCCGTCTGCACATGGAGGAAGACGCCGGGAAACTAGTTCACGCTGGGAGTGAACGTCTTTCTGGTTCCGCCTATTCCTTGGTAGACTACAACCGCGCTGGTGTCCCCTTGGTGGAAATTGTCTCGGAACCCGATTTGCGTTCGGGACAAGAAGCGGCTGAATATGCTCAAGAACTGCGTCGCATCATGCGCTATCTCGACGTTAGTGATGGGAACATGCAAGAAGGTTCCCTACGCTGTGACGTGAATATCTCCATTCGTCCCGTGGGACAAGAGAAATTTGGCACCAAGGTAGAAATCAAAAATATGAACTCCTTCAGTGCCATTCAAAAGGCGATTGAATACGAAATTGAACGACAAATCGAAGCCACACAAGCCGGTGAGCGGATTATTCAAGAAACTCGTCTCTGGGATGAAGCCACCCAACGGACGATTAGTATGCGTTCTAAGGAAGGCTCCAGCGATTACCGCTACTTCCCCGAACCGGACTTGGGACCAATTGAAGTTTCCGACAGCCAACGAGAAACATGGCACAGTGAATTACCAGAACTCCCAGCCCAAAAGCGCTATCGTTATGAAACTGAATTGGGACTTTCACCCTACGATGCGCGGGTATTAACCGATGAGCGCTCAGTTGCTGAGTATTTTGAGGCTGCTGTCGCTGCTGGTGCCACTCCCAAACAAGCCGCTAACTGGATTACCCAAGATATCGCCGCTTATCTTAACAAAAATAAACTTACCATCACCGACATCGCCCTGACACCAGATGCGCTTGGTGAGTTAGTTTCGATGATTGAAGCCGGTACCATCAGTAATAAAATTGGGAAAGATATTCTCCCAGAGTTACTAACCAAGGGCGGTTCTCCCAAAGCAATCGTCGAACGGGATAATTTGGCGCAAATGTCCGATACCGCAGCCATCGAGGCCATTATCGACCAAGTTATCGCCAATAATCCCAAAGAACTTGAACAGTATCGCAACGGTAAAACCAAGCTCCTCGGCTTCTTTGTCGGTAAAGTCCTCAAGGAAACTGGCGGACGCGCTGACCCGAAGCTGACTAACCAACTTTTAGCCAAGAAGCTCAACATTTAATAGTAGAGACGTTCCACCGGAACGTCTCAAGCAAATTATCTAGTTATTAGTGGCGGGATTCATCAGTTAGCCAGTGAACAAACATCATATCTCTGGAAACCCGCTCTAAAATTACTTTGAATGAGTATTTAGACTCTTGACATATAGGTATTGGATTTAAAATGCAAAATTCGCATCATTTCTTGCTCAATTTTTCACAAGATTTTCAAAAAAAACTAAAAAAGGGGTGACACCCCTCAGAGCGATAGTGATATACTATGTTAAGTAGATGCACCCTGATGATCGGGAGAGTCGCCCAAGTGGCTCTCCTTTTTTCTATTTCATACAAGTGAATAGTTTCTGGGGAATAGGGTTGGGGGAATAGGAACAACGAAGAAATTAATTACCCCATTACCCATTACCCATTACCCATTCCCAATCCCTGATATAATCCCCACGCGGTTAAATAAAAAAGTATGGGGGAGAACAATGGCAGATTGGCATGAGATTTCGGGGGGAGTGACCGCCCCTAAAGGATTTCGGGCAGCAGGAATTACCGCCGGACTGAAGCCTTCCGGATTACCAGACTTGGCGTTAATTATGTCCGATGTGGAGGCAATTGCCGCAGGTATATTTACTACCAGCCAAGTACGGGCTGCTTGTGTGGACTATTGCCGCGAACGCTTGCAAGGGAAGCAAAGCGCTCGTGCTATCCTCTGTAACGCAGGACAAGCAAATGCGGCAACAGGTTCCCAAGGAATGCGAGATGCGCTAGAAAGTGCCCACCTACTGGCGAAAGAGTTAAAGATTCCCGCCGAGTCGATATTGCTGGCTTCCACTGGGGTAATTGGGCAACGCATTCGCATGGATGCGATGAGAACTGGAATTCCCAAAGTAGTTGCAGCATTATCAGAAACTGGTTCCGATGCAGCCGCTGGGGCGATTATTACTACAGATTTGGTGACAAAATCTATAGCGCTAGAGACAACTATAGGCGATCGCCCGGTACGCATTGGCGGAATAGCCAAAGGTTCGGGAATGATTCATCCCAACATGGCAACAATGCTAGGGTTTGTCACCTGCGACGCAGCAGTATCTCCCCATTTATGGCAACAAATGCTCTCCCGTGCTGGTGATAGAAGCTTTAATTCCATCACGGTGGATGGGGACACCAGCACTAATGACAGTTTAATTGCCCTGGCTAACGGTCAATCCCGGACACCTGCAATTATCGAAATGGGTCATGAAGCGGAAAAATTAGAGGCGATGTTAACCGCAGTTTGTCAGCACTTGGCGAAAGCGATCGCTCGTGACGGTGAAGGTGCCACTTGCTTAATCGAAGTTCAAGTTTCCGGGGCACCGGATGAGGAAGGGGCACGTGCGATCGCTAAAACCATTGCTGGTTCATCTCTGGTGAAGTCTGCTATCTTTGGACACGACCCCAACTGGGGACGAATTGCGGGAGCAGCGGGACGTGCTGGGGTGCCGTTTGAGCAAGACAACCTGCGAATTCGCTTGGGGAATTTCACGTTGATGGAACATGGTCAACCTTTACCGTTTGACCGTCCGGCGGCTAGTGCTTATCTGAAAAAAATAGTGGCGGAGTCTTCTAAGCCAGCACCAGAGGGTGCAGGGGTGACTGGTAATCGCACTAATGGTATGCTGCAGCGGGTGGATAATCCGGTGATAATTTCAGTTAGTGTTGGTCACGGTCATGGTTCGGGTAAGGCTTGGGGTTGTGATTTGAGTTATGACTACGTGAAGATTAACGCTGAATATACGACTTGATTATTGTGGGATGGGCATCTTGCCCGTCCTAAACTAGGGGCGGACAAGATGTCCACCCCACAATCCCCAGGGGCGGACAAGATGTCCACCCCACAATCCCCAGGGGCAGACAAGATGTCCACCCCACAATCCCCAGGGGCAGACAAGATGTCCACCCCACAATCCCAAAATTTATTAAACTAACGCCAAGGGCGCCAAGGACGCAGAGAAAATGCGGCGTATTAGACTGGTTACAAGATAATCGCAAACAGGGGTGCGGCAGCACTCCCAGTACGCCATCAATCAGTATTCTCAACCCATATATAACCATGTACGCCGTAATTTCACCAGACAAAATCCAACTTCCCCCCGGAACTGTAGTGCGAATGCTGGGAACCTGGAAAGACTATTGTGCCTTGCGCGATAGCCGGGGTGATGGCTCGATTCCCCGGATCAAATATCGCGATGGAGAAATTTTACTCATGAGTCCCCTTCCCAGACATGGACGCGAAGCCCATTTGCTCGCCAGAATTGTTGAAGCTTTACTTGACAGTAAAAACCGTAACTACGAAGCCTTTACCCCGATTACGATGGACATTCCTGAACAAGGGGGCATTGAGCCAGATTACTGCTTTTACATTGATAATTGGCAGACAGCCGTAGGTAAAGATAGGATTGATTGGCAAACCGATCTTCCCCCCGATTTGGTGATAGAAATTGATGTTACTACCTACACCGCTGCCGCAGACTATCTGCCCTATAAAGTCCCGGAAGTTTGGTTGTTTAAAAAAAGTGGTCTAAAAATTTACAGCCTGCAAGAGGAAACTTATCAACTGCAATCAGTCAGCCGCTATTTCCCAGAAATTGACTTGCCAAATTTGATTACTCAAGTGCTGCAAGTCGCATCCCAACAGGGAACCGGGGTTGCTCTGCGCGAATTACGCCAAAACTTAAGTGATTTATGAGAGATTGAAATTATGTTGGTTCTGCACTGTGTGGGGTGTGTTACAAGAAGCGCTAACACACCCATAGGATTAATGGTTTAATTTTTGACGCACAATCGCTGCATGAGGGTCACTCAAGTTTTTTGAGTTATCTCCATTGATAATCATGGTTGGCAGGACATGGGTTAACCTACCGCTGTTCTTGTGACGAGATAAAGTCACAATTCCCAATCCCGGACAACTACCAGCCGCCGCATGTGCGATGCTTTGTGGAAGTGGACCTCGCAAGGCGACATAAATTCTGTCACCATTATTACCTAAAGATATATCGGCTAAATCAGGAGTTGGATCGTTCCCGTGCATTGCTCCTAGAGTCTGTCCACAAGCTCCCGTCGTCGTCAGGCTGTATGTTCCTTCGCGACGAAAACCCAAATTGTCCCACGGGGGAGCCATCTTAAATACTTCTACATTGTTACGTACCCGATCAAACTGATGCAGGTATTTGTCTTTGCGTGACTTGAAATTTCTGACAACAACCATCCCATGAGCATCTCGATTATTGCCAGGAATGATGTTTCCATTTTCAGGATCAGCCCAGACAGCAATTGGTAACGGTTGATTGGGGTGATTAAAGTTCGGTGCTAGAGGATAGTCTTGGGTAAACCGATAGACTGTAAATTCGGAAACATTGGGAGCAGAGGTTCCAGTGTTGAGCATCATAAATCCATTAGCTGATTGTCCTCCACAACCGGCAGCACGAACGACACTTAAATCGTATTCAGCGACTATTTGCATCGGTGATGTAGTGATATCAACCACGAACATACCACCGCCACCTATAGTTGCGTAGGTATGCTTACTGTTGTCAGAAATAATTGGACAAATCACCGTATTGGTGGGACGAACTCCCGCCGCTTGTTTGAGATTTCCATTGGGTGTAGTGGTGGGTTGTCCGTCTGCTACCGTTCCCGTTAAAGTACAACTAATGTTATCGTTGCGATTCACATCTACAGCAATCGGTTGAGCTAATATTCGTCCCGACCCACCAACCAGATCGATACTGGCATCAGCATTATAGTTAAATCCCGTTGTTTGCCCATGAGCATCTTTTTGAATGTCCACTCGCTCTAGCATTCGTCCAGCTTGATTAGCGAGGATGATTTTTGTGCCGTCTGGAGATACAGAGGACATATGATTTTGCCTACCTGTACTGGTTTGTGTAGTCCGGAACAGGCACACAGGTTGTTTTGTCTTGCCGTCCACAATCCCTAAGTGTCCCGACGCCACAAAGTTCAACGTCATGTATTTATAATCTGGGGTTGGGTACATGATATGAATCCTATTCACATTATCACCCGTCGTTGCCAGCGCATTTGGGAATAAATCAGTTGCGACATCTAATACTAATGGATTGTTAACGGGTGGGTTATTCTCCAAGTCAGCACTATCATAAATCCTGACTTTACCGCCATACTGCCCATTGGGAGTTGTCGCTGTAATTCCTTGAGTGTTTCCTTGATCGCTCAGCCATACTTCATATCCCGAAACACTTGCATAGGCTTTTCCCAAAATTAGCACTAGACTCAAGCCTAGTAGAAAAGCAAAACAAGAGATAATTATTTTTTTCACGTCTATTCTAGTGATAGAGATTTTTATCTTTTAAAATTTAAGTTTTGAAGTTTATGATGTTGGTTGTAAAGTAAATTCAATAGAATGTAATAAAAATGAACCGCCAAGGGCGCCAAGGACGCAGAGAAAATGGGGCGTATTAGACTGGTAAAAAGATAATCGTACACAGGAGTGAGGTAGCACTCCCAGTACCCCATCAATCAGTATTCTCAACAAACAAAATGATGAAAGCATTGCCAGGTCTAGAACAACTACCGCTCTTGCCTCGGAAAGTTACGCTTGGGGATGAGATGACCCATTGCCTGGACAAGGAAACTTGTTGGGGTCAGGTTGCTCGGCGAACCAAACCCCGTTGCTCTATGATGGGAATCACCAACCGAGAGCGACAGCAGGTTGGAGAGGATGTCAAAGTTAGTGGAGAAAATTGGCAACGGTTGAAATAGTGATTGTCCGAGCCACAATGGTTCGGTCTAAACGTAGAACAATCTACCAGCCGCAGGAATTATCGCCCGCTACCTAAAATCTGGACAAAACGCGATCTTGCCTTGGAGGGAGGGGGTTTCAACGCGGTAGCTTTACTTTGGGTGGGCTGACTCCAGGGAGATTAGTAGATTGTGAGGGATTTTCAGGATAAGAATATTTGTATTTGTGCTGAGGTACGTAGTTGAGCGCTGCTACTGATTATTACTGACTCTCATTGCTATCCTTATATTTATTTAAATTCTAGCAACTTCACAGACTTGAGGTAGAAACCAAGAGTTTCACTCCTGATACCTTAGATTAACGTTGAAATCACAACTGTAAGATTTTACGGTTGTAGGTTGTGGTTTTCAGGGATTTATCCTGGAAATAACTATTGAGGTTTTAGTAATTGCAATCAGTAATAGTACTGATGATGTTTATACTAAAAAAATTGCTATTTTTGCTATCCGTAATCTTTCTTATGGGCACATTTTCTAAAATATGTTAAATCATTGATATTCACATTTTAGTTAATTGTACTAGGGTTAGATAACAAAATTAATCAAAATTTATTAGAAATAATTCCAGTAAATTTTTAAAATAATTATAGACGCGGAGCAAGAGCGGTAAATCTTTACTATATTCCTTTGAGAAAATTCCCGATAAAGACCTATGGTAATGCACAGAAATGAATTAGATTCTTTCATTGGAAAAATTTTAACAAATCGCTATTTAATTAGAGATTTAATTGCTAAAGGTGACACAGGAAAGATTTACCTAGCAGAAGACACTGCTCAAGCAGGGATGCCCGTTGCTGTAAAAATATTATCGCCACCTCTGATAAATCAGGAAATGAACCGCCATTTTACGAGAGGAATTTTTATTAGCACTCAGTTGGGGCGGAAAAGTAATTATTTTTTTAAAGTATTAAGCTATGGCATACATAATGCTAAAACAGCATTTTATGTCATGGAATATTTGCCAGGAAAAAATCTCAAAGATATTATTGATAATAAACCTTTACCATTGTCACAGTTTCTCAGCCTTGGCTACCAAATTTGCTTAGCTTTGCAGTGCGCTCATCAAGGAGTTAGTGTGAAAGGAGAAATTTATCCAGTCATTCACGAGGATATTAAACCAGAGAATATATTTATTACTCAAGATTCCCGTAAACAAGAAACTGTGAAAATTATCGACTTTGGTTTAAACAAGTTTTTGGCTGCTGATTATCATCTGAGCATTAATAAGACTGGCGTTAATAGTTTGCCTTATTGCGCTCCAGAAAAAATAGCAACAAATGAACTGGGGGATGTTCGTAGTGATATTTATAGCCTGGGTGTGCTGATGTATGAAATGCTCACCGGACAAAAACCATATGAGGTAACAAATAATTCCTTTGGCAGTTGGTATGAAGTACATAATTTTCAAACACCGCTACCATTTGAAGTAACAAGCCCTGATTTAAATTTGCCACGGGAGTTAAAAAATTTGGTGTATCGTTGTCTGGCGAAAGAACCAAGCGATCGCCCAGCTAGCATGACAGAAATCATCCAAACTTTAGATATAATTAAACAAAACTCGTCAGGTCAAAAACTCGACAGTAGTAGTTGCAAGCGAGTACCAACATTCCTGCAATTAGTACCTAAAACTTCCCTATCGGAAGCTGCTTGTCAGCAGAAAACATGGCCGAAACATAAACCTATAGCCCCGTCTGTGTTTACAGATTTATTGACCACTACAGGTGGAACAGTAGCGACACTGTGGGCTATGCTACCCAAACAGGAGATGGAAAAATATCAGTCAGTAACAATCGGTACGGAATTTCTCGCTGCGACAGGTTATTATCCCATGCTGATGTGGATTATGGCTCTAGATATTGCCAATCTTTCTCCCCGTTGGTTACATTCTTTTTTGGATCTCAAAGATGCTAGAGGGCAGCAAACCGTACTATCATTAGCACAAACAGGTTACTATCACCTGCTGCTGTTCCCTCTCGAAGAGCCAAACAGCCAGGCAGAAGTTATAACTTTAACTTTAACGCCTATTCAGCGCCAAAAGCTTTTAGATTTGGTACATGTAACTCACAAATCACATCCGATGGGTTTGCCCCAGGATAGTAAAAATTTACTCAAAGCAGAATACGAACAAATCAAACCGCAAATCTTACGCCATCTGCTGGGGAATCAGATAAAAGATAAATTAAGTTTGGGAGCGTGGTTATCTAAGTCAATAGATAATTGCATAAGTTTATTCTCTCGAACATAAACATAACAAGCAAAGGGTGCAAAGGAGTTACTCACTCACAGCACCGGAGGTTCTAAAAGTGGCTAAAGACACAATCCCAGGGGCAAATTACCAAAGCTTGCTTGCCAATCGCTATCGACTGCAGAGGGTAATTGGTAGCGGTGGTATGGGACAAGTATTTTTAGCTGAAGATGTGTTGTTGGGAGGAGTACCGGTTGCTATCAAGTTTTTGGCGCAACCGCTTTTAGATGAACGGATGCAACAGGACTTTGCTCGCGAAGCCAGAACTTGTGCGGCTTTAGGTCAAAAAAGCTTGCACATCGTCCGCGTCACTGACTACGGGGTTAGCAAAGAAGGGAACCCGTTTTATGTGATGGAATATCTCCAAGGCAAAAGTTTAAAAGATTTAATCCCTTTACCTTTACAGACCTTTCTAGCTTTAGCAAAGCAAATTTGCGTCGGGTTGCAGGTAGCTCATGAAGGTGTCACAATTGACGGCAAAGTTTATCCTCTGGTTCACAGGGATATTAAACCCGCAAATGTGTTGGTAGTCCCCGACCCGATTTTAGGTCAGCTGGCGAAAATCGTAGATTTTGGGATTGTGAAATTTTTAACTCCCCAAGGAAACCACAGCACCATCCAAAATTTTACGGGAACATTGCCCTACTGCTCACCCGAACAAATGGCAGGTAGCGATTTAAATAATCGCTCAGATATTTACAGTTTGGGTGTGATGATGTTTGAAATGCTCACAGGGCAAAAACCCTGGCAACCAGCATCGGATAACTTTGGTGTATGGTATCGAATACATCATTTTGAACCGCCGCAGAGGATTGCTGCTCTCAGTCCCCATCTGTCAGTTCCCAAAGAATTGTCAGAATTAATTATGGCTTGTATGGCAAAGACACCCCCATCTCGTCCCCAAAGTGTTGCCGAAATATTAAAAGTCTTAGTTAGTCTAGAACAGTCTCACCTCAGCCATGCTCCCATCGGGACTCCTGTCGTTAGCCAACCAGTAGCACAACCACCAAAAACTCAACCACCCAACCAAACTAAACCCGCAGTAACTGTGGGTTCGGGCTTGAAATTAGCAGTAGAACAAGCTTGTTGGAAACAGCTATGGCCTAAGAATAAACCATTTGGGGAAATAGTATTTCCCCAACTAATCTCCATCGAATCAGGATACACCGCCACACTGTTTTTGATGATGTCAAAAGACGATATTGTCAAGCGGGGTCATAGTATTCGTTACAATGAGTTCATTTTCCTCCCCTCTCCCCACCCGATGCTGTTGTGGCTGACGGTACTTTTTAGCCACAAGGACGGCGCTAAGTGGCTACCCTGCTACTTAGATATGCAACTTGACTACAATCGTCAAATCGTCTCCGACTTGGCTGCTTTTGAACGCTACCCCATACTTTGCTTCTCCCTGGAACCACCCCACGGCTGCACCAACGTCCTCAGCAGTCGCATCGGTGAGACACAACGACAAATGTTGCAACAGTGGGTCAATTGGAGCCAAAAACTACCACCCTCCTCACAGCCACAACTAAGCAAAAACTTGTTGAAAGAGCAGTATAAACAAATGCAGTCTAGAATCTTGCAGCATTTAGAATCTATGCCAGAATCTAAGGCTCTAGATTTTACTTCCTCCCAAAAATCTCAGTCTAACAAGGACACTTTTCTGTGGGATGTCAGACTGCGTTACTAACTGCGATAGCTTCGCTGCTGCGCTCCGCGCAGATCGCTACTAGCCACCTCTAGTAACTGGGTAGTAGCTGCCTGAAAAATTTTTGGATAAAAGTTATAAAAAGCCTTGACAAACTAAAAAAAAATTGGCAATATGGTAAAGGCTCAACGCAAGGGACTGTAGTTCAATTGGTTAGAGCACCGCCCTGTCACGGCGGAAGTTGCGGGTTCGAGCCCCGTCAGTCCCGTTAAGAAACTACTAAGTGCTGAGTGCTGACTAATAAGTTGTCAGTCCTGGTCTAGCTAGTAAGTTAGTCAGCAAAGGTCATAACTGGGTAAACCACCCGGAAGTGAATGAGATTCGATGAAACTCAAAACTGATAATTTAAGACTCAGAACCCAGCATTAAATATATCTATTCATTGCTTTGTTGGAGATAATTTGCCGTGACTGTTAGAGTCCGTATAGCCCCCAGTCCCACAGGAAATTTGCATATTGGGACAGCGAGAACTGCTGTATTTAACTGGTTGTTTGCTCGTCATCATGGTGGTCAGTTTATCCTGAGAATTGAAGACACAGATCAGGAGCGATCGCGTCCAGAATATACAGAAAATATCATCCAGGGACTGACCTGGTTAGGACTCATCTGGGATGAGGGACCATTTTACCAGACAAAGCGCCTAGACTTATATAGTCACGGCGTCCAAACCCTGCTGGATAAGGGATTAGCTTACCGCTGCTACACCACCAAAGAAGAACTGGATCAAATGCGTCAAGAGCAAGAAGCACGCAAACAAGCTCCCCGCTATGATAACCGGCACCGCAACCTGACACCAGAACAAGAAGCCGCCTTCCAAGCTCAAGGACGCAGCTTTGTGATTCGCTTCAAAATTGACGACGACCGGGAAATTACCTGGAATGACATGGTACGCGGCGAGATGAAGTGGCGCGGTAGTGACTTGGGTGGTGATATGGTAATCGCCCGTGCTTCCTCTTCTGGTGATGTCGGTCAGCCACTGTACAATTTTGTCGTGGTTATGGATGACATTGATATGCGGATTACCCATATCATCCGAGGAGAAGACCACATCGCCAACACCGCTAAGCAAATTTTACTGTATGAGGCTTTTGATGCCGCTGTACCCCAATTTGCCCACACCCCTTTGATTCTCAACGAAAAAGGGGCAAAACTATCAAAACGGGATGGCGTTACCTCCATTTCCGACTTTAAGAAAATGGGGTTTGTCCCCGAAGCATTAGCTAATTACATGACCTTGTTGGGGTGGTCATCACCAGACTCCACCCAAGAAATATTTACCCTGGAAGAAGCCGCAAAACAATTTGGCTTTGAACGGGTGAATCGGGCTGGTGCTAAATTCGACTGGTCTAAACTAGACTGGATTAACAGTCAGTATATCCACAAAATGCCAGCAGATAAGCTGACAGACTTACTAATCCCCTACTGGGAAGAAGCGGGATATACATTTGATGGGGGACGTAATAGGGCTTGGTTAGAGCAGTTAACTACTCTAATTGGTTCCAGCTTAACCCGTCTGCCGGACGCCGTGGATATGACTAAGCTGTTTTTCACTGACACTGTGGAATATAGCGAGGAAGCCAAGGCACAAATCCTGCAAGAAGGCTCTATCCCTGCACTCGAAGCTGTTCTCGTGGCTTTGCAAACTGGTGAACCCCTGAGTGAAGCAGGTGCCCAAAGCACAATTAAACAGGTCATCAAAGCGCAGAACATCAAGAAAGGGTTGATTATGCGCTCCCTACGCGCTGCACTGACAGGCGAACTCCACGGACCAGACCTGATACAATCCTGGTTACTTCTTTCCCAGCTAGGTTTAGACAAACTGCGCTTACAGCAAGCAATTGCCCTTGATTAGGGAATAGGGAATGGGAAGAGGCTGGGGACAAGGGAGACAAGGGGGCAGGGAGCAGGGGGACAAGGGAGACAAGGGAGAAATGAATTTATCCAATCCCTAATCCCTAATCCCTAATCCCTAATCCAAAATCGCCATTCCCTATTCCCTGATAGGAACTTTATCCATAGATGTGCTGTCATGATCAACACCTAGATGTCTGATGGAACTGGAATGCCGAACAAAGTGCTAAATCGAGGGGCAAGATTATCCGTATTCGTCGCTACCCTGGCGCTGGGATTAACCATGTATTTACCCTCTCAAGCCCAGGAAGCACCAATATTCGAGAATGTTACCATCGGTCGCAAATTTTCCCCTGAGCCGATGATAGTGCGCGGTATAAGTGGTGGCTCAGTATCGGCACAGAAAGTAGCTGGTCGTGGGGAAACTCCGAATGGTCCATGTGTTGGTTTTGTCGATGATAAACCAGACCATACCCTAGTTTTAACTGATGATTTTGAATACCTAAAAATCCAACTGCAAAGTCCAGGGGATACGACCATAGTAGTCAAAGGTACTGGTGGTAGCTGGTGCAATGATAGCTTTTCCGGTAAAAATGCTGGTATTGCTGGTCAGTGGTTAAAGGGTTCCTACGGCATCTGGGTGGGTTCCTACGATAAAAGCCAGTATATTCCTTATGAATTAAAAATTACAGAAGTACGTTAGCCGTAGCAGCGGATGCGGCAGCGGATAGATAACGGATGTAACCGATAGATGGTAAGTGAGTTCCACAGGTAACTTATCTGTTAAATCCGTTATACCAGAGGCTATCCGTTGCCGTAAATCCCGTTTGAAACCTTGTAGATTGACTGAATGTCTCTACGGTAAAAAGCAGTTTAGTTATGGCAAAGCTACTCAAATCAATATTCTTCTTTCATTTCACTTTAGCAATATTGCTCAGTATTACGTTATTCCCTGCTATGGGGTTAGGGATAAAATCTGTCTTGTCAATAGACAAAAACCCAACGCTAGTTTCATCCCAGCGACTGCAAACCGTTGCGCTAGTGCAGAAACAACGCTTGAGTAAAGCGCGTCTCCAAGTTGCTGGAATTCGCTATGATATGACGGAAGCTGAGGTAATCAAGAGACTGGGAAAACCTCAGCAAAGAATGTATACAGAGACTGAACAATGTTTTGGTGGGCCTACTTCTACTCTGACTTACCCGGAACTAGAGATTAACCTGGGTGCTGACCGGAAAAATACTCTGCGTACTTATTCTGTAAAAACCACCGGCACAAAATTTGCTACGGTTGATGGGGTTCGTATTGGTGATACTCGGCAAAAGGTGTTCAATACCTATGGACGAGCAGATGAAACAGCTTTGGAATATAGACCAGGGTTCACGTACATATCCTACCCCGCGTCCAAAGATGGATTAGTCTATCTAGAGTTTGTTTTAAAAGACGGTTGCGTGGTTGAGTTAGGCTATAACGCCACAATTTGCTGAGGTTCAATTGTTTGTTTGAGCGGATTTAGTGTAAGAAAGCTGATTTTAGGGGCACGAGACCATCGTGCAGGATATTCTCCCTTGTCTGCCTACCCCCTCCCTCCTGCCTCCTACTTTCGCATTGTCTTAAAATTAAGTTACATTTAATTAAGATTCTTCTCACGTCATGGACTTTTAGCTTATTGCTCGGTCTATGGCTGTAAGACATCGGCTTAAACAAAATGGAGTTATATACATCCGTTTAACAGCTACTTTGTGACGATTGTAGAGACGCGAAATTTCCCGTTTCTGCAAGCTGATTTGTTGTGTCGGCATCTAGAGGCGAAAAATAATGAAATTTTCTTGGAGAGTCCTGCTACTCTGGACACTGCCTGCTTTAGTGATAGGCTTTTTCTTCTGGCAAGGTGCATTTTCTACAGGTCCGGCTGACATGGCTAGAAACAATACCGCCAGTACCCGCATGACCTATGGTCGCTTTCTGGAATATCTGGATGCTGGTCGAGTGACTAGTGTGGATTTATATGAAGGCGGGAGAACGGCTATTGTGGAGGCAAAAGACCCAGAACTGGACAACCGCATACAGCGACTGCGGGTGGATTTGCCTATTAGCGCTCCGGAACTGGTTGCTAAACTCAAGGAAACAGGGGTCAGCTTTGATGCTCACCCAATGCGTAATGATGGTGCTATTTGGGGTCTGTTGGGCAATCTGGTTTTCCCTATAGTATTAATTGCAGGGCTGTTCTTGTTGTTCCGTCGTTCTAGCAACCTTCCCGGTGGTCCTGGACAAGCGATGAACTTCGGTAAGTCCCGCGCTCGGTTTCAAATGGAAGCCAAGACCGGCGTCAAGTTTGACGATGTTGCTGGTATCGAAGAAGCCAAGGAAGAACTCCAAGAAGTTGTCACCTTCCTCAAACAACCCGAACGCTTTACTGCTGTGGGTGCGCGCATTCCGAAAGGGGTGTTGTTAGTTGGTCCTCCGGGAACTGGTAAAACCTTGCTGGCAAAAGCGATCGCTGGTGAAGCTGGTGTACCTTTCTTCAGCATTTCTGGTAGTGAATTTGTAGAAATGTTCGTCGGTGTTGGTGCTTCCCGCGTCCGCGACTTGTTCAAGAAAGCTAAAGACAACGCTCCCTGTATCATCTTTATCGATGAAATTGATGCCGTAGGTCGTCAGCGGGGTGCTGGTATCGGTGGTGGTAACGACGAACGGGAACAAACCCTCAACCAGTTGCTCACGGAGATGGATGGTTTTGAAGGTAACACCGGCATTATTATTATTGCCGCTACCAACCGTCCCGACGTGTTAGACGCAGCCCTGTTGCGTCCCGGACGCTTTGACCGCCAAGTAATTGTCGATGCACCAGATATCAAAGGACGTCTGGAAGTCCTCAGAGTCCACTCTCGCAATAAGAAACTTGACCCCAGTGTTTCGTTAGAAACTATTGCTCGTCGGACTCCTGGGTTCACTGGTGCTGACTTGGCAAACTTGCTCAACGAAGCTGCTATTTTAACAGCCCGTCGTCGCAAAGAGGCTATCACCTTGAGCGAAATTGACGATGCTGTGGATCGGGTAGTTGCTGGTATGGAAGGCACTCCCCTGGTAGATAGCAAGAGCAAGCGTTTAATTGCTTACCATGAAGTCGGTCACGCCCTCGTAGGAACACTGTTAAAAGACCACGAGCCAGTACAAAAAGTTACCCTGATTCCTCGCGGTCAGGCACAGGGTTTGACCTGGTTTACCCCCAACGAAGAACAAGGCTTGATTTCCCGTGGACAACTGAAAGCTAGAATTGCTGGAGCTTTAGGCGGTCGGGCGGCAGAAGACATTATCTTCGGTCGGGCAGAAGTAACTACTGGTGCTGGTGGCGACCTACAACAGGTAAGCGGTATGGCACGTCAAATGGTAACACGCTTCGGGATGTCTGACTTGGGACCCCTGTCTTTAGAAAGCCAAAGCGGTGAGGTGTTCCTGGGACGGGACTGGATGACTAGATCCGATTATTCGGAAGCGATCGCATCTCGCGTTGACTCCCAAGTCCGCGGTATTGTGGAAGATTGCTACGAACTCGCCAAGAAGATTATGCGCGACAACCGTAGCGTTCTGGACAGGTTAGTTGATTTGTTGATTGAAAAAGAAACCATTGATGGCGAAGAATTCCGACAAATTGTAGCTGAGTATACTGCTGTACCTGAAAAACAGCAATTTATGCCCAGTCTATAATTTGGGTAAACACAAGTAAATAAGTTGACATTAATCCGGAATCGGAAACATGGCTTTGGTATAAATACCATAGCCATTTTTTTTTCATCAACCCATGAATAACAAAATTAAATTTTGGTCTTTATTAGCCGCTACCGTCGCACTTTATTGTTTTACTGTGAATGTATTTGCAGCCAAGACACGGGGTTCAAATCAAGCTCAGGATTTGGATGGTGAAAATCAAAGAAATATGATTGAGGTTCGGTGGTCTCGATAAAATAAACCTTGATGGTGTGAAAATCTTTGCTCTCAGGTAACAGGTTATTTCCTCAAGTAGGGAAACCTACTCATGCAAGTGAGTTTATAAAGACGCAAAAATACAAAGAATATGTGTTCCCAAATCTCAAATCCAAAATACTATGAACCTGACAGAACTATTCCTCGAACATGTCGCTGCTTCTGTGGATAAACAGTTTTATTTAATGGATTTACTCGGCAAACATCGCTGGGTGTTTGACATGGATGAAGGTAAGATAATTTTTAATGAGAGCTTGTCATTTTCTGCTCAGATTTTGGGTACAGAGTCGGAGGTATCAAATACGTGGCTATGGGGCTGGGCTAACGAAGCTAGCGGTATTCCACAGGAATTATTAGCAGATGTTTTAGAACTCAAAGAATTGGGACATAGAGAACAAATTCCTGAATTTACTGAGGCACAATTGTCTTTAAATGAGGCGATAAATGGTCATAATTTAGCAATAATTACCAGTGGTATTTATCAGGCAAATGCTTACTATCGCGGTCCCTATGAGGGTGGGGCGGTATTTTTATTAATCAAGGATGCAGACTTTCCTACCAGGGTAGTAGAAGAACCTACCGTCAGAGTAGCTTTTGGTTTTCCCGAAACAATTGCTGCTGTGTCAATTGTCAATCAACGTCAGGCATTTATCCATTACTTGAAGTTTTATAACCTGAATATTTTGACTGATGAACACATGGTAATAGGTATATCAGAGAATGGGAAAAGAGTGACGGCGGAGTTTGATAGTTTGAATCGGATGACAAAAATTTATCATTACCCAAGTTGCTAGTTATAAACTTTGGAATTGGTAATGGGTAATCGTTTTTTGACCTGACATTAATATATTGTCGTCTTCAAAAACAACCACAGATGAACACAGATGATTTATCGGTGTTGACTCGTTCCCAGAGTCTGACTGGGAACGAATTATCTGTTTGCGTATGCAGAGCGAAATAATTTTACCTCTGCACCTCATCCACTGCTTTGGGTACCCCAGCCGTTAACACCTCACATCCTGTGGGGGTAACTAATACGTCATCCTCGATGCGAATACCAATACCCACCCAACGGGGGTCTGTTTGGGGTTGGTCTTCTGCTAATTTGGTATCGGGGACGATGTATATTCCCGGTTCCACCGTTAACACTTGACCTGGTTGTAAAATCTGCGGTTTGTCTTCACCGTGTTGATACACACCCACATCGTGAACGTCTAACCCCAACCAGTGTCCGGTGCGGTGCATATAATAGGGCTTGTATTTTTCTTCTTTAATGAGCTCATCAATATTGCCTTTGAGGATACCCAAGTCAACTAAACCTTCAGTGATAACACGCAGGGCAGTATCGTGGATTAGGTTATAGGGGTTGCCTGGTTTGACTTGAGCGATCGCTTGTTTTTGCGCCTCTAAAACTATTTCGTAGAGTGTTTTTTGTTCCGGTGTAAACTTGCCATTCACCGGAAAAGTACGGGTAATATCAGAATTGTAGTAACCGTAAGCACAACCTGCATCAATCAGCAGCAAGTCTTCATCCTGCATCTGGCGGTTATTTTCAATGTAATGTAATACGCAGGCGTTGGCACCAGAAGCGACAATGGAAGGATAAGCCGGACCCATCCCACCTCGCAGACGAAAGATGCGTTCCATTTCCGCTTGAATTTCGTACTCGTAGCGTCCTGGAGCGCTAATTTCCATAGCGTGGAGGTGCGCTTCTACAGCAATCTCTGCGGCTGTTCGCATTAATTGCAATTCCGTGTCACTTTTTACCAAGCGCATACTGTGGAGCATCGGTCCTGTATCTTCAATGGCGATTGGTCCGGTACCGCGCTTGGGATAGGTTCGCATTAGGTTTTGCCAATGTCTGAGAATTTTCTGATTAAAGGTTGCGTCCCTTCCTAAATGGTAGTAAATCCGGTCAGCTTTTTCTATATATTTGGGTAGCTTTTCATCTAATTCGGCGATTGGGTAGGCTTCATCGGCGCCATATATTTCCTTCGCTGCATCCACCCCGCAACGATAACCAGTCCAGACTTCCTTTTCTCGGTCTTTGGGTTGGACAAACAGCACAAACTGATGTTCTGGGTGCTGGGGTGCTAGGACTGCAACGGCTTCTGGTTCATTAAACCCGGTCAGGTAGAAGAAATCGCTGTCTTGGCGAAAATTGTACTCGACATCATTGTGCATCACCGCCATTGGGGCACTGCGGAACACAGCGGTTCCGTTACCAATTTTTGACATTAACTGTTGACGACGCTGCCGATATTCTGCTTGGCTCATTGTCTAGTTGTGTACCGTTTTATGTATATTTTCCCAAAGATAGAGATTTTCTGCCCTTCGCCATTCTACTAGCTAAAATTTTTCTTCCTTAGATAGACTTTATACAAAATGAGTTATTATTACAATATGTAACGTACATAAATTTTGCCAAGTCATGTCCGGATTTGCGCCATTGATGAGGGTGTCTCTTTAGTAATTATTTTCCCAACACCAATATATCAGTCAAATCTGAAAGTATGATAACTTCCAGAGTAATACAAGAGGCAAAAATGGCACAGTTTCCCCTTCTAGAATACGAGCAACTAACCAACCCTAAAGTTAAACAAATTTATCAAGAAATTAAAAAAGAGCTAGGACTTGGGATGGTGCCTAATCTATTTAAATCGATGGCTATCAGTCCCAATGTCTTGGAGGCTAACTGGAAAAAATTCCGGGCTACTATTCTCTTAGGAAATCTACCACGCACGTTAAAGGAAATGCTGGGAATTGCCATTTCTCAGGCTAATAAAAGTCCTTATGCGTTGAAGCTTCATTCCCATTGGCTATCCGGATTAGGGATGAGTGAAGAACTCTTAAAAACTTTGGGTTCAGATTTTACTAATTGTCCGCTTCCAGTGCGGGAAAAAGCAGTTATCCGGTTTGGGTTACTGACCGCTACTAATCCCAAGCAGTTGACTGATAAAGATTACAAATATTTGCGAAAGTTGGGCTTGGGTGAGGTAGAAATCTTCGAGATTATTGCTACAGCTGAACTATTCACGAGCATAAATCGGTATACGGATGCAATTTCACTGGAAATAGATAAGTTATGATTTCTCGTGATTGTTAATTTTGCAATACTTCTGCTTGATTCGTTCCACCTGCTGCTGAAATTCGCCACCTTTTTGGGGGTTTACCATTGCTACAAAGTTAGCAAACCCCTGAATTGAGGCGATTAAATTGCTGGAATTTCCCCAGCGCTTACCTGATAACCCGTCTTTTTCAATCTGATACAGGGTGGCGCGAAACCGCTTTAATGTTTTATTAGAAACATTCAGTTTCTGATTAACCACAACTCCTGTGACTTCCTGATGACTGGATTTTCGCAGGATACGGGTTTTTTCTTCATTGATGCTAAATCCTTCGTGAGTAATAATTGAGTCTGTATGCTTGATGATATTACAGATAAAGCGGAGGCTGTCACCGGCGGCTGAGAAGGTTAAATCATCTGCGTAACGGGTGTAGGTAAAACCTAATTTTGTCGCCATACCAAACAAGCGTTTATCTAATCGGCGACACAGGAGGTTGGTAATTGCTGGACTCGCGGGGGAACCTTGGGGGAGGTATCTTTCCCCCACAGCGACAAAATAAGTCTGACCATCGAGTTCCACCGCTTCGACTTCCGCAGTGGTACATAGTAAGGCGAAAATAGTCGCAGCGGCTTCAGCATAGCCAAAAGACTGGAAAAGCCCCTTGACGCGCTTGTAGGATATGGAAGGGAAAAAGTCCTTGAGGTCGAAGTTAATAATTACATCTGCACCGACGTGGGGGGTTGCATTGGTGACGATGGAGCGATCGCGGCGAAACCCATGAGATGCATCGTGGAGTGCTAGTTTGTCCAGAATATTATTTAGTATCCAATACTGAGCCTGCTTTAAACGCAGCATCGGTGCGGAGATAATCCGGAATCCTCCGCACTTTTTCGGCATTTTAAAGCGGATATAGTGGGAAATGGTGGAGGTTTTGCGGTCAAATGCTAAAAACCGCAACTGTCCCACACTTATCCCCATCGCTGCTGCAATTTCCTCCGCAGTACTACATATGGGTAAACCGTGGCTTTGTAACCTTTGGACATCGCTTTCGGTATTATTTAACCCGCCAGATACCCCTGTACCGAGATAGATAATTGAGTGTTGCTGTTGTTGCTTCCAAGCCTCAGTACGTTCTAGACGCTCCCGTTCTCGACGTTCCTTAGTTTCCTGACGCTTCCTTCGCGACTCCTCCAAGCGTTGTTTCAGCATCTGCTTCCGCAACGCTTTCTCGTTGTGTAATTGCCAATTTTCCTGCCGTAGCGCCTCTAATTCTCGACGAATTTCTCCCGCACGACGAATTTCATCTGCCGGGTCTTGGGGGATTTCGCCTTGGGGAGACCAGAAACCGTAACGGATCATTTCTTCGAGGATAAATTCCTCTCTACCGACTTGGCGGATGCGATTATATAGTTCCTGGCGAGTACGCGGCTGGTCAGTCATATTTGGTTACATAGAAACGGGAAATATATCGTATCTACCTTAACCTTGAGATTTTCAGCTTGCCTAGTGCATCTTCAGCAGCCCGTTTTTCAGCCTCTTTTTTACTGCGTCCCTTACCTTCTCCGTAGATTTTTTCACCCACCAGCACTTTGGAGATGAACTCTGGAGCGTGTGATAATCCCCCTGATTGGACTGTGACATATTTAGGAGGGCGGGTGTCAATATTTGCTTGCACCCATTCTTGAAAGCGATTTTTGGAGTCTACATTGGAGCGATATTCCATAACCGTCTCAGGTACGGAATCAAACAATGGTTCCACAAAAGCGCGGACTAGCTCAATATCGGAATTGTCTAGATAGTAAGCACCAATCAGGGCTTCAAAGGTGCTGCTGAGCAAATTCGGATTGGTGATACCACCCTCTCGAATAGCTCCTTTACCGAGCCGCATCTTTAAATCTAACCCTATATTCTCAGCGAACTTTGCTAGCTGCTTTTCATCTACTAGTGCAGAACGCCGACGAGTCAATTGATCTTCCGCCATTTCTGGGTGACGACGATAGAGATATTCCCCACTTAAAAAAGTCAACAAAGCATCACCGAGAAATTCTAGGCGTTCGTTGTGTTCGCGTTCTTGGGGGTTTTCGTTAACATAGGAGCGGTGAGTGAGCGCACGACGCAAAAGTTTTTCATTCTTGAATGTGGGAAGAGTCATGTTTATTTCTCCTTTTGTTGGGAAAATGAAGTGGAAGTGATACTAAATTCGATTGGACAACCCCTTAACCTTGGCGACTATAAGTCGCAGCTATACAGACAAAACCCCCCGTGCGGGTTGATTTAATGGGATTATTTAAACTGGATTTGGTATGGTATTGCTCATGGTTGTTCTATAGGATGATTTTTTGGTTAGTAGTAAGCACTTTAGTGCGGTTATAAGCGCTTAAGCGCTTACTACAAACAAAATAAGTGGGCTAGTTGCCTAAGTCCTGATTCAGCTAACCTTTAACAGCAGTTACTCTTGCTAAAACCAGGAGGATACAGGCTGTTTCCACGGGAATTGTTGCACTTAAAACAAGCCAATCGAAGATTTTCCATAGAGTTAGAACCACCAAGACTAGAAGGATACAAGTGGTCAATTGTCAGCATTTCTTCTGATAGAGACTGACGACACCACCAACACTGAGAGCCATACACCTGGATGAGTTTCTGCTTTTTGTTGCGCTTTTGTTTGGAACTCATTTTGCACATTTTCATGATGCCTTTTTGCAAGTGATTTACAGCGACAGCATTCATAAATCACGCATTCAGCAGTGACATAGGCTGGTACAAAATGCTTGTACAAAAGACTTTGAACAAGTAAATGTCTCGTCATGACGAGACTTGCACCAGCCCAGTTGTTGGTTTTAGTCTCAGAGATAGAATTTCGAGTATCCTGTCAAGCGTCGGATTAACCCGGTGACTGAGTATTCAACTAAACATCTTGTTAACCCTTTAGAAGTTTAGTCAATGATTTGACTAGACAGTTGGCTGAATAATCAGTCAACGGGTTAACCCAACGCTCAGCAGGATACTGGAAATCCTATGTCTGAGACCTTAATCAACATCCTGCACTGAAGATGTGGATTTGCTGTCTAGTTATAAGATAACAACTATTATTTGTATGTCAATAGCTGTTGCTTGATTAAAGTAGATTGGTGTAAATAATTAAAATATTTTTAGTAAGTACTGAAGCGCTTCAGCGCTGACTACGAGATAACTTTCAAGCTTTAAGGTTCAAAATACATAGTCTGCTGAATAAGTCGTAATTCCCTCGCTGACTGAACCCCACCCCTTATACCATTTCTTATAGATGATACAAATATCTTGCCTAGAGCGGGGAAACCCTGCCCCTACAGAAAATAATATATGTATCACTATTTTCTTCAGATGGTATTACTTATCGCAACGTCAGCCATTCTGGAACCTTTAGAGGAAACCGCGATCGCGACCAAATACACTGCGAACCAACAAAGTTTTTACGAGACAGATTACCTCAAATGGATTGAAAGCACTGTCGAGAAGTTACGAACTGGGGATTACGCAAACATCGAATGGGAAAACTTGATTGCGGAAATTGAGGACATGGGGCAAAGCGAGCGTCGGAGTTTGGAGAGTAATCTAGTTATTGTCTGCTGAATAAGTCTTAATTCCCTCGCTGACTGAACCCCACCCCTTAATCCCCTACCCCTTGAGGGTTTCTGGGAGCATGGAGGGTCACTGATGGCGATAAAAAAACTACGCACCTATGTTGGTTTTCCCTTCGTAAACCTCTCAGGACTAGACTGCTCAACTCAAGCGGTCTCGGGTACTATCGCTCATTTACTTCACGGAAGTCAAACCGGAATAGCGATAGTACCCGAAAGACCGCACAGTCAAGAGCAGGCTAGTGATGCATGATTAGACTAAACACAAGGACAGCGATCCACTGTCCAGATTGCAAGGTCTACCAACAAAGTGCGCGTAATTTGATTATCGACATTGACGGGCTTGTTGCATCCGTAATGCCAGAATATGCTCGCAAGGGCCTTTATACAGCTTATTTTGCTGATGCCAGTTGCAAGTACATTCTGCTTGGATTATACGCTCGTCTCGATCAATCGTCAAAAATGGAGTATAATTTTTATCTTTATCCTTAACATTTCCTTGCAATAACAACGCTCCATCGGCATCGCTTACCGATGTTACTTGAACTGCATTTTCACTTAAGAACCGGGTAGCGCTCTCCTCCCGTGCATTAGCAAAGCGCAAACGCTCCATTGGTAGAGGTTCGCGGCTCAGTTCCCGGATGCGATAAACACGCTTATTTAAGTCATATATTGCTCGTCCAGCTTGCGTGTAAGCACTTAAAGCTCCCAGCACCGCAGTCCGACTCAAATTTAAACGCCGTGCTAGACTATCAGGACTTTCCAGCCAATTCTCCCGCAACGCATCAAAAATTAACTTTTGCGTCCACTCATCCACATCCGCACGGGGTGCCATTAAATCAAAATTACCAGCACTAGCCCAATCGTTCGCCGTCCATCCCGACAAACCGAGGGTAAAGGACATATCCCCCAAATCAGCAACATAAAATGAAGGCATACCCGTACCCAGCAAGTGAACGGTAAACTTTTTAGCTATAGGTATGAGACGTTCCAGGATATTCAAGCGGCGGCGTCCCCACACGCGAATCACTTGCTGTTGCGAACCATAGTAAGGAGAACGGGGACAAACAACCTCCATTTCCCACGGTTCAAACACCACCCGTATCGGCTCTCCTGGTTTTAGATGATACCGCATACTGCGAGGTCCCTTTGTCTCCTTGTGACGCCGCAGGATATAGCAGATATTATAGATATCCATCGGGTGCAAATCAAAGCGGGTCGTCGGGAGAGACATCGCCGAACTAACCTGTAAAAATCCCCTTACCCAGCTATCAGGTAAATCAATTTTAACTTCTTTATAAGCCTCTTCATTAGTAGTTTGCACCTCAAAACCTGACGGGTCAACTTGTAATTGAGTCGTCTTATAACTGCGGATTTTCTGAAATTCATCGTACAGCGCTGCTGAATAATCTACATTCGTTGTCCCGCAGGAAAAATCATTAATATTTTTGAATACTTCGTAACTTGCACCCAATCTTCCATAACTGGACTCATCCACACTGAAGCATTCAAAAAATACCTCATCGGGGTGAACTGTAATTACTGGATCGAAGACAAAATAGAAGTCTAATTGTTTCTCCCAGACGTACCGCCGAAAATTTTCCCTGGCTTTATAATAAGGTTGTAAGCGTTCGTAACTACGCTTGTTTAAAGCATTTAATTCCCCTTGCAACTCCTTAATTTTATCCGCCACATCTTGACGCATCGCAGCAACTAGTTGCCAATCAATATCATCCTGTTTTGCACGCCATTCCTTATAGGCAGTTTTATCTTTTGATTGATATCTTAAATCTGAAACAACCACATCATGTAAAGCACTAATTGCTTCCCGAAAAGCTACATTCTGCCGCAACTCTCCGATAAAATAAGTAGGCGATCGCTTAGTGTCAGGGGAAAAAGACATTTGCGTATTTCCGCCCTTTTCGTTAACAGCAGTACTGCCTTTGTAAGCGTAGCTAAATTCCATAAATAACCTCTTTTATTTTATCAGGAGGCAGAGCCTCTGGATTGGCGTTACCAGACTAAGCCTGGTAACGAGGTGTCTCCCTCTTTCTCTTACTTGGCTTTCTTGGCGTTATTTGCAGTTCGTTTATATCCTCACTTCTACCACACTCTTCACATTAATAGGCATTTGTAAATGCGGATATAATTTGTGAATTTTCAACATAATTCTTATAGCCGCAGCCTTATCACCTACCGCCACTGTCAAAGATAACCTATCCATAATTTCCGCGACAACGCTTGCAGCTTCATCACTCTTTTGTGCCTCTAATTCCAAAAACTTCAACACCCTATCCTTCGCCACACGTCCGCGATTCACCCGCGAAAGTATACTGATAAAATAAGGCATCAATTCCCGTAATCTTTCGGCATTATCCACTGCATATTTTTCTAAATAATTAGTAGCAAAAATCTGCATATCCACCGATGGATGCTCGCTAAATTTCAGCAAATATTCCTCTCCATCGGCTTCTTGAAAATTGCGCGTTAATAAATCCCTTCCCAGCCTTCGCGCTTCTTCTCTGACACTATCACAAATACTTACTAAAACACTGGGAGTAAATTCCGTCGCGCCAAAATCAGTGGTAAATATCCGCAAAGCAAACTCTCGCGAATCTGACCATTTTGATTCTAATAAGCGCATGGCTGATATCATTTCTTGCTCATCAGCACGTAGTCTATCTAGAATTTGGGAAAACATCTGTCGGGAAGCTTCCCTGACAGCGATTATGTCATGATTTCCTAGCTTGACAATTTCACTAGTCGCAAATTCGGATACCCAATTTTGATAATTTACAGCTAATACCAAACCACCTAGTTCTTGTGCTAAAGAAGATTTAGCATTGAGTAACGGCAAAGCAGTTTCTTTGCTCACACTTGTCATCCAATCTGGTACATCTTCCCGTAATAACTTCACAAGATAACTATGAACGCCTTCATGCTTTTCTGCAGTGAGTAAAACTTCAATTAAATCCGCTGCTATTTGCATAGCAAAATCTCTATTAGCTGCTGCTAATCGGCGGATAATTGGTTTAATAGCATTGCGGTTGTCTGTAACAGCACTCACCGCCATTGCTAAAATTAATTGTTTGTCTTCACCAATTAGTTTCTCATCCGGTAATTGCCCAAATAATCTAATACCAATAACTCGTACAGAGTCGTGCGGTGATGCTAGTAATGATTCAATGAATTCTGGTGGTAAATTCTCCGCCATAATCTCATGATTTAGAAGAATACGCGCACCTAATTCTTGAATTTCTGGTATTGGGTGGTTGAGTAAATCAACTATCACACCTAAACCCAAATTACGCAACTGCAGTGTAAAGCTAATTAGTAAGGTTTCAGCAATTTCTTTTGCTAAATCTCCCTGGTTAGCTGTCATCAACAACAACTCAGCAATAATTCTTCCAATTAATACCCTAGCGGTCGTATCGTTGAGAATAGAAGAACTTAACAGTCTCCTAGCAAATTGACGAGTATCAAAGTGTTGACTTGTAACTAAACTAGCGATAAAGTTGCTATCAGCTAGGAAAAACTCTCTTTGTTCGTCTATCCATTGGTAAGCTTGGGAACGCGCTTGTGATGATGCACAATTAACAAAAGCAGAAATTAACTCTAGATTTGGTTCGCTGGGGTTGTAGCGATCGCGTACCAATTCCCACCCCAACTCAGCGGTAATTTCGTAAGGTTTCTTAACAAGTTTAAGAATTGTTTCTAAATCCAGTGAAGCACAGAATTGCTGACAAGTTCTTAGCGCTTTCACAGCAAAATGATGCACCGGACGACAATTACTTTCTAACAGTAACTTTAGCAGCGCATCTGGTCTTTGCTCCCAAAGTTGGGGAAAAGCTTCTTCCCGCTCGGTCGGTTCCCCATCCCCCGGTTTATAACCTTCCCGACACCTCCACGCTTTAGTACTAAAAACATAGCGTGGGCTGTTTTCGTAGAGAATGTGATTAAAGGTTAAATATGCACCGTAGGCATCCCAATTATGTCGTATATTGTGTCGTATTTCACGGTTCCAGCTTCCAGGGATCCAGCGATAGCGATAGAAAACAGACTCTTTAACTGGTTGTGCATCTGCATCAGAATAGTGCAAAAGAATGCTGACAGCCATGTTTACATAATCAGTATCCCCCTCTTCCCCCAACTGTTTAAGAGTACGCCATACTCGTCTGCGAAAATATTCACGAGTATTATTGTATTTATAGTCGGTGTATAGATGTGTACCATCTGGCAGTCGAATGTAATATTCATGATTTGGATAGCTATAGGTATAGCGATAGACAGCTTTTTGCTTTTCAGAATGGTAAGCAATGATGCCAAATACCTCTGCATCATGGCGATATTCCGCCATTTGAAAAATATGGCGTATTTGTTTGAAGTAGTTAGGTTTTAAAGGAGCAGACTGTAAAATCTTCAGCAGTGCAGGGCGAACAACCGCGTTATCAATTTGATAAATCTTACCCAGTACACCAAAATTCTGATAATCCCCCGGTTTGATATAGTCCTCCAAAGCTAGTGTAAACGCCTCTGGATACCCAGTAGAGACTAACTCACTCAATACGAGTGGTAGTTGGGAAATTTTGTGCGCTACCATCCGTTCCCTTGTGTCATCATCCGCCAATTTCAGCACCGCTTCAAAAGCAATCCGCTGCACAAATTCCGGCGTTGACGGGTTTTCATATAATTGGGTGAGAACACCAATTGCTTCCCTATCCCCACACCAACCCAAAGCCCACGCAATGCAATAATCGCTCAGTGGTTTACCAGTGCCCAGTAATTGAATTAACAGAGGTGCGGCTTCGGTGATTTTCAGTTCTCCAGCCCGCCAAATAGCTCTTTCTAAAGGCCATTTGCTATTATCTTGGTTAGCTAGACGATTCAAGATTGCTTGCTTACGGGCATCATCCACTACAGGCACACTAACCGGCTCAGGAATGCTCGTCTCTTGCTCAACTGCGGTCGTAGAAACGTCTTGATAGCCCTTCTTGGTCTTTTCACCCACCAGCTTATCAAACACCCGCTGCGCTTGTTCCAAAGCCACAGGTTGGGTTGTTTTTGTCCCTTCCTTCAGGTTAGAGCCTCGTCGTCCGTAGCGGAAGTTAACCAAGTATAGTGCCTCATCTACCTGACAGAGGTCAACTTCATAAATCTTATCGGAAGAGCCTTCCTGATAGTGTAGCGTCGTGCGTTTAATAAGTTTCATGGGCGAATCTCACCAGTCAGCCTGACCTATATTTTGGCTTGACTTGATAAGAGTTGCCAGAGGTGGTGTCAAGCGGACAAGGGGCTAGTAACTACGGAATTATCTCTGAAAAACTACCCGCCAAGGGTACTGTAGACCATCTTTTTGCCAGTTTATCTTAAAGCATCATCACAGACATCGGTTCGAGCCTATCTGTTAGCGTTCGGTATCGCAACCGAGTCAGATGGTGATTTACTGTAATGTCTGGAGAAATGGAATATGGATAGCCCCAGCAAAATCGAAATTTCTTTGAATGCTCCTGATGAGCGTTCTGCAGAGGAAGCACGCAAAGGCTCAGTGCTGAAGGATGACCCCGCAAACTACGGGGTAGAAGGCTGTTGCGTCCGCGAATATTGGGCGGTTGTTGAGCGCGATGGCACCCTTGTTCGTGGTCGCAACGTCTTACGCACTAGGAAAGTAGGAATAGGTCAGTATGAAGTCTATTTTACAGGCGATGTCAGCCAAGGCGTATATGTCGCCACCATCGGCAGACCTGGTATTGCTACCGAACCCAGCGGACAAATCGGTGTAGCACTGCGCTGCTGTCCGTCGATGTTCCTCCCATTTGAGATTAACAAAGGTGTTTGGGTAGATACTCACGATTCCAATGGCGCCTATAGCGATCGCGCGTTTCACTTGGTAGTCTTAACCCAGTGAAGGAAGGGGGATTAGGGACTGAGTAGCCATTCCCCGTCCCCCATTACCGATTACCGATAACTGAAAACTTGAATTGCCGAACCCTCTGCCGGTAAATCTCCCGGTCTAATTGTTACAGAGTTGCCATTGCTACGTCGCACTGGAACTCCTTGCATCAACACCAGAAACTCATCTACAGGAACAATCTCACAGGTCGCTGCATCAGCCGCAGCAGTACGGTAATGGGTGGGAATAATCAGCCGGGGGTTAAGAACGCCAATAGCCTCCTGTGCTTCTTGGGGAGTATAGGCTTTTGGTCCCCCACCTACAGGTAATAACAGCACATCAGGACGTCCCATGAGGATTTTTTGCTCAATCGTAATTGGTGCTGCAGCACCCCCCATGTGGAGAATGTTAAGCCCTGCTTGCTGCCAGCGCCAACAAACATTTTTGCCAAATCGTCTACCACCTTGGCGGTCGTGATCTACTTCAATACCCTGGAATTGAATGCCTTGAAACTGGTAGACTCCTGGTTGGTAAACTAGCTTTGGGTTCCCCGGTAGCCCTTCCACTGCCCCCTCATCCAGCATTTGACTGCTAATAGCTACCAAATCTGCACTCACTCTAGGAGAGCGATAGCCAGCAGTACAGCCGATGGGACGAAAAGGATTGACTAGGACTCTTGGACCTGCACCAGTAAACACAAAGCAAGTGTGACCCAGCCACTGTACTGATAATCCACCTTTAGATTGGGCTGTAGCGGGAAATTCTTTCCCCAAGCTTGTTACCAAGGCTGTCGCCAAACCTACCCCTGCATAACCCATCAACTGTCGCCGTTTCATCGTTCACACTCTCACCTGTAGTTGTTCCAGGAAATTGCGTAGCAATTGCTTCCCGGAAGCCGTCAATACACTTTCTGGGTGAAACTGGACGCCCTCGATATGGGGATAGTTCCGATGTCGCACCCCCATGATTGTCCCATCCTCTACCCAAGCCGTGATTTCTAACACGTCAGGGCAAGTCTGGCGGTCAATCACCAAACTATGATAACGAGTTGCGGTCATCGGATTTTCAATTAAGCGAAATACACCCACGCCAGTGTGAGTGATATCAGAGGTTTTACCATGCATTAATTCCGGTGCGGAAACAATATTACCCCCAAACACTTGACCGATGCTTTGGTGTCCCAAACACACACCCAAAATCGGTAAGCTCGGTCCCAACTCTTTAATCAAGTCCAGAGAAATCCCCGCATCCTCCGGACGACCGGGACCGGGAGAAATCACCACCCCATGAGGTTGAAGTTGACGGATTTCCTCCAGGGTAATCTCGTCATTGCGAAATACCTTGATTTCTGACGCCACTGGGTACTCTAGCGCTAGTTCTCCCAGATACTGCACCAAGTTATAGGTAAAACTGTCGTAATTGTCGATAACAATAATCAAAGCTAATCTCTCCTTTTAGTCATTAGTCATTAGTCATTAGTCATTAGTCCAAGACTTAGGCAGAAAAACAGCGAAATGCTGATTCTTGCCGGTGTTGCGTCAGTCCTATAGTCCTTAATCAACAAGTGACAGACTACTAATGACTATTGACTATTGACTAATGACTAATGACTCTGCAAAGCAGTCTGAATCAAGGCTAGCAAGGGAGGAAGCAAAAGTATACCAGCAATCAGCACTGCTACCAAAGCAGAGATGAGGACAGCAGCAGCGGCACAATCTTTGGCAATTTTTGCTAGTTCATGGTAAGTCTGCTTGACAGTTAAATCCACCACCGCTTCAATTGCCGTATTCAGCAATTCCAATGCCATGACTAAGCCGCTAGTAATGCCGATGACAGATATTTCTACTGTACTTAAATGTAAAAAAACGCTCAAGCTAATAGCCAGAGCGCCGACAGCTACATGGATGCGAAAGTTACGTTGCGTTTGAAAAGCGTAGCTGATGCCACACCAAGCATATTTAAAGCTAATAAATAAATTATGAGCAACGTGCCAGGATAGCTCCCGCTTGGCTGTAGTTGTAGTTGTAGCAATTGTTTCTAATCTACTGGGTTTGGATGGGGAAATTTCTTGAGACATAGGGTGTAAACTACAACACAAGAGTATATGAGCAAACTGTGCCGTTTTCCTGGCGCAATCAAGGCGATCGCAATTTTGTACAGGCGTAGGATCTACGACTGGGGTGTTTATTCCCCGCCCTTAAAGGCGGGGTCTTTTCCCAGGAAGTACGATTTTATGTCAATAAAAATACCAACTTCTTGCAGTAAAATTACCTGCTGATTAAGCATTCTCATTAAACTGTTATTATCCGGATGATCCCAGCCTAAAAGGTGGAGATAACCGTGGCTTGCTAACCATGCTAGCTCTATTTGTAAGCTATGCTCCTGCTGTTTTGCCTGCCGTTTTGCCGTATCTACAGAAATTACAATATCACCAAGATACAGAGGCATGTTCGGTGGTAGAGGACAATCTACCTCCAATGCAGCAAATGCTAACACATCGGTTGGCTTGTCTTGTTGACGATAGTGAGCATTAAGCTGCTGAATTTCCGCGTCGTCAGTTAAGCGCAAAGTCATTTCATACATTGGAGCCTTGGGAATTTCGGCTGCGAGCAGTTCCAACCAGCGATGAAACCAAGTTTCCCAAGTGGCCTCAGTAATTGATACCTCTGTGCGGGAAGACTCGTCAACACAATCTTGGACGCTTAATTCTAGTTGCAAACTGGTTCGTCTCCTGAAAGGAAAATCGGGACTCTTGACTGGGAGTTGTTTTTAGCGGGTCAGGTAAGCTAGACCCACAAGTAGAGCTATCAGACCGATGCTGGATAGAAAAAAATGCTTTAAGGAGGTATTCCCTTTGCGCACCATGTTACGCATGGCGAGTTTGACATAACTAGGTTTTGGTTCCTGGCTAAAGGAGTTGCTCATGGGAAGTTTGGATGTGCGATTTTAGATTTTGGATTGTTAGTTCTTTAAAAGTTCCAAAGAACGACACCCCACTACATTAAGATATAGTCGGCGTCCATTAATAAATGTAACAGTTTGTTTAGTAATTAGGATTAGTAAATCGAGAATAGGGAATAGGGCATGGGGAATGGGGAATAGTTATTTTCTGCCAATGCCCTATGCCCTATGCCCAATACCCAATGCCCCATTAACCATCCACCAGTTGATTTTCCTGACGCAGATAGGCTTGGATAAACTGGTCGAGGTCGCCGTTCATCACGTCGGTAATTGCGGTGGTTTCTACCTCAGTACGCAAATCCTTCACCAGTTGGTAGGGATGGAAAACGTAGTTACGGATTTGGTTTCCCCAGGCTGCTTCTACCATATCGCCGCGAATTTCGGCGACTTCCTTTGCTCGTTGTTCTTGAGCGACTATTAGCAGCTTGGCTTTGAGTCGAGCTAGGGCTTTTTCCTTGTTTTGCAGTTGGGAGCGTTCTTCGGTACACCGGACAGCAAGACCCGTGGGAATGTGCTTAATCTGAACTGCAGTTTCGACTTTGTTGACATTCTGACCGCCCTTACCACCAGAACGAGAGGTGGTAATTTCTAAATCCTTCTCTGGAATCTCCAATTGAATGGAGTTATCCAGAATCGGCATGACTTCCACCCCAGCAAAACTAGTTTGCCGCTTACCGTTGGCGTTGAAAGGCGAAATTCGCACTAGGCGGTGGGTGCCTTTCTCGGAACGCAAATATCCGTAAGCATAGCGTCCGGTAATTTCTAAGCTGGCGGATTTAATACCTGCTTCATCTCCCTCGGAGAGTTCCGTTAAATGTACTTTATAGCCGTGGTTTTCGCCCCAACGAGTGTACATCCGCAGTAGCATGTGTGCCCAGTCTTGAGCATCAGTACCGCCAGCACCAGCGTTAATGCTCAGCACTGCCCCTTCGCGATCGTAGAGACCAGACAGTAACTGCTGCAACTCCCATTGCTCTAGTTCCCGATACAACAGGGTGATATTATTTGCGGCTTCTTGGAGTAACGACTCGTCTGTTTCTAACTCCAACAGTTCCACAACTGCTTTGGTATCTTCCAAATTTGAGCGCCATTTGTCATACTGCTGGAGATGCGCCTTCAGGTCGTTAAGTTCTTGCAGCGTCGCTTGAGCTTTGGTTTGGTCTTCCCAAAATTCCGGCTGTGCTGCTATTTGTTCGAGGTCGTTAATCTTAGCAGTTAGTGCTGGGATGTCAAAGATAGTCCTGGGTTTTACCCAGGCGGTGAGACAACGTTTCGATTTCCCGTTTGATTTCTAGGACTTCCATAGTTTAGGCGTAGGCGATTATGTATTTAATCTTAGCGTTTGCAATAGTTTACACTGCTGTCAATATTAGCTGGTGTTTTTACTTGCTATCTAATACCTATAGCAATATTTTGTGTTCTATTTTACACGTGTATCAGCAGTAGTTCTAGATCGTAGGATGGGCAAAGAATTGCCCACCCTAAGTATAGTGCAATATATAAATATCAAATAACTATCAATTTATGGGGAGTAGAAAGTTGGTGCAGTTATTTCAAGTTATCGAGGAGATGTTCAAACAACCGCCACTGTCATTTAATCCAGCGAACCATTCATTAAAACTTTGGGCAATGTATTGTCTTAGAGATAGAGGTTTTAAAGTAGTTTATGCCCAAAATGCTGACTTTGCAATTGAAACCAGAGGTGGGGAAAAAATCTATTGTAAAGTCACCAATAATGCAGATAATTTAGATGGCAAGTACGCTTGGGTAGTTTTAGATAGTAGTACTAATACTGCCCGTTTTATTCCTCCGCAAGGTACATCCTGATGAAATAGTGGCTAGGTTGGGTTTCGCTTTACTCTACCCAACCTACAACTAAGAGTTAGGACTTTTCTCAAACACCATAAAATGCTGCTGTGGTAAAAACTCTTGTGTTTCTCGCCACACTAAACCCACAGCTTGCATTTCTTTTTTAACCTGTTTTTGGGTCATTTTGTGCAGTCCTTTGATGAGAATGAAAGGATTTTCACCCCGGTACTCTACCAAAACCACCCTACCACCAGGTTTAAGAGCCTGGATAATTCCTTTCATCACTTCTTTAGGATATTCAAACTCGTGATATGCGTCCACCATTAGCGCCAAATCTACGCTTTCTGGTGGCAGGTTGGGATTGGTAGGAGTTGCTAATATCGGCTCGACGTTAGTCATATGTTTCTCTTGCTTGAGAAATTCCAGAATCTCCAGCATTTCTGGCTGGACATCCACCGCTAATACCTTACCAGACGGTACTAAAACCGCCATCCGAAAGCTCATGTAGCCGGTACCGGTGCCAATATCTGCTACTACATCGCTGGGTTGGAGGTGGAGAGCTTTGACTACCCCAGACGGCTTTTCTTCAGCCTCCCGGCTCGGTCTTTCTAACCAACCAGCACCCAAGTGTCCCATAACTTGGGCGATTTCTCTGCCCATATAGAATTTACCAATCCCATCGCGGCTATGGTTAGTCCGGTATTCATATTGAGAATTTGCATCAGCTAGTACAGCAGGGATAAACAACCCCCAAAGGATAAAGATAAGCAGGCTAATAGTTATTATCTGCTGCTTACAAATTCGGTTTCGATATTCCTCTGTTTTTCCTTGCTGGAGACGTTCCAAGGCAATATTAGGAGAAATAAATGGGTGCGATCGCTCCTGATTATGCTTCATTTCTAAGGACTAATAATTAATAATTAATGGCTAATCGCTAATCGCTAGTAATAAAGAAACAATTATACCTGTTCCCATTCTCTTCAGAACAGCTGGCAGAATGTGGATTTGTCTTTTTAAGTCATACTCGTAATGAATTTGATATCTTTTAGTAAATGTACTTATGGTTGAGGGTGCGATCGCCTATGTTTGGACTTATATATAATTATAATTAATATTGACTAAGGTAAGCGATAACAATATTAAATTAATAAACCTGTAATATTGTCAAAAAAACCTGACATAATCAATCTTACACTACATAGTAGCAGTACTTTCAGCCTGCAGTAGATTAAGACTGGTGGAGAGGTATGACTAATTTTATTCATGCCGTTGAAACCCTTGTAGTTACGTTATCTATTCGCTAAAAAATCACTGGAAAAATTGCCAACTTAAGATAAACATTGACGATGAATTTTAATACGGTTGACAATTATAGGTAAATGTGAACACAGGAATAAGTAGATATTTTGGCATTTTTAGTCGATTATGTGAAGAATACCTGGGATTGGACTGTCTAGACGCTACGCTTTCGGAGTATTTGAAATGGTTTCTTTAAGTTGCAATCCTCAGTTTCTTGAGATGAGCGAGGGATCTAGACAACAGCAAAAAGCAGGTGTTAGCAAAACTAATAACTAATGACTATCGCATTAACGGACTACCGTGATGATGAACTAAATACCACTTACCACCGAAAAATTCAAATATATTTGTCGCCATAGATATAGCCTGCATTTTTCTCCCCGCAATCACTTGCATGACATTTTCTGTTAATACGACATAGCCGATATGCTCGCGAATTTCTGTGGAAATTATCTCAGTTTCTATTTCGATATAAGCCGTATTTTTAAATATCTGCTCCCAAGAAGCACGAATTTCTTTCCAACCATGCAAAGCTTTGCGTCCCGGATGAATACATAAGCTACCAGTTCCTTGAGACCATAGGTTACTCATCGCTTCCATATCTTTCTTTTCAAAAGCTCGATAAAAAGCGTCATTAGCGGCTAAGATTTCACTAGTTGAAATGGACATATGTATATTTATGCTCAATAGACTTCTTGCGTTAGTCGGGAACTCGTAACTCGTAACTCGTAACTCTTAACTCTTAACAGAGAGTACTAAAACCGAAATGCGGGCAAGAGGTTTAATGGTCAAATGACTACTAACTAATCACTAATGACTAATCACTAATGACTACTCACTACTGATTTTATTGTTTCCAATAATTGTTTTGCTGTATAGGGTTTAGCTAAAAATGCTTTTACGCCTAAGTCATAAGCACCAGATACTTTATCACTAGAAGCTAGTCCACTCATAGCAATAATTTTCACATGAGAGTTAATTTTTTGCAGGGTACGAATGGTTGTGCTACCATCCATATCTGGCATCACCATATCAGTCAAGACTACGCTAATTTCCTGTTTATGCTGAGCATAAACTGCGACTGCATCAATGCCATCGCTGGCTGTTATGGCTTGGTAATTATGGGTTTCAAGGGACGTTTTGGTAATTTCTCTGACAGCGGATTCATCATCTACAACTAAAATTAATTCCCCATTACCTGAAGGTAAGTCTTGTTGTTCTGTAACTTCAATTTCTTTGGTTTCCACAGCGGGAAGATAAACTTTAAAACTAGTACCTCTACCTAATTCGCTGTAGACGTTGACAAAACCATCATGACTCCTAATAATTCCTAGAGCGGTAGAAAGACCCAGCCCTGTACCTTGTCCCAGTTCTTTAGTAGTAAAAAACGGCTCAAAAATCCTATCTAATATATCCTGGGAAATGCCTACTCCTGTATCAGCAACAGTGATGACAACGTAGGGTCTTTCTTGAGCATCAAGATGCATTTGAGCATAATTTTGATCGATTAACAAATTTTCACAGGTAATTGTTAATGTACCGCCGCTAGACATAGCGTCACGAGCATTAACACATAAATTCATTAACACTTGATGTAGTTGGGTAGCATCGCTGTAAACAGTCCAAAGAGTAGGGCAAATTTCTACATTTACGGTAATTGATTTGGGGAACGTTTCTTTGATAATATGCTGAATTTCTAAGATTAAATGTTTGACTTGTAGTAGTGTCCGTTCACCTTCAATTCCCCTGGCAAAGGATAACACTTGCTTGACTAAATTTGCTCCTCGTTTGGCATTACTTATCAAAACTGGCAGCAGTCGCTTACTACGTTCATCTTTTAGTTGCAATTCCAATAATTGGGCTGACATTAAAATCGGTGCGAGAACATTATTCAGGTCGTGGGCTATACCACTAGCTAGAGTACCAATACTTTCTAATCTTTGGGTACGGAAAAATTGAGTTTCTAATTGTTTTTTATGGGTAATATCGGTGTTAACAACTAAAATTGATTCAGGTTTCCCTTCAAAAAAAGGTAGCAGCGTCCAACGGCTTTCGACAATAATTTTTTTGCCAAATTTAGTTTTTTGATGAAATTCTCCCTGCCAAGAACCGTGGTTGAGCAAGATATTATTTGCTTGCTGAACGTCGGAGAAATTTTCTTCATGCCATAGTTCCAAGGCTTTTATACCTATGGCTTCTGATGCTTTCCAGCCATATAGTTTCTCAGCGGCTTTGTTCCAGAAAAGAATAGTATTTTCAGCGTCACTTACGAAGATAGCATCGGTAGCAACATCTAGGAGTGCAGCTTGTTCACGAATTTTTGCTTGAGCATGTTGACGTTCAATAGCGTAGCGGATAGAACGCTCTAGTAAGGGGGCACTAAGTTGGCTTTTTTCTAAGTAATCTGCAGCCCCGGCTTTCATTGCTTCCACATCGATTTCGTGGTCTCCCTGACCAGTGAGTAAAATAATTGGAGAGCTACAACCTTGGTCAATAGCTTCGCGAAGAATTTCTAATCCGTTGTACTCACCGAGACGATAATCTAGCAAATAAATATCATGTTCTTGCTGAGCGATCGCATCCCTAGCAGCTTGTGGGGAATTAATCCATTGCAATTGAAATTTACTGTCTTCAAACTCGCGAAACCAATCACGAGTCAAAACATAATCATCTTCATCATCATCAATGAGCAGAACTTTGACCAGGGAATTGTCCATTTAGGCCTCCAGAAGCGTCTATTGGCAGTTCTACAATTTCAAACCAATATTTACCGATAGTCTTCATTACCTCAACTAGCGCACTAAACGTCACTGGCTTAATTATGAAGGAATTTGCCCCCAAGTCGTAACTAAGAAAAATATCTTCCTGTGCCTTGGAAGTAGTCAAGACAATAATCGGTATCTGTCGTAAATTAGGGTCTGTTTTAATTTCTTGCAGGGCTTCCCGACCGTCTTTTTTCGGCATATTTAAATCCAACAAAATTAAACCAGGACGTGGCGACTTTATTGGGTCGCTATATTGACCGCGCCGGTATAAATAATCCAATAACTCCTCACCATCGGTGACGACGTGCAAATCGTGTGCTAGGCGGCTTTCAGCTAGGGCTTCCCGTGCTAGCATACAGTCGTCTTCATCATCGTCAGCCATTAAAATTGTAACGATTGTGCGGCGACCCTTCACCCTGGATTTTCTCCTTTACGTTGTTTCATGGGTAGGGTGACAATAAATTTTGCTCCTCCCCCGGTTGTGCTTTTGGCAGTAATATTGCCGTTGTGGCGCTCGGCGATTTTGCGGCAGATTGCTAACCCAATACCTGTGCCTTCGTATTGACTGCGACTATGTAGACGTTGAAAAACTTGGAAGATGCGGTCGAGATATTTTTCGTCAAAACCAATACCATTATCCTCCACTATCAATTGACAATAATCCCCATTTGCAGATACTTTCGCTGTTGACTGCTCTGCAGCGCTAGAGAACTGGCAATAGACCTTGACAAAGGGGGTTATGCCGGGACGAGAGAATTTCAAAGCATTGCCAATCAGGTTTTGTAGTAATTGACGCATTTGAAGGGGGTCGGCGTCAAGGGTCGGTAACTCACCTACCTGAACGGTTCCCTGACTTTGCTCTCTACGTACTTCTAAATCCAACAATACTTCTTGAGTAATTTCTCTGAGATTGACCGCCACAAAAGGCTGTGCCCTGGTGGTGACTCGCGATAGTGCCAATAAATCCTCTATCAAAGTCTGCATCCGCTCGGCGGCGTTTTCCATCCGTTGCAGATAGTCTAATCCTTGTTCGTTCAGGGAGTCCCTACAGGTAGCTTTTAAACGGTTGCCGAATGCCAAAATTTTCCGTAGGGGTTCTTGCAAATCGTGGGAAGCAATAAAAGCAAATTGTTGCAGTTCAGCATTGGAACGCATGAGTTCTTCGCTATGGCGGGTTTGTGCCTCTAACATTTCGGCTTGTGCTAACGCTATCCCAATTTGGTCTGCTAACTGACACAGCAATTCTACCTCAAAGCTTTCCCACTGACGGGGATGAGCGCACTGATGGGCAATTAACAGCCCCCAAAGGTCATCTTTGAGCAAAATCGGCACTACCAAGTTAGCTTTGACAGCAAATTGCTGTAGAAATTCTACATGACAAGGTTGAATATTTGCTTGTTCAACATCACTAATAGCACTAATATTGCCTTGGCGGTATTTATCCACATAGCCTTGTTCAGCAAAGCAAGGGTCAAAGATGTTTTGCCCCAAAACTACGGGAAATCCTGGCATTACAGCCTCGGAAAGTACAACTCCTGCACCATCTGTTGACAGTTGAAAAATTAATACCCGGTCAGCATTGAGGAGCTTTTGGACTTCGCTAACGCTGGTGTTGAGAATTTCTTGGACTTGTAGAGATTGGCGAATCTTATAGGTGATGTCAGCAAACAATTGCGATCGCAGGTTTTGCCGTTGTAATTCCTCGGAGGCTTGTTTGCGCTCTGTAATGTCGGTGGATATGCTACAAATGGCATATGCTGCTTGTGTGGCATCGTAGAGGGGAAACTTGACGCTCAGGTAAGTGTGGAGACCATCAGGGTGAGGAGCTAGTTCTTCACACATTAAGGAACTACCAGTAGCGATGACCTGTTGGTCATTTACCCGAAACGCCTCTGCTATCTCTGCGGGAAATACATCGTAGTCGGTTTTACCAGCAATTACCCCCCGCTCGATATGAAACAGGGTTTCGTACTGTCGGTTAATCAGAATATATCGCCCTTGCAAGTCCTTCAGGAAAATCACCGCCGAGGAATTATCCAAGATAGCTTGTAAGCGCTGTTCGCTTTCCCGTAATGCTTCTTCTGCCTGTTTGCGTTCAGTAATATCGGTATGGGAACCTGCCATCCGCACTACATTACCATTTTCATCCCATAGGGCTTGACCACGATCCAAAATCCATTTATACGTCCCATCCTTACAGCAGACGCGATGTTCGGTGATGTAAAATGGCGTTTTGTGGGCGAAGTGGTCTTGAATTGCTTGTGTCACCCATCCTAAATCATCAGGATGGACCCGGCTAGACCATTCATCTAGATGATTGCTAATTTCATGGTCAGCGTAACCCAGCATTTCTTTCCAGCGAGTGGAAAAGAATACTTCGTTGGTTTTGAGGTTCCAGTCCCAAATGCCATCATTAGTACCGCGCAAACACAACTCCCAGCGCAATTGACTTTCTCGCAGTTCCGCTTCCACTTGCTTGCGCTTGGTGATATCCATATCTACCCCAAACATCCGCACAGGTTGACCAGAGGGGTCACGAAACACATGTCCTTTGGTTGCCAGCCAGCGAATGTTACCTGATGGTAAAATGAGGCGAAATTCAATATCGTATTCCGCACCCTCGTCTAGGGCTTGGCTGACCGCTTTGGTCACAAAGTCCCGGTCTTGGGGATGGACGCATTGCAAAAACATTTCATAGCTACCCTCAGTGTCCGCTTCCCAGCCATAAATTGTTTCTAGACTACCCGACCAAGTAATTTTATTGCTCAATATATCCCAGTTCCAAGTACCCATATGGGCTGCTTCTAGCGTCATCTGCAGTTGTGCTGATTGTAACTGTGCCTGTTCGCTTTGTTTTCGCAATTCCTGCATTGCTCGACTGGCTTCTAAAAGCCTCTGAATGCGATGTCGCAAAACTGCCCAGTGAATTGGCTTAGTGACAAAATCACTAGCACCAGAAGCAAAAGCTTCCTCCACCGAGTCTTGGTCATAAAGGGCTGTAATCATCAGTACGGGAGTGCGATCGCCTCCTGGGAGAGTTTGCAACTCCTTACAACAGGTAAAACCATCCATAACTGGCATTAAGGCATCCAGTAGCACTATATCTGGAGGTTGACTGCGAAATACTGCTAATGCTTCCAGTCCGTTAGGAGCTGAGGTGACTCGATATCCTGATTGTTCCATCAGGTCAGACAACTGCAAGCGTAGAATGTTATCATCCTCTACTACCAGAATTAAGGGATTTCCATTCATCGGTCTTTAGCCGTAAAACATTATTTTTAAGGTACATGAAGCTAGGGAATGGGTCATGAGTAATATCATGTCCGCCGAATTAGTAGAAGTACCCTTCGAGAGCGCAAACCGCCCTTTCTACAAACACAATAATCTGCCAGTTACTTAATACATGAGTAATTATTTTTGCTAGTCAAATACTTGTATTTACGTAAAACAAATATAGTAGTTACCCTAACCCTAGACAAGTGAAAGCAGCCCAGTAGCGAGGATGGGAAAAGGTTATTCTGGGTATACTTCCCTTCAGCCTATTTTGGTGACCTGCGATCGCCAATTTTCTCTAGTCATATTTTTCCCTAACTATTGTTAATTTCTCCACCAATTCCTCTGCTAAATCCAACAAATCAATCTCATCAATTTCATCAATATCTTCACTATAATCACGGTTATTCCCACCAACCATGACGCTATCAACTAACAAAGTTTTCACAGCAAAAATCTGCTCTTCCTCTTCAGGTAAATTAAAACATTTCTCGAATTGAGCAGCAATTTCTGGCAGTGACTTATCCTTTAACTGCTTTCTAACTTTTAAAGCCACGGAGTCATCACTTCCCAGAAAAGCAATTACCGACTCAAAAAAAGTCTTTTCTTCCTCTTCATTTTCTCCCCAAGTTTCCCACCAATCACCATCGACATCTTCAAAGTAAAACTCAGCAGCAGCCAGCCCGTACTGGAGAATGTCATCTTGTAATTTTCTGGCTTCTTCTATATGCTGAATAAATTGTTCTAATCTCTGTCTAGGGTCGTTTTGAAGTTTGTTAACCATGATAAATAAGTTTGGTTAAAGTAAGTTTGTAGAAAACCAGATTAAACTAGACTGTAACTATAAACTGAACTTGAGATACCTACCAGCAGGGAATTTATCACTGTTATATAGCGTCACGTTGACTATCTGATTTACAAAATCATTTGTACTGGGGTTGTAACTTAAAAATAATCCTCTGTCTATTATCCAGAAACGCAAGGTGTTTTCCCAATCTTTATACTTTTGTTGAGAGAATTCATCTGCCACACTAGTTAGTTGAATACACAGTGCTTTTTGCTCCCTGTTACTAACAATTATATCAGTTGCCATTGACAGGTCAGCAATATAGCGCTTTACAATAGTGCCGCTGCGCTGTTTAATATGATTGGCAATAGAAGCTATTAAATCTGCATCTGACTGCGTGAACTCCCCAGCCATCAGTTTTTGTCTCCAAATATAAAATTTAGGGTCATCTTGGCTCAACCAGTGAGAAAGTAGCTCACAATACCAATATTTTTCCGTAGGGGTCATGTGTTTATAATATGCTTGCTGTTCCTCAACAGACGTGAGAGCTTTAATATCCAGCCAAACTTCAGCATCCCTGATTGTCTGTTCCAAAAACAGCAGGACAAATTTTTTAGCAGTCAGGGAACCTGGTTTGACATCTTTTACCCAACGATTTATCTCATCTAATCTTCTCGCTAAATGAGGGTCTGTTATAGATGCTTTTTTTATAAGTAACTTCAGTCTATCTTTAATCTCTTTCGCTTGCAAAAGATGCTATTCCTTAGAAATTCAGCTTTTTTAGGTAATTTCAGTATGCTATGTAATTAACCACAAAGACACGAAGACGCTATGATACATTTCTTCGTGTCTCCGTGTCTGCTTGGTTTAATTTCCGCTTTACTCAGTCCCTTGTGGTGATGCTTCCAGCTTCTCTGACTTTAACAGCGGAAAGGCGATCGCATCCCGAATACTAGCGCAATCATTCAGCAGCATCACTAACCTGTCAATCCCAATCCCCAAACCTCCTGTAGGTGGCATTCCGTATTCCAACGCAGTCAGGAAGTCTTCATCGACACCTTGCGCTTCTAAGTCACCCGCAGCTTTCCTAGCAGCTTGCGCTTCTAAGCGTTGCCGTTGGTCGATGGGGTCGGTAAGCTCAGAGAAGCTATTAGCTGTCTCCCGTCCAACGATAAACAACTCAAACCGTTCTACCAATCCTGGTTTGGAACGGTGTGGTTTAGCTAGTGGTGAAATTTCCACTGGGTAGTCAATTACAAAGGTAGGCTGAATTAGGGTTGTTTCCACCTTCTCTTCAAAGGCGATATTCAGCAGCTTGCCAATAGATTGGCATTCATCTACACCACCTATCCCCGCATTTTTACTAGTTATTTTTCCTTCTTCTAGGGTTTGGAAACCCGCAAAATCTAAACCAGTAGCTTCTTTTACCAATTCATGCATGGTGACGCGACGCCAAGGGGGAGTTAAATCAACTTCTTGTCCTTGGTAGGTAATGTGCAGTGTACCGAGTACATCTTGAGCGACAGTGGTAATAATCCCCTCTGTCAGCGCCATCATATCGTTGTAGTCGGCGTAGGCTTGGTAAACCTCAATCGAGGTAAATTCCGGGTTGTGGCGGGTGGAAACGCCCTCATTGCGGAAGATTCGTCCCAGTTCAAACACCCTTTCAAACCCCCCGACAACCAACCGCTTCAGATGGAGTTCGGTAGCGATACGCAGATATAACTCCATATCTAGGGTATTGTGGTATGTGATGAACGGACGGGCATCCGCACCCCCGGCTTCGCTTTGCAATACGGGAGTTTCTATTTCCAGAAAATCCCGCTCTTCCAAGTAGCGGCGAATACCAGCTGTAATTTGAGCGCGACGCCGGAAGGTTTGTCTTACTTCGGGATTGACAATCAAATCTACGTAACGCTGACGGTAGCGTTTTTCTACATCCGTCAACCCATGCCATTTATCCGGTAGGGGTAGAAGGGATTTGGTGAGGACAGCATATTGTTTAACGTAAACTGATAACTCGCCCTTTTCGGTTCGTTTAATAGTGCCTTTAACGCCGATGATATCACCAGCATCTGTCAGTTTATCTAGTTGTTTGAAGGCATTAGGCAGCACATCTGCCATGCTTTCATCGATACGCTTTTTTTCTAAGTACAGTTGAATAGTACCAGATTCATCTTGCAGGGTGAAGAAAGCCAGTTTACCAAACACACGACGTGTCATAATCCGTCCAGCGACTGCAACTTCTAAATCAACTTCTTCACCGCTGGGTAAATCAGTATACTTCGCTTGCAAATCTGCGGTGTGATGGGTGACATCCCAACTATAAGCATAGGGATTGATTCCCAACTCTCTTAATTGTTGTACTTTTGACCGCCTTGTGGCACGGATATCATCTTGCGGCATAACGACGAACTTAACAAAGGGCAATGTTTAATTATAGATGCGGATAGGGGTGATAGATGCAATGTGCTAGACTCTAGGCATAAAGGCTATTTTAGTTGTCAGACTATTCAGAGGCGTCGTTGTTTTCCAGCGCATTTCTCTGCTCTTCGGTATTGACAGACGAATTTGCTTCCTCTGGTGGTAGGCGATCGCATCTTGCAAGACTTATTCTAAGCTTTTGTTATCTGGACACCTTCAAATTCTTCTTGGGTGTATATCCAAACCAGGATTAGCTTAACTATCTCATGACCATCATAATTTTAGTCGCTCTCAAGGGCGGGCAAGATGCCCACCCCACAAGAAAAAATCTAAAAAATTATGGCTCTTCAGTACTTAGTGTGCTAAATTAGCTCTTTAAAAATCGAAAAGCTTACTGAAAGGCAAAAGCGTCAATTGGTGGCTTAAATTTAATCCCTTTTTCAAGTTTTAGAGGTTTTAACCTTAATTTAGGTTTTGATGATTAACTAATAGTTTGGCATAACAGGTACTGAAAAACAAAAATTATTTTATTCAGATATTTGCCAGAAAAAAGGATAATCTTCTGGAGTATCTGACAACCCAGCTTTAACTGGATTTTGTCTAATATATTCCCAAGTATTGTGAAACTCTTGGTCATTCCTAATAATGTGGTCATATCGCTCATCTTGCCAAACAGTGCCTATATGTTTCATCACTGTAGGAATTTGTTTAGAACTATAGCCTTTAATACTATTCATAATGCTGCTTAATGACCAATATTCACGCTCAGATTTAAGCCAAGGCTGAATTAGCATATGCACATGGTCAGGCATGATAACTAAAGTAAAAATTTTATATCTTTTGTGATTAAAAAATAAGCAACTATTAAAAACAACCTGCCTAGCTTCTACGCAGAGTTCTAACTTTTCCCAAGTATTAAAAGTAATAAAATAAACTGCTCCATCCAATTCCCAATGCGGCAATCTTCTGTTAAAAACTTTAAATTGTGGCTCTGCCATTTTAGATGTATTTATTTAAGTATTCACTATTTCTCTTGTGGGGTGGGCATCTTGCCCGCCCTTTATCTATATTTTCCACTTTTATAAGAAACTATAAATAATTTTCTAACCTACCTTTTGGATTTAGAAAGAATGTTTAAAAATTCTTCCACTACTGCTCTTGGTTGGTTGTAGCATGTTTCAGCAGGGTAGTGTTCAATACAGAGTATTCCCGATTTTTTAAACCAAGCATATTTTTCTTTATTAACTTTAAATATACGTTGACTATTATCAAAGTTCAGCCAATTCTACAAAAAATCCCCCACCATAAGGCGGGGGATTTTTCAATTACCTAACACAGGTTTATGCAGTCAAATTATCAACCGAACTTACCAGCAGTAGAGGCAATCAAGAATGCTGCGTAGGTGACGACGTAGCCAACAGCGAAGTGAGCTAGACCGACAACACGAGCTTGAACGATGGATAGAGCAACGGGCTTGTCTTTCCAGCGAACTAAGTTAGCCAGAGGAGTACGCTCATGTGCCCAGACCAGAGTTTCAATCAACTCTTGCCAGTAACCTCTCCAGGAGATGAGGAACATGAAGCCAGTTGCCCAAACCAGGTGTCCGAAGAGGAACATCCAAGCCCAGACAGACAGGTTATTCATACCGTAGGGGTTGTAACCGTTGATTAACTGAGCGGAGTTAGCCCAGAGGTAATCGCGGAACCAGCCCATCAGGTAGGTAGAGTTTTCGTTAAATTGAGCGACGTTACCTTGCCAAATACCCAGGTGCTTCCAGTGCCAGTAGAAGGTTACCCAACCAATGGTGTTCAGCATCCAGAACATAGCTAGGTAGAAGGAGTCCCAAGCAGAGATGTCGCAAGTACCGCCACGACCAGGACCGTCGCAAGGGAATGCATAACCGAAGTCCTTCTTATCGGGCATCAGCTTAGAACCACGAGCATCCAGCGCACCTTTAACCAGTACCAGGGTAGTGGTGTGGATAGCCAGTGCAAAGGCGTGGTGTACCAAGAAGTCGCCAGGACCGATGGTTAAGAACAGAGAGTTAGTGCCAGAGTTAATGGCATCCAGCCAACCTTGCAACCAAACGTTGCCATAGTTGGGGTAAGCAGTGTAAGCAATGCTATCTGGGTTAGACAGCAGGGTGTTCAAGCCGTAGAGGACTTTACCGTGGGAAGCTTGGATGAATTGAGCAAACACCGGCTCAATCAGGATTTGCTTCTCAGGGGTGCCGAAGGCAACCACTACGTCATTATGAACGTACAGACCCAGGGTATGGAAACCCAAGAAGAGAGATACCCAGCTGAGGTGAGAGATAATCGCTTCTTTGTGGTGTAGTACCCGGTCGAGTACGTTGCCCTTATTTTGAGCGGGGTCGTAGTCACGAACCCAGAAGATGGCGCCGTGGGCGAAAGCACCAACCATCAGGAAGCCAGCAATGTACTGGTGATGAGTGTACAGAGCAGCTTGGGTGGTGAAGTCCTTAGCAATAAATGCGTAGGAAGGCAGCGAATACATATGCTGCGCCACCAAGGAGGTAATTACCCCTAAGCAAGCTAGGTGCCAACCCAACTGGAAGTGCAGCGAGTTGTTGTAGGTGTCATAAATGCCTTGGTGAGGCAGGTTGAAGGGTCCTTCGACCGGCTTGCCAAAGAAAGTCTTGGCATTCATCATTTCTTTGATGCTGTGACCGATGCCGAAGTTGGTGCGGTACATATGACCCGCAACAATGAACAGAACTGCAATTGCTAGGTGGTGATGAGCCATGTCAGTCAACCACAGCGATTCAGTCTGGGGATGGAAACCACCCAAGAAAGTTAGGATTGCAGTACCAGCACCAGTGGAAGTACCAAAGATGTGGTTAGCAGTATCGGGGTTAGCCGCATAAACGCCCCAATTACCAGTGAAGAAGGGGGTTAAACCTTCTGGGTGGGGCAGGGTTGTCAGGAAGTTATCCCAACCTACATGCTGTCCGCGAGATTCGGGGATAGCAACGTGAACCAAGTGACCAGTCCAAGCCAGAGAACTAACGCCGAAAAGACCAGCTAAGTGGTGGTTGAGGCGAGACTCAGCGCTCTTAAACCAAGCGAGGCTAGGACGAAACTTGGGTTGGAGGTGCAGCCAACCTGCGAACAATAACACTGCTGAAAACAGCAACAGACCTACAGAACCTGTGTACAGGTCTTGGTTTGTCCGCATACCGATGGTGTACCACCAGTGGTAAACACCAGAGTAAGCAATGTTAACAGGGTTTGAAGCCCCAGCTTGGGTAAAAGCTTCAATAGCAGGTTCACCGAAGTGGGGGTCCCAAATCGCGTGAGCGATGGGACGGATATGAAGGGGATCTTTAATCCACTGTTCAAAGTTACCTTGCCAGGCCACGTGGAACAGGAGGCTAGAAGCCCACAGGAAAATGATTGCCAGGTGACCGAAGTGAGTAGCGAAAATCTTTTGGTAAAGATTTTCCTCAGTCATGCCATCGTGGCTTTCAAAATCGTTGCCCATAGCCATCGCGTACCAGATCCGACGTGTCGTCGGGTCTTGCGCGAGATCCTGGCTAAATTTTGGAAATTTTGTTGCCATAGGTGTAGTAAATCCTCTGACCTTTAGCCATCTGGTATCAGCGCGGAAGCGCTTCTGGTTTCTTATCACCCCAGGCTTTGTGCCTGGGGACTACTGCAGATTGCTTGTCGCTAGCCTACAGAGAGAATATGTGCATGGAAGAACGCCCAGGTAGTAGCAATTCCACCTAAGAGGTAGTGTGCCACACCTACAGCCCGACCTTGAATGATGCTCAAAGCACGAGGCTGAATAGCGGGAGCTACTTTCAGCTTGTTGTGTGCCCAAACAATGGACTCAATCAGTTCTTGCCAGTAGCCGCGACCGCTGAACAGGAACATCAAGCTGAATGCCCAAATAAAGTGAGCGCCCAAGAACATTAAACCGTAAGCTGACAGCGCACTTCCGTAGGAGTTGATAACTTGTGCAGCTTGTGCCCACAAGAAGTCACGCAACCAACCGTTGATGGTGATGGCACTTTCGGCAAAGTTACCACCAGTGATGTGAGATACAGTACCATCTGGGTCTACAGTGCCCCATACATCGGATTGCATCTTCCAGCTGAAGTGGAAAATCACGATGGATAGAGAGTTGTACATCCAGAACAGTCCAAGGAACACATGGTCCCAACCAGACACTTGACATGTGCCGCCACGACCAGGACCATCGCAGGGGAAGCGGAAGCCCAAGTTAGCCTTGTCTGGAATCAGACGAGAGCTACGAGCATACAGCACACCCTTGAGGAGAATTAAAGCTGTGACGTGAATCGTGAAGGCGTGGATGTGGTGAACCATGAAGTCAGCGGTACCCAAAGCAATGGGCATCATCGCGACTTTGCCGCCAACGGCGACTATACCACCACCAAAGGCATGGCTGACAACTTCCAAAGCGTTGGGAGCTGTGTTACCAGGAGCCAGGGTGTGTAGGTTTTGAACCCACTGAGCAAATACCGGCTGCAATTGAATTGCAGAGTCGGAGAACATGTCTTGGGGACGACCCAAGGCACGCATGGTGTCATTGTGGATGTACAGACCAAAGCTGTGGAAGCCGAGGAAAATACATACCCAGTTGAGGTGAGAGATGATCGCATCACGGTGACGAATCACCCGATCCAGGACGTTGTTTTGGTTAACGACAGGATCGTAATCACGCACCATGAAGATGGCAGCGTGAGCCGCACCACCGACAATTAGGAATCCACCAATCCAGATGTGATGAGTGAAGATACACAGCTGGGTAGCGTAGTCGGTAGCCAGGTAAGGATAGGGAGGCATGGCGTACATGTGGTGCGCCACGATGATGGTCAACGAACCCAAGAAGGCAAGGTTAGTTGCCAATTGAGCGTGCCAAGAGGTGGTCATGTTCTCATACAGACCCTTGTGACCTTCGCCAGTGAAGGGGCCTTTATGAGCCTCTAGAATTTCCTTCATGCTGCTGCCGATACCCCAGTTGGTGCGGTATTGGTGACCAGCAATGATGAATACTACAGCAATAGCCAGGTGGTGATGAGCAATATCGCTCATCCACAGCCCACCAGTGACGGGGTTTAAACCGCCCTTGAAGGTGAGGAAATCAGCGTACTCACCCCAGTTAAGGGTAAAGAACGGTGTGATTCCTTTAGCAAAGCTGGGATATAGCTCTGTCATTAAGCTGGAGTTCAAAATGAACTCGTGAGGCAGGGGGATGTCCTTCAGAGCAACTCCCGCATCCATCAGCTTGTTGATGGGAGCAGATACATGGATGATGTGACCAGCCCAACCCAGAGAACCACAACCTAGCAACACTTGTAAGTGATGGTTCATCATGGACTCCACATTCTGGAACCATTCCAGTTTGGGAGCGCGTTTGTGGTAGTGGAACCAACCAGCAAACAGCATCAAGCCAGCCATTACCAAGCCACCAATGGCGGTGCAGTACAACTGGAAGGAGTTGGTAATCCCCCAACCACGCCATACTTGGAATAAGCCGGAGGTGATTTGAATTCCGTAGAATCCACCACCGACATCACCATTTAAAATGTCTTGTCCAACGATTGACCAAACAACTTGCGCGCTGGGTTTAACATTCAGCGGGTCGCTTAGCCAAGCTTCGTAGTTTGAAAACTTCGCGCCGTGGAATATCATGCCGCTCAACCACAGGAACACAACGGCTAAGTGACCGAAGTGTGCCGAGAAGATTTTGCGGGATACGTCTTCTAGGTCGCTTGTATGAGTATCAAAATCGTGGGCGAGCGCATGTAGGTTCCAAATCCACGTAGTGGTTTTTGGACCGCGGGCGAGAGTGCGATCGAAGTGACCGGGGTTAGCCCACTTCTCAAAGGAAGTTGGTACTGGGTCCTTATCGACTATGACTCTTGCCTTCTTTTCCTCGCGCTCCGGAGGACTTATTGTCATTCAGACCCTCCTCTCTAGATCAGGATTGAGGAATCATTTATTACTACCTGGTGCTTTCTGGCTTTTTAATTAGCCTGGCAAGCAGCTTCCAGAATAATCCGGATTCGCTTCGCCATGAAGACCGCGTGTGTAATGTGCTTTCTGATGAATTATAAAGTCTTACCTCCTCTACTATTGGAACATTGTTAACAATAATTCAAAATCGCTGAATTCTAAGTGGATTCTGGATTGTAAGTTTTAACTTCTGGGTAAAAAGTCAAGAGTTTATTCATTTAATTTACAAAGAGCAACAATTTGTAAAAATTATATTTTTCATCCCTACGGCAAGCTTATGAACGCTTTTTATGCTATAAGCTAGTCTCTATTCGACCAGAATTCTAAAAATCAATAAAAATTCCTTAAAGTTAGGGTATGGTCAGAAGATTTAAAGTAAAAAATATACAATAAATTTTTGTAAAAAATTTGGTGAAAAATTAGCAGATAGATGTTAAGAGTACCAAATTGCCCCAAGATGCTAGTTTTGGGATATAGTTCCCTAGGAACAATGTCAGCCAAAATGAACTGTCAGTTGTTGAGGAGTATTGCTGGTGGAAGGCATCAAAGGGAGGCGGATGAGAGCAAGTTCCATAGTCATCTGCCTAATATCTTTATTAGTAATAATCGGCTTAGCTAGCTGTGGTGACAAAGCCGTAACCCAAGAAATATCTAATGGTGTGGGTGAAAAAATCGAAATTCCTCAGCCACCCAAGCTAATTTCGGAAGTTTCACCGCCGGAAGTTATCCTGGAACTGGGTTCGCTGCTGGAAGAATATCAACCCCAAGTAGCGATCGCTTCTCCCCAACTAGATCAACTCCTCCCAGATAATACAGTTACAGTCGGCTTCCAAGTTAAAGACCTACCTATATATAAAAATTCGCAATTTAACCTCGGTCCCCACCTACAGGTGATTCTCGACAACGAACCTGCTACGTCTATTTATGATCTCAATCAGCCTCTAGAGTTCACCGACTTGTCCCCAGGTACCCACAGCTTGCGAGTCTTTGCTGTCACCCCTTGGAATGAAAGCTTTAAAAATGAAGGTGCTTACGCGCAAACAACCTTTCATATCCTCACCAAAACCGACGATAACAACCCTGACCCTAGCTTACCCCTGCTCACTTACAATATTCCCCAAGACAGCTACGGTGCCGAACCGATTTTACTAGACTTTTATCTGACTAACGCGCCGCTGCACTTCATAGCGCAACAAGACCCCGACGACCAAATAACAGACTGGCGAATTCGCTGTACTATTAATGGTGAAAGCTTCGTCCTCGACCGCTGGCAACCTATTTATCTCAAAGGCTTTAAACCAGGGAAAAACTGGGTGAGGATTGAGTATCTTGACGAAAAAGGCGAACCCGTCAAAAACTTCTTTAACAGCACCACTAGAATTATTACTTATGAACCCAAAGGCAAAGACCCACTTTCTCAGATTGTTAGAGGAGAACTTAAACTTGCCGATGTTCGTGGGATTGTAGACCCCAACTACACCCCACCACAACCCGTTACACCATCACCCAGTCCTACTCCCGAAGTAACAGCAGAACCAGCTTTAGAAAAAGAACCTGTACCCGAAGTAGAACCAGACAAACCAGTAGAAACAGAACAAGAAGCTAAACAACCAGAACAACCAGTAGAAAAATCTGAAGCTCAACCAAGTCAACCGGAAGTAATTGACACTCCCACGGTTGAACCTAGGACGACAGTACCACCGGAAGCTATACAAACTCCAGTAGTGGAACCGACAGCAACACCACAACCAGAAGCTCTAGAAAGTCCATCTGTTGAATCCATTACTCCACCACAACCACAACCGGAAGTGGTTGAGACTCCATCTGTTGAATCCACAACAATACCACAACCAGAAACTCTAGAAACTCCTGTGGTTGAACCTACTACCCCAACACAACCAGAGGTAAAACAGCCAACAATAGAAAGATTAGGCAAATACTTTAAGCGCTCTCCAACAGAGAGAGTAATGTCCTAGTAGTCTATTTCCTTGACAAAATCCGACATTTCCTGACAATCCAGCCACGGACGTTAAGAAAATTTATATAAACCTCCTAGACATGCTCCGACAAATCATGTGATTATTTGAAT
>JAYKJH010000130.1:0-7290 GCA_035285345.1 Nostocaceae cyanobacterium | reverse complement strand
CTTAAACTTGCAACCTCTCGCTTATATTGCTGTTGATAATCCTCAGCCTTTAACTTATCTCTAAATAGCTTCTCCAACCATGATAATTTTGCTCCTGATTTTTGAATATCTTGTAACAGCTTTTGTGCCAGTCGCACCTCACCCCGTTGCAGTGCTGATTTTAACTTGCGACTCCGTAACCAATTGCCGAGAGGATTACTCATAACCAAATCCGTCCTTTCCTTCCCTGATATCCACACCAGAAAGCCGTTCTAGTAGCTTTTGCTTGAATGTACTATATTTTACCTCTGGCTCATCATACCACCAAGCGTATTTTTGCTTGACATCCTCAGCTTCTGGACGGGTAGACGCTACAAGAGAACGATTATTGCTAGGGTGAAAATCCTGAATTACAACTCTGTCAGCAATTTTGAGTTTTTCAATAAAATTATCTTCATCTGCTGACAAAGTGGGAAGTAAAGGTGTAATGGTGATAGAAATTTTGGGAATAAAACCTTTGTCATAGTCAATACTTTTTTTTAGCTTTGTAACAGCATTCAATCTGGCTTTGATACTGGGAGAACGCGGTTCAAAATCTCTTCTCACAGCTTCACTTCCAGTGGGAATACTCATATTAATTCGCAAGCGTTGAAAGCGTTGTAAATAATCAATATCTCTGGTAATAATGGGACTGCGAGTCTGAATTACTAGCGTTGGAGTAGGATAACCATCATTTCTGACATCAAGCATCACCTCTAACAACCGACGAGTTAGCTGATATTTAGACTCCAATGGTTGATAGGGATCTGTCACACTACTCATGTAAATTCTGGGAGGATTATTGGGATTTTTCTCATACCATTTTCTCAACTCTTTTTCTAAAATTTCCGCTGAATTATCTTTAAAAATTACCCATTTACCCCAATCCTGACGCATTTTAGTATTAGGGCTAAATGCAGCAGCATAACAATAAATACAGCCATATTGACAACCCCGATAAGGATTAAGGGTAAAATCATAAGCAGCGATAAATCCCGTTGCTTTCGTTAGTAAAGATTTAGCATGTTGTGCATAAACCTTAGTATCGCCAAAGATTTCTTTTACTAATCTTGTAGCAGTACCTTCGCAGTACCCTTCATACTTTATTTTCGCCATCACGCAGCCGTATACTTATCAATTACCTGTGGTAACTCGATAATAACCTCAGTTCCCTTACTTAGGGAGGAATTAATACTAATATTCCCGTGATGGTTCTTTAAAATTTGATAAGCAACAGTTAACCCTAAACCAGTCCCTTTCCCCACAGGTTTAGTTGTAAAAAATGGGTCAAATATTTGATTAATATGTTTTTTACTAATCCCACAGCCATTATCAATAAATTTAATTTTTATTCTTTCACCTTCATTGACTTCAGTTTGAATAATAATCTGCTTATCCTGCTGCTGCTTTACTTCCACAGCATCAATAGCATTAGTCAAAATATGCATAAACACTTGATTTAATTGTCGAGGATAGCACTCAACAAAGGGAACATCGTTATATTGTTTAATTACCTGAATACTTGCTAATCCATCCTTGGGGTTAATCCGATGCTCCAAAAGCAGCAGAGTGCTATCAATTCCATCATGGATATTAACTTGCTTCATTGCTGATTCATCATGGCGGGAAAAATTTCGCAGCGATAAAACAATTTGACTAATACGTTCAGCACCCGTTTTCATAGAAGCAAGAATTTTCGGCAAATCTGTCACTAAAAATTCTAGGTCAATTTCTTCTGCATATTCTGCTAATTCTTTATCGGGAAAGCGCTGCTGATAGCGGCGGATAAATTTCAAAAAGTCTTGAGTATATTCATTAATGTGGGTTAGATTACCGTAAATAAAGTTAATCGGATTATTAATTTCGTGAGCAATACCAGCAACCATCTTCCCCAAAGAAGACATTTTTTCTGCGTGAATTAGCTGCGTTTGCGTCAGCTGTAAATCTTGTAATGCTTGCTCTAATTTATGATTTTTTATAGATAATTCTTCTGTGCGATTTTGTACTTTTACTTCCAAGGTTTGTCGAGCAACTTCTATTTCTTCAGTGCGTTCTGCCACCCGATGCTCTAAATTTTCAATTAGAGCTTTGAGAGATTCTGCCATTTCCTGGTAAGCTTTGGCTAGTTGTCCTATTTCACCACCAGATTTTACTCCAGGAATGGGACTAATTAAATCACCAGTAGCCAGAGTTTTGCTGCGTTTTGCTAGTTGAATAATTGGCTGACTAATTTGTTTTGCGAGTACCTTAGCAATAATCACAGATAACAAGACTGCCAAACTTAAACTAATAAAAATCCAGCGAGTGAGAGATGCTACTGCTTGATTAAAATATTGGGATAAAATTTGAATTTTGGCAATAGCTACAGGCTGATTACCATCAAAAATAGGAGTATAAATAGTATTTAATCCGGAATTTGGTTCCAAACGATAATATGAGCGACCTTCACGAATATCTGGTAAAATCTCAGCAGTCAAGTAACTTTCTTCCCAATTGTCAAGGTTAACGTTACCACTAGTAGAAACTATTGGCTTGCCATTCAAAGAAAAGACTTCTAGTTTGGTAGTTGGTTGGGAGTAATCAGAAAAGTTTTCTAGCCAATTTTTATCAATTAATTGTCCTAAAGTCAAACTACCCGGAGATTGACTTTTACCACTACCATCGCTTTTATAAATAGGTGCATTTACTAATAATAACAACCCATGCTGACCCGTATCAATTAATGCTTGAGATGGGATATTTTGAGTTTGCAAAACTTTTATCCGTGCTTCTACTCTCGGAATATTCAACGCTGAACCTTGTGCAGCGATAACTTCTTGGTCAGGGTTTTTAACTACCTCCACGACATCAATATCCGTCGAGAAAATCAGTTGTTTGGTAACTTCTTTGTTTATCCAAACGATATCTTCTGTTTGGACTGCAGTGAATAAATCACTCCAATTAGCATAACTAGAGGTGAGATTGATTAATCCTTTTTCACTAGCAGCAGTATAGCCGCGAAAAGCTAAAACTTGGTCATCTAAGCGGGTTTTTTCCAGTTCAATTAGCGGTTGATGTACAAAGTTCCAAGCCATAATCAACAGGATAATAGCTGGCAACAATGATGCAATTACTGTAAAGACTAAAATCCTCGGTTGTAATCGTTGTAATTTATACAAATTAAGTAGATTAACTATCCGTAACCAACGCAGATTGTTAAAGCTATGTTTTTTACTTTTTAAAGTTACTTTGAAGATATTCATGATTGATTCATGCTTGAATTTACGTAGTTGTATTATGACTGCAATTCTCATAAGATAAACCTTGCTTTACATAAACTTAAATCTTTACGTAAACTTCATCTTATACCCGTTGATGAGTATAAAAAGCTGTTAATATATAGTCATTAGTAAAGATATAACTGTGTAAAACTGGTAAAAACCTGGCAGTTGCATCCTGAAGAAAACTACTGTTCACACCACCGAAAGCAACAAATAACACTTCAAAATTCTGAAGTATATATGCCTGCGATCGCCTCAGTTAATGTGTAGTTATCAAAACAAAAACTCACATTGTTTTTAGATTAGTTATTATCCCTCTTATTGTTAAATTTGTCACCTATTTTTAGTAAAATTTAATTCTTTACATTTCTTTTTAATCTTTGAGTATTTGCTAATGTTAAGTAACAAAAAAATCATTTTAGGCTTGTAATTCTTGCTCTAGATTTGGTTCGCCAATATGTACGCTAGTGCGATAAACCTTGTAAACAAAACCGCGTGTGTCACAAAACCGCTGATATAACTCTTGAAAACTAGCAACTAACTGCTCATAAACCAAGCATTCACGCGGGAGGTAGGAAACACTACGAGCGCGACCAATCAATCCAGTTAAATCTAACTGCTGTCGATAAACAAAATTCTGTTCCCGGACGTTAACAAAATGCCGTGTTACTAACAGTGGTTCTGTTGACTTCATCCGCGACTCCCCTAGATGATTGTTAGATGAGGCGCGTACTAGGCAGCTATATTCACTGGTGAATTCGTCAGTTTTATCCCTGTTATTCCAGACCACAGCCAAGCGTCCACAGGGTTTTAACATCCGGCGAAACTCGTATAAACTTGGCATAGATTTATTAAACTGTTTGTTTAACTTCACAAAATCTTCATCAACTTATTAGGTAATTAACAGTTGAATCAAGCTCGTTAATTATTGATGTACCAACAAAAAATAGCTTGTGTAATTTACTGGAATTACTGTAAAATCTTTATGAAGATACTGAAGTTTGTTATCTTTTAGAGAAGATAATCAGTAAACTAAAAACAAGTATTGCAAAATACGCTGCTTCACTAGTCTTCTTGTGCCAAGTTTTTAGAAAAAACCTGGTGATAGTTGGCATCAATTTTTGATTATTAACGGAGATTGTAGTTGCATTCTCTACAACTATCGTTAGCCAAAACTGTACTAGTAAAAATGCCTCAATATCTACCTATTTCTTCAGGATATTAGGAGAATTAAACATGTTTGTAAATAACCAAGAAACCGCAGAGCAAATAGTACAAAAATTTTACACCTCTGGCGGTGGTTGGGCAGTTGATGAAAATGGTATTGCTCATGATACACATATCTTTGAAGATTTAAGAGAATGCGTCCAAGAGTACGCCAGTGCTACTCGTTTAAGAGTGTTAAATTATCTCCCCGCATCAGGTGAAAATATCATTGATGCTGCATCTGGACCAGTACAATATCCTGAGTACAGACAGTATTCCCAGAATTTTGCTAAGAGATATTGTGTAGACATTAGTGATGACGCCTTAGCACTAGCCCGAAAAAATATTGGCGATCGCGGCGAATTTTTAAATGCAAGAATCCAAGAAATTAATTTACCAGATAATTTTTTTGATGCTGGCATAAGCCTGCACACTATCTATCACATAGACAAAAATGAGCAAGAGTTAGCTGTTCGCAATTTATTGCGGATGGTTAAACCAGGTCAACCCCTAGTTGTAATTTATCACAATCCTCGCAGCATTTTTAGTTTATTTGGTTTACTACCGGCTGGGAAAAATATTATCAAGAAAATCATCGGTTACAAAACCAAAAACAGCCTTTACTTCTTTAACCATAATTTAGGATGGTGGCAAAGATTTAGCGACAGCGCCAAAGTGGAAATGTTTCCTTGGAGAATGATGGAAATCCACGATATGAAACGGTTTATTCCCAATAACGGCTTGGGTAAAAAAATGTTGAGCATTTTATATGGCTTAGAAAATAGATTTCCCAACTTGTTTGTCAGGATTGGTAGATATCCAATCATGGTTTTGACAAAAAAATAGAGCGACTAATGGCTAATCATCATTAGCCATTAGCTAATAGCTATTATTAGCTGACATCAGTTACATTGATGTCAGCAATTTTGAGTAAAGAAATGAAGCCAAAACCCATAAAAAGCAGGGTAACAAGCTAGGGATGGGAGAATGTTAAATAATCTATATTATTAAAATATTGTCTGACAAACTTAGCAGGACTTACGATCGGGTCACAATTGGTCATAGGTGCGTGACGCCAAAAGTCTTATTCTTACGTTCAAATTTTTTCGTAGCGTCACACACCCTACAAGAAAAAATGTGCCAGTTGCGTAAGTCCTGAAACTAAAAAAACATTGATAATGTCACCGTTTACCCTGGTTATTGGCAACAAAAATTATTCCTCTTGGTCGTTGCGTCCTTGGCTGGTGATGAAACAGACGGGAATAGAATTCACAGAAGTACGTATTCCCCTGTACACAGACACTGCAAAACCAGAAATTCTGCGTCACAGTCCCGCTGGTAAAGTACCGATTTTGCACCACGGTGAGATTACGATTTGGGAGTCTTTAGCTATTTGTGAATATCTAGCAGAATACTTTGCTGATTCGCGATTATACCCTATAGATGTAGCCGCACGCGCCTTAGCTCGCTCCATTAGTGCTGAAATGCACGCTGGCTTTTTAGCCTTACGTTCAAATATGCCGATGAATTGTCGCACACGCTTACCTGGTAAAGGAATGACTCCGAGCGTGCAGTCAGATATTGACCGCATTCTTGCCATTTGGCGCGACTGTCGGCAAAAATTTGCAGCAGGGGGTGATTTGTTATTTGGTCACTTTACCATTGCAGATGCGATGTTTGCCCCTGTAGTCTGTCGCTTCACCACCTATGGGGTGAAATTAGATGACATTACCCAAGCTTACGCAGAGGCAATATTAGCACTTCCCGCCATGCAAGAATGGCTGGCTGCAGCTGAGGTGGAGCCAGAAACAATACCCAAATTTGATGTTTGATTTGATAAATTCTGACAGTAACGCCTAAATAACTAGACTTCGTGGCATTAGTCGAGAACAGGGAACTCTTAACAGGGGACAGAGAGTTCTAAGAGGCAACTTTTGCAAGAGGTTTACTGACTCTCGCATATATTCCTCCCGAAATATATGCGAATCATACCTTTTTCAAAGCGCAGTCCTGCCACAATTTCTGCACAACTCCCTTTACAACTAAGGCTGAGGAACAACAATAGCTCTAGTCTTCGGGTTGTTGTCAAGTCGGCGCCAACCAGGACAAGAGTTACCGCTACATGGGGTACCTGTATATTGCCAAATCCAACCATCATTGTGTAACTGGTAGAGTTGGTTCCCCACCCCAGTAATAGCTCTAGTCTTCGGGTTGTTGTCAAGTCGGCGCCAACCAGGACAGGAGTTACCGCTACATGGGGTACCTGTATATTGCCAAATCCAGCCATCATTGTGTAACTGGTAGAGTTGGTTCCCTGCTGCCGCAATTGCTATAGTCTTCGGATTGTTGTCAAGTCGGCGCCAACCAGGACAAGAGTCACCACTACATGGAGTGCCTGTATATTGCCAAATCCAGCCATCATTGTGTAACTGGTAGAGTTGGTTCCCTGCTGCCGCAATCGCTATAGTCTTCGGGTTGTTGTCCAGTCTTGTCCAGCCAGGACAGTAGTCACCGCTACATGGAGTGCCTGTATATTGCCAAATCCAGCCATCATTGTGTAACTGGTAGAGTTGGTTCCCCGTCGCCGCAATCGCTATAGTCTTCGGGTTGTTGTCCAGTCTTGCCCAGCCAGCACAGTAGTCACCGCTACATGGAGTGCCTGTATATTGCCAAATCCATCCATCATTGTGTAGCTGGTAGAGTTGGGTTCCTCCCCCAGTAATAGCTCTAGTCTTCGGGTTGTTGTCCAGTCTTGTCCAGCCAGGACAGGAGTTACCGCTACATGGGGTGCCTGTATATTGCCAAA
>JAYKJH010000129.1:0-73223 GCA_035285345.1 Nostocaceae cyanobacterium | reverse complement strand
AAGTTTGTTGACTAGAGCAACGCAGTGTCTCCCCCTTTCCCTTCCCTTATCCTGTTTTTCTAGAATTTTCTAGGGTGGGCAGTTTTAAGAGTTATGTAAAAACTGCCCATCCTACGCTTATTGATAGATAATCATGCAAGATGTCTATTGATTACGAACTTGCTGGTTCCCAACCGACAATTAAATTCGGTGGTTTGATAGGAGTCGGAAAGAATTTTGCGAAGCTAGATTGACGTTCTGCTGGTTTCTCATCAGCGAGGTTCCACAAGCTTTCGTAGAAAAAGAAAGACAAACCAGCGAAGTTGCGATCGCGCACTTCTTTGACCTGTTCCTGAATTTGTTTTAAGGGTACGAATCTGTCTTTCAATCCTGTGATAATCCCAATACTTACTGGGATATTTCTGCGTGCTGCTTGGACTTCTGGTTGTTGCAATTCACTGATAAAGACGTTCAAATCATCGCGATATACTTGCAACACCAATTCTTCAATAAATCCTTGACGTTCCCAGGTTTCCCAATCGGCTAAAAAGTACTCGTAAGAAAAGCGCTGGGGATTAGGAGAAAAGGACAGCAAACAGTCTTGATTCTTGGCTTTAATCGCTCGGAATACCCGTTTCATAAAGTTGGTGACTATTTCAGCCCTCCACTTCACCCATTCTGGGTCTAGGGGGTTAGTAGAAGGGGCTTGACCATTGTGTTCTTTTTTGTATAAGGCAACGGTGAAATCGTCGTATCCTAACTCTGATGGTAAGCCGAAATGGTCATCAAATTGAATGCCATCAATTTTGTAATTGCTGACTATTTCGATGACTAAATCTTCAATAAATTGCTGTACTTCGGGGTGAAAGGGGTTTAGCCAGACTCTATCATGTTTGCCTTCTTTTACCACCTGTGTACCGTTGCTGCGCTTTGTCAGCCATTTGGGATGACGTTTAGCTAAATCAGAATCTGCAGGTGCCATAAAGCCAAATTCAAACCAGGGAATGACGGTAAAACCTTGTTGATGTCCTTTAGCGATGATTTCCTTGAGCATATCTCGGTTTCGCAACCCTGGTTCTGGGTCTACAGCACGTCCAATCACTTTTTTGGCTACTTTGCTGGGATATAGGGTGTTACCCCAATTCCACACCGTGGGATAGAGGGTGTTGAAATTTAACTGTTTTAAGCTTTGTAAGCCTTTGTCCAGCTTAGCACTGCTAAATAGCACATCACTATCGATATTGGTCAACCAGACTCCCCGTAACTCCGATGTGGGTGTGGGTGTTGGTGTAGGTGTGGGTGTGGGTGTGGGTGTGGGTGTTGGCGTTGGTTTTACCCTAGCGATATACTCTTGTGGTACTAATTCTGATTCATCCAACGCTTGACAAAATAAAGCTGCTATCTCACCACGATTAATTAGCTGATTGGGACGCAATTTTTCCACATCGGGGTAATTTACCACCAGTTGCTTTTCTGTAGCAGATGCGATCGCATTCTCTGCACCCTTGGGAATCTCATCTGCATCTATAAAGGTAGCTTTTAAGGTTTCTATAGCGCTAGTGGTGGGTTTATACTTCAAACCAGAAGCGACGGAAGCAATTGCTTGCCAGCGTTCTAGTTTACGTGTAGGATTAAATACCCTATCTATATAGCTGGACATAAACCCTGTCGTATAAGCCTTACGAATTGCCTCTGCTGCCCAATATTTTGATGGTATGTCAGCAAATCGTATTGGCTTACGGACTTCTGGAGCTTTGGGAAAAGCCTTAGTAATCATGGAAGCAAATTCTGCCCTGGTTACTGTTTCCTTGGGGCGAAAAGTACCATCCTTATTTCCACTGATAAGTTTCTTTTTTACTAAACTTTCTATACAAGGTTTTGCCCAATGTCCTTGGAGGTCAGAAAATTTAGTTTCAGCCGAGGAAATAGAAGGTGTAACCAGAGAAATCACCACAGTGAAAACAAACAGAAACACCAAACCAATACCTTGCACAGATATGGGTATTCTCTTGATGGGTGAATTGTATTGATTGTTATTAGACTGGACGCTTTCAATATAGCGCCTTGTAAACCATCTGATCATTTATTTTGCCGAATGTCACGCCAGCATCATAAGACTATCAGTAATGACTTATGCAATACTTGATAAGTTGCAGAAAATATGCATTTAGTACCCGCTGGAATTCAACAATAACCCTTATCCACAAGTTGTTATCTATTATTGTAGAGTAGGCAATACTTTGTCCATCTACTACATTGTGAATTAAATTGATTAATTCCCTGAAGAGAAAATCTAAAATTTCTAACTTCCAGGGGAACCGAATATCAGTTGTTGTAGTCTATCTTGGTAGACCCCCAAATAGCATAGCTGTGAAATTCACCTAACTCATCATTATCTCACAGGCAGCTATTGTGGCAGAAAAATTTATCGAGAAGAGTACAATGAAACCCCTGTTTAACAATTCTACAGCTAATCAGCAAGGACGAATTTTCACCGCTTTGATTTTAACTGGTATCCTGTCGATGTCCAGCGGTTTAACATTCATAAAAACTGCCACAGCTAACCAGATAAGTCAGTTTCCTCGGATAAACACCCGTCAGACAAACACTGAAGTTTTAACCGACAGTATTCAGACCTCCAGCTTACCGCGAATAGTAGCCAATGCAGTCCTTAGAGACGTTAGTCAAACAACAGGTATTCCGCGAAGACAGTTGGAAATTACTAATTATCAACAACAAACATGGCGAAATGGCTGCTTAGACCTACCTCGACCTAATGAAATGTGTACAATGGCATTAGTTCCTGGTTGGCGAGTGATTGTATCTAGCCGCAATCAAAACTGGGTTTATCATACTAATAATAACGGACGTCAGTTACGGGTTGCAAATGCTGATAGCTCTGGCAACAATTTACCAGATACCCTTCCCAATTCGGTGAGAAATAGGGTTTTGCAAGCTGCATCTCGACGCTTAAGATTGCCAATAAATCAAGTAAGTATAATTCAAGCGGAACCCCGTAGCTGGAGGAATGGCTGTTTAGAATTAGAACATCCCGGTGAGATGTGTACCATGAATATTGTACCGGGTTGGCGGGTAGTAGTTGGTGCAAGGGATACTAGCCTGATTTATCATACTAATGAATCGGGTTCTCAAGTAAGGCTCAACGAAGATCAGAGTGAAACTCCGATCAACGACCGCAAAAATGTTAGCGATGCAGTTTTACAAGCAGCCTCAGAATTGACAGGTTTACGACGATCACAACTGAGGATAGTGAGATGGAACCAGGTGACAACAGATGGTTGTTTGAGTTTACCCCGTCCAGGGGAAGCTTGCACAAAAATTGCCATGCAAGCGTGGGAAGTGACTGTAATTCCCCAACAACAACGACGGAATATTTATCAACGCTTAGTCTATCGTGCTACCCCTGATGGTTCTCAGGTAAGATTAAACGAAGCTGCTAGTCGCATCAGTGGTTCCACAAATTTACCAAGCTCCAGCAAAGCTGTACCCATTCCCAGCAACGAGTTACCCCCACCCTTGACACGGGGGATGATATTTCGCGAAATTCGCAGCGGTGGAATTGCTGGTCAAACTTACATGACCGTGTTGATGGATGATGGACGATTAATGCGGATGCGTCTCGGTGATGCTAATGATTCTCAACGTAGTGTCCGTTGGATTTCACCCGGAGAATTACAAGCATTTGAACAATTAGTAGAACGACAAAGAAGCGAATTTCGGAATATTAATTATCCAGCCAACAGAGGTGCTGCGGATTTCTTTGTTTATACCATGACCAGCAGTGATGGTACAGTTCAGTACAATGATACGTCTTACGACAGATTACCTGCGAATTTACAAGCAGTTATCCAAGCTTGGCAGCAAATTAGTCAATAGTCAGACAATTTTAGATTTTGGATTTTGGATTGACCCCACCTAGAAATCAGGGTGTCTCTATACCATCTATTAATTGTTGACAAAGCACATGTAAGTTCTTGACCAAACAACTATATTAGGACTTACACACCATTAACGGAGAATCGAACCACAGAGAACGCAGAGGACACAGAGAAATAAGAGGTTGAAAGAATTTTGGCGGAAGTCATGTGTATGGAAAGAACTGTGAATACAACTTTAATTTGGCATTTTATCCTGATATAACCATAAATCCTCAGTAAGTAATTTTTAGCTGAATATGGTTCAGTTTATCGTTGTTTATCTGCGGTTAATTACTTTTACAAAAATGTTAAGCTAAAGTCACTCATAGATTGGGTAAAGCGACTTTTATCCCTGACCTAAACTAGTTTTAGTCTTAAGGCTTAACTGAATGGTATTGATTTTTAACCGCCAGATTATTGCTGCTGAGTAAATTACACTTTAACCCCTGAAAAATCCTATGAAACTTTACCTAAAATTGACATCATTTATTAGTCTATTATCGGGACTAATAGTAATTACACCAACTGCGAGTATAGCCCAGACAGAAACTATTAGACTACCTACAAATCAACCAAATTTATCCTTAAGCGTCCAACGTCAACGGGGAATTTGTCCGGATACTGTTCGTCTGTGGACAAACTATCGTTACTATGAAGGGGGAGCAGAACATACGGTAATTGCTGACACTCTAGCAGTTGCTGGAAATATCAAAGTAGTATCCTATGGTAACCGATTTGTGGAATATTCTGCTCCTTTAAAAGAAGCTTATAAATCCTGCATTGGTCGCGCAATTTATAAGGAACTTCCCTATCGATTTCAGTTCCAAAATGGTCAAGTTTATTTCCGCGTAGGACTACCACAACCAACAGCTAGTAAACCTTCAGAATTTACTAGAAGAGCTATTCTTGGTTCTCGTCCCTATGTACGATGGGCAATAGCAGATTAGTGATTGGTAATTGGTAATTGGTCATTGGTCATTAGTGTACAGCAATTCCAGATTAGGTTGTGAACAGATAAACTTTTCTATCGTTCACAACCTCTTTAGCATTGGTGTAGAGAATAGATATTGAGGAATATAGATATAAATTAGATTCCCGATTTATTTAATAATTCGGGAATCTGAGTAATTGTATTTATTTGCTACAGACTATAGAGGCTTTGTTCCGGAAAAACTAGCATTATGGTCGGGGAAACCCCGCCCCTACAAATGTAATAAAATTTACCTTCCGTAATAGACTCGCGGGTCGCCTATACCCAAACTCCGCAAATAACCATTCCATTCTTCGGCTTCTTTCCGTTCCTTGAAGGGTCCGACCGCTACATGGGGACCTCGCGGGGAGTATCTTTGAAGTACCTGTATATTTCTACTCCTATTCAACCTTCTAATCCGGGCTGCAATTTCTCCTAAGTCTCCGGAACTGCTAGGAATTGCCACATAATAAAAATTCCCCCGTCGTTCAGTCTGTTCATCTGGGGTATCCGGGGGTTCCTCACCGCTAGAGAAGCTAACCAACCGCACTCCATTGATACCAAAAGACTCCAGTTGCCGACGGCGAATTTGAGCATTAGACTGTCTGCTAAAGACTCCCGCTTGGATGACAAAACTGCCTCTATATTGCCGGATATAAGCCCCTGGTTCCACAAGCCGCACTTGTTGCAGTATCGCTGGACTATTACTGTCAACATACACCAAGAAGCGCTCAAAATCACGTCCAAAATCGCTGGGTGCTGGAGCGCGAAAATCAAAATCCAGTGGAGCCGATTGTTCCGGTGATAATGGTGGTGGTGGTGGTAGTGGTGATTCCCCAAAGGGAATAGGTTCGCCAGATTGTCTGATATCGTCAGGTATGGGAGTTGTAATTGGTCTTTGTGCTTGGACTGGGTGGGAATTGCAAACAATTCCTAACCATCCTCCTAGTACCAAAGGCACAATTACTAATCTTCGCTCGTAACGGGTAAATGCAGTCATTGCGGTTAGAGGCAGCAGCATTTTTGTAGAGTATTAATTATATGCACTCCTGAGTACTGAGTCATTACACATTACCCATTCCCCATTCCCCAAGAAATGCTAGCCTAGAACTAATTGCCTAGCAATTTCTCAGGATGATGAACAAAGTCGTAGTTGGTCTTTCCGGTGGAGTAGATAGTTCCACCGCTGCTGCTATCCTGCACCATCAGGGCTATAAAGTGATTGGGTTGACCCTTTGGTTGATGAAAGGGAAGGGTCAGTGCTGTTCTGAAGGTATGGTTGATGCAGCTTACATCTGCGAACAGCTAGGTGTCCCCCATAATGTTGTTGATATTCGGGAAGTCTTTCAGACAAATATTGTTGATTACCTGGTAGAAGGTTACAGCGCGGGAATCACTCCTCTACCTTGTTCTCAGTGCAATAAAACGGTAAAATTTGGTCCGATGGTGCAGTATGCCCGCGAACAGTTGGATAGTAATTATATTGCCACTGGTCATTATGCCAGGACTAGCTATAACGAAGCGACTGGACGCTATCAGCTACGGCGCGCTCTTGACCGCAACAAAGACCAGTCTTATTTTCTCTATGACTTGTCTCAAGACTTGCTAGCGGCTTCTATTTTCCCTTTGGGGGAACTGCAAAAATCTGATACTCGCCGCATCGCTGCTGAATATGGGCTGAAAACCGCTGATAAGCCGGAAAGTCAGGACTTGTGTCTAGTGGAAAGTAACGGCTCAATGCGTGCTTTTTTAGACAAATATTTAGCTGCAAAGAAAGGCGAAATAGTCGATACTTCCGGTAAGGTGCTGGGAGAACATGATGGGATTCACAATTACACGATTGGTCAGCGCAAAGGTTTAGGAATAGCTGCCGCTGAACCACTGTATGTAATTTCCATCGACGCGGTGAACAATAGGGTAGTGGTAGGCGATCGCACTCTTGCTACCAGTCCAGAATGTTCTGTAGGTCGGGTAAATTGGGTGTCAATAGCAGAACCAAAAAGCCCAATTCATGCAGAAGTACAAATCCGTTACCGTTCAACTCCCACACCAGTGACGGTGATTCCATTGGAAAATTCCCGCGTCCGCTTAGTATTCGATGAACCCCAGTTTAGTATTACTCCTGGACAAGCAGCAGTATGGTATGACGGGGAAATCTTGCTCGGTGGGGGGATTATTGAACAGTTTAGTTAAATGAACCACAGATAAACACAAATAAAGACAGATAAATTTGATTATCTGTGGTTCCATTTTTTGCAATTTTATGTGTAAAGAACTGATAACTTATTAGTACATAGCTTAAAACAATCTCACACAACGTAAAGAAGGGTTTATTTTGAGTAAGCAAAGAGACGCGATCGCCCCCCACGGCGGTACACTAATCAATCGCATCGCCACAGGCGCAGAAAAAGAAGAATTCTTATCGAAAGCTGACTATTTACCGCGAGTACAACTTGATGAACGAGCGGTATCTGACTTGCAAATGATTGCGATTGGGGCTTTTAGTCCTTTGACTGGTTTCATGAACCAATCAGACTATAATCGCGTCGTTAAAGAGATGCATCTGGCTAACGGTTTACCTTGGTCAATTCCGATTACTCTATCAGTAGAGGAAGAGGTAGCTTCACCGCTGAAGGAAGGCGGTTTTGTTCGTTTGGATGACCCCACAGGGAAGTATATCGGTGTTCTGCAACTAACAGAAAAATTCCACTACGACAAAGCCGTTGAAGCGGTTAATGTTTACCGCACCGACGAAGAACAACATCCCGGTGTTAAGGTAGTTTACAACCAAGGTGCTGTTAACCTGGCGGGTGATGTCTGGTTATTAGAAAGGGAAGCTCATCCCCTATTCCCCAAATATCAAATTGACCCGGTATTCTCCCGTCAGATGTTCAAAGAAAAAGGCTGGAGAACTATTGTTGGTTTCCAAACCCGCAACCCGATTCACCGCGCTCACGAATATATTCAAAAGTGTGCTTTAGAAACCGTTGACGGATTATTTTTGCATCCCTTAGTAGGGGCAACTAAAGAAGATGATATCCCCGCTGACGTGCGGATGCGCTGCTACGAAATTTTGCTGGAAAAATACTACCCCAGCGACCGGGTAATTTTAGCAATTAACCCCGCCGCTATGCGCTATGCAGGTCCACGGGAAGCTATTTTCCACGCTCTGATTCGCAAGAACTACGGCTGTACTCACTTTATCGTTGGACGTGACCATGCGGGTGTGGGTAACTACTACGGGACTTACGACGCGCAGTACATCTTCGATGAGTTTGAACCAGGGGAGTTGGGTATTACTCCCATGATGTTTGAACACGCTTTCTTCTGCAGCCGCACTAAGCAAATGGCCACGACAAAAACCAGCCCCAGTTCTCCAGAAGAACGGGTTCACCTTTCCGGTACCAAAGTCCGGGAAATGCTGCGTCGTGGTGAACTACCCCCACCAGAGTTCTCTCGTCCTGAAGTAGCTGCCGAATTAGCACGGGCTATGCAAATAGCTGTACCTGTGTAGGGAATAAGGAATAGGGAATAGTAACTATTCCGCTATCGGAACTAGTGACGATTCCCGATTCCCATCCATCATCCGTGTATCTCTGATATCAGTGTGTGCCCCATTCCCCAGTAGGAAGTATCAAAACTCAATTTACACTTCCTAATTCACCCCTTATGCTGATAGCTGTAAACACCCAAAGGTTTTATACCCCTAGGGTAGGCTGATAGCTAATGGCTGATTATGAAGCGGCGGACATTTTTACAACGGGTTAGCTCTACACTTGCAGCTTTAGGTCTGACTGAGGCTGGGTGGTTAACCTTGGGAAATCGCTATTACCAAGCTTTAGCACAACCCACTCCGCGTAAGCTGGCATTATTGGTAGGTATTAATCAATATCCGCAAACCCCATCACTCAGCGGTTGTCTCGTGGATGTGGAACTGCAACGGGAACTCTTGCTGTACCGTTTTGGCTTCCAACCGGCTGATATTCTCACCCTAACTGAACAACAAGCCACCAGGGAAAATATCGAAACTGCTTTTGTAGAGCATTTGATTAAGCAAGCTAGTCCAGATGATGTGGTGGTTTTCCACTTTAGTGGCTATGGGAGTCGCATTCAACTGGGAATGGAAGGGGGAGATGCACCACAAACTCTGCAAAATGCCCTAATTCCCGTTGATGGTATATCATTACCACAAGAAACAAAAAAAGTCAATTATTTACTAGAACAAACCCTGCTACTGTTGCTGCGTTCCCTAGCTACAGACCGTGTAACCGCAGTATTGGATACTAGCTACAATACTCCTGCTGGGGTTTGGCAAGGTGGATTGAAAATTCGTGCCCGTCCAGAGTTGGTATCAGGAGAACTGAGTCAACAAGAAATAGACTTCCAAAAACAACTCACAACAGACCCGACTAATCGCGTCTCTACTGAAACACCAGGATTACTGCTAACATCTACGTCTAACCCTAACCAAATCGCTGCCGAAGTACTAATGTCTGGGTTTAGTGCTGGGTTGTTTACCTATGCCTTAACACAGGAGTTGTGGGAAGCTACCCCAGCCACAACAATTCAAGTTAGCCTCAACCATGTAGCAATTGCACTTCAGCAGCTAGGTGGAAAACAGCAACCAGGATTATTAAATGACAAGAAAAATCGCGAAAAAATCTTGATTGCTGAACATTTTATTGCCAATAGCAGCGTTGCGGAGGGTGTAGTCACCGCCGTGGAAGACGATGGTAAAACTGCCCAATTGTGGTTAGGGGGATTACCACCCCAAGTCCTGGAAAACTACGCCGTTAATTCTCGGTTTGCCCTAGTGACACCGGATGGTGGAGATGGGAATAGTCGCGGTTCTGTGCAGATGATACTGCGCTCGCGTGCGGGATTAACTGCCAAGGCACAAATAGCCACTAGGGAGGATATAGAAGGACAAACCTTGGGTGGGGGAACCCCACCCCTACGGGTGGGACAACTGGTACAAGAAACAGTACGACTTGTAGGACGCCACATAAATTTAACTATTGCTCTGGACACGGCGTTAGAAAGAATAGAACGGGTTGATGCTACCAGTGCTTTTTCTAGTATTCCCCATGTATCCTCCACCGTAGCGGGTGAACAACCAGCGGATTATGTATTTGGAAAACTGCCAAAATTCCCCACCGCTGATTTACCAGCTACTGGTTCGCTAGCAGTTTCTGCCAGTCGCTACGGTTTATTTTCCCTCGCGCAAGAACTCATCCCCAATACCGGTGGCGAACCAGGAGAAGCGGTAAAATTAGCTGTGCAGCGCTTAGCAACGAAAATACCACCCTTGGTGGCGGCTAAGATGTGGCGACTAACTGTAAATGAAGGTTCTTCTCGCTTAGGGGTTAAGGCAACTCTGGAAATAGTTCGCGGTATACCCCAAATTATCACCCAACGACAAACCCAGCGTCCCCTAGATGGATGGGGAAATCCAGGTCTGGGTTCCCCAGGTCTGGCAAACCCAGGGTGGGGAAACCTAGGGCGGGAAAACCTAGGGCGGGAAAACCCCGCCCCTACAGGTGTTACAGGTATCCCGACAATCCCTATCGGTAGCCGGATTCAGTATCGCGTGCAAAACACAGGAACTCGACCCCTATATTTAATGCTGCTGGGTTTGGACAGTACCAAGAGCGCGATCGCTCTTTACCCTTGGTCTGCAAGCACCCAATTTAACAATTCTCCCGGCACACCTGTGCTTACAGATATAGTTGTCGCCCCAGATGCAACCATTACCATCCCGCAAAGCATTGCTGGCTCGGAATGGGTTGTCAACGGACCTGGTTTGGTGTGTGAAACCCAACTGATTTGTAGCACATCTCCCTTTACCCAAACCTTAGCCGCACTATTAGCAAACCAACATCCGATTGTCGCCCAACAGCGGATTTATCCGCTCACCAACTCCCTAGAAGTAGCACAAGCACTTCTGCAAGACTTACACAATGCCAGTGACGCCAAAACTGAAATTAACGGCGCTGCGGCTGATGCTTATGTACTAGATGTGAACAATTGGGCAACCCTCAGCTTTGCCTATCAAGTGGTCTAAATCAAGGGTAAGGGGGAAAATTAAGTCCCCCTTGTTAGTAGTAAGCGATTTATCGCTTGATGAAAGGGTTAAATATCCAACTCGGTGAGGTTCAATTTAGAACCGTAGGTTTCGATGAATTCCCGTCTTGGTGCCACCCTGTCACCCATCAAGATGGTGAAAATGCGGTCAGCTTCGGCAGCGTCTTCAATTTCCACTTGTTTGAGGGTGCGAGTTTCCGGGTTCATGGTGGTATCCCAGAGTTGTTCTGGCATCATTTCCCCCAACCCTTTAAAACGCTGGATGGTGTAGTTAGCATTATCGGGTAAGGAAGCGATGTACTGTTGCAGTTCTCTATCGCTATAGCAATACTGATGATTGCGTCCCCGCTCTACTTTATATAGTGGCGGACAAGCAATGTAAACATATCCTTGGTCAATCAGCGAGCGTTGATAGCGATAGAAGAAAGTTAACAGCAGTGTGCGGATGTGGGCACCATCTACGTCAGCGTCAGTCATGATGATGATGCGATGATACCTCAGTTGCGACGAGTCGAATTCTTCACCCTTAACCCCTAAACCTAGTGCGGTGATTAGGGATTGGACTTCGTTGTTTTTGTAGATTTTCGAGTCGTCGGTTTTCTCGATGTTCAGGATTTTACCGCGCAACGGCAGAATTGCTTGGAAGCGTCGGTCGCGTCCTTGTTTGGCACTGCCCCCAGCTGAATCGCCTTCGACGATGTAAATTTCCGACTCGGCTGGGTCTTTGGAAGAACAATCCGCCAATTTTCCAGGTAATGGTGAGGATTCCAGCACCGATTTCCGCCGGACTAACTCTCGCGCGTGACGGGCTGCTTCGGCGGCTTTGAAGGCTTGGATGGCTTTGTCGAGAATCGAGTCGGCGATACTGGGATGAAAGTCCAGGTATTCCGTGAGGACTTCACCCACCAAGGAATCAACAATACCCCGGACTTCGGTGTTACCCAACTTGGTTTTGGTTTGTCCTTCAAATTCCGGTTCGGGAACTTTAACCGAAATTACTGCCGTTAAACCTTCCCGGACGTGTTCACCGCTGAGGTTCGACTCCGAGTCTTTGAGCTTGTTGCGCTTGCGAGCGATCGCATTCATTGTCCGTGTCAAGACTGTCTTCAAGCCTTCCAGGTGAGTACCGCCGTCAACGGTACGAATATTATTGGCAAAGCCGAGCAAGTTGTCTGTATAAGCATCAGTACACCATTGCAAGGCCACTTCCACGCTTACGTTGTTACGTTCCCCTTGCACGTAGATAATTTCTTCATGCAACGCTTGCTTATCGCGGTTGATGTAGGCGATGTATTCCCGAATGCCACCCTTGTATTCGTAGGTTTCTACCTTGGGTTTGTCACTTTTGAGGACATCTAGGCGGTGGTCAGTAAAGATAATTTTCACACCAGCATTGAGATATGCTAATTCTCGCAGCCGTCCAGCTAAGGTAATGTAATCAAATTCCGTCCCTGTGGTGAAAATTTCCGCATCCGGCATAAAGGAGACACAAGTACCAGTGCGGTTTTCTTTGTCCGGCTTAACTTGGAGTTCGGTGACGGGAATACCCCTCTCGTAGCGTTGAGTGTGAACCTTTTTGTCTCGGTAAACCGTGACTTTCACCCACTCGGAAAGGGCATTGACTACAGAAATACCCACCCCGTGTAGTCCACCAGAAACCTTGTAACCGCCGCCGCCAAATTTACCCCCAGCGTGCAATACTGTCATTACAGTTTCCAGTGCCGATTTCCCCGTTTTTTTTACCGTATCAGTGGGAATCCCCCGACCATCATCTTGCACTGTACAAGAACCGTCAGCGTTAAGATCCACCTCCACGTGGGTGCAGTAACCTGCCAAAGCTTCATCAATCGAGTTGTCCACTACCTCGTAAACTAGATGATGGAGTCCCCGCGGACCAGTGGAGCCAATGTACATCCCCGGTCGCTTGCGGACAGGTTCCAGTCCTTCCAGAACTTGAATCTGATCGGCGCTGTAACTGCTCGTCATGCAAATTCTCCTATATTGGGGAGGAAAATCCCCCAAAAACTAAAAAAGCAAAAACACTCCAAAATTCTAACACAAAAGCCTTGTTGGCGACTCTAGGGCAATTTCATGAGAAGTTTATACATGGGGTATACCCAATTTTAGGCATCGGGGATGGGGCATGGGGCATGGGTAATGGGGCATCGGGCATGGGGCATCAAGCATCGGGCATGGGGCATGGGGCATCGGGCATCGGGCATGGGAAACTAATGACTAATGACTAATGACTAATGACTAAATTGATTGTTATTTGTGGAGCGACGGCGACGGGGAAGTCTGGTTTAGCGTTGGTTTTGGCGCAGCGTTTGAGTACAGTGATTTTGAGTGCAGATTCGCGTCAAGTGTACCGCGAATTCAATATTGGCACAGCTAAGCCGACATTGGGTGAACAAAAGTTAGTCCCTCATTATTTAATTGATATCTGCGAACCTACAGATACAATGACGGTTGCAGATTATCAACAGCAAGCGCAAGGGTTAATTACTTCTTTGCCTGGGGTAGGGTTTCCCTACCCCTACGAGGATGTTACCCCGATGCTCTTAGTTGGGGGTACTGGGTTGTATATTAAATCGATAGTGCAGGGGATGAAGATTCCCAGAGTTGCACCTCAAAAAGAATTGCGATCGCAACTGGAATCCCTGGGTCAAGTCCAACTTTACGCCATGTTGCAACAAGTCGATTCTCTTGCAGCAACAAAAATTCATCCTCATGACCCAGTGCGGACTTTACGGGCCTTGGAAGTATTTTACGTGACTGGTTGCCCGATTTCGGAATTACAAGGTGAAAACCCCCCAGATTATCCGATTTTGCAAATTGGTCTAGATTGCGAATCTGCTCAACTTACCCAGCGTATTGCGAAGCGAACTAAGCAAATGGTAGCTGATGGTTTGGTGGATGAAGTAGAGTATCTGTGCGAAAAATATGGTGCAGATTTACCGTTGTTGAATACTTTGGGATATCAAGAAATCAAGCAATATTTGGTGGGTGATATCTCCTTAGATGCGGCGCAAGAGTTAACAGTTTTGCATACACGACAGTTTGCTAAGCGTCAGCGGACTTGGTTTAAAGCATATCCGCAAATCGAGTGGTTTGATACAGATAGTCCTGACTTAGTTGAGCAAGTTTGGCAGCGGTTGCAGGAATTTTATCAATAATTTTCCGGAGCGGTCATAAATTTAAGTGTTATTTTATACAGATATTCTTAATCATCTTACACTACCATGAACAATCAAATCATCATCACCTCATTACTGGTTTCCAGTAGTTTAAACCTGCTGTTTTTATTAGCTGCAAGTGTACTGATTTCTAAACGAGGAGGTTTTTCCTTTGTAGTCTACAAAATTTTGCAGATTGTCAAAGCCAAGATGAATCAGGGTAATATGACTTACCCACCTTACTATCAACATAAAAAAAGTCAGTTTGAACAGCTACCCAAATCCAACTCAGATATCATCTTCTTGGGAGATAGTATAACTGATGAAGGGGAATGGTCAGAATTACTGGAAAATCCTCATGTCAAAAACCGGGGAATTTCTGGTGATACAACATCTATGTTACAGAATCGTTTAGAGACAATTTTAGAGTCAGAACCAAAACAAATTTTCCTGATGATAGGGATAAATGATTTGGTATATGATGAGAAATCACCAGAAGGGGTTGTGGCAGGATACAAGCAGATTTTGCAGCAATTTCAGGCTAAAATACCAACAACACAAGTATTTGTCCAAAGTGTTTTACCAGTCAACAATAACATTACTCGTTATTGGCAGAATCCTCACAATATACTCAAGCTCAATTCATATTTGCAAGAGTTGGCGCAGGAATTAAATTATCAATACATAGATGTATTTTCTCATCTGGCAAATTCCGAGAATCAATTAGATGTTAAATACACCTCGGATGGAGAGCATTTAAATGGTGCAGCCTACTTAGTTTGGGGGTCAATCATTGCTAAATATGTTGGTAGTTTGGAAGTAACTAATAACTTGTATAATTTGTGAGAGACATTTGATGAAACGTCTCTACATTGATTAAATATTATCAGGGTCAACACCCATTTCTCGCAGTTTTTCTGCTAGTAATTGGGCGCGGTGTTCGGCTTGGGATGCACGTTGCAGTGCTACTTCAGCGCGTTGTTCGGCTATTTCAGCGCGTTCATCTCCAGTTGGGAGAACCGTACCATCTTGGTTACACCAGCGCAACCAAGTATCTGGTCTATCTTCAAATTCTCCTTCCCAAATAGTCAAGCCTAAACCAACTTGTTCTAACCAAGTATCTGTGGTGGGATAGTATCGCCTTCCTCGCAGTTCATAAAGGTGCAGGACTTGCTCTCCCAGTTGGTGCGAAGGGTCATATACTATGTAGTAACTGGCGCGCATTTTTTCATAGGTTTTCAGTTTACTTCCCAGTTCATCACCTTCTTTATTAGAGACAATTTCAATCACAACTTCTGGGGGTTTTTCAAATTCCCACAACATGTAACAACGGTTCTGTTTCTCCCACCAATTTTCTGGTACTTGTACATCTAAGCTGAGAAAGACATCAGGGAAAATTTGTGGTTGTCTGTAAGCATGATAAATGCCGACATTGGCGGCGGCTAGAAAAGTCTGGTTTTGTAAAGAACTGTAAAGAGAGCCGACTAATAGGCGTTGTTGTTTTTCCGATGCGAAATTGTCCACAGGTGTATCATCTTCGGTGACTAGCTGGTTGGCGTCTGGGATATAGAAGTTATCGTCATTGATTACAAGTTGCTCAACCATAAGTTTTACCATTTGCGAGCGATATTTATAGGATAGCTTTACAGGAGGATGGGGGAATAAAAATGTTGTGGTTTCTGCAAAAAATATCATTTATGTGGTAAATTTTAAATTAAAAAAGATAGAGCAAATAATCAACTAAAACTGCTATGTCTCACGCCACCGCAGCAAAACAAATCCTCACCTTTGAAGAATATCGCTTATATCAGGGGGAGGCAGATGTTTTATATGAATTATTTCGAGGCAAATTAATTCCGATGGCGACACCAACAGCTTTACATACAAGAATTTGTGATTTTATTGTCTACCAACTACGGCGTTACTTTGCGGCTGAAAATCTGCCTTTAATTGCTACAACCACCACTGGTGTAAGAACAGAAGTTGATTCATCTCGCATTCCTGATGTCATAGTTTGCACATCAAATCTCTGGGAGGAAGTCTCTGCTAGACAAGGTTCGGCAATACTTGACTTTGGGGAAGTGCCACATTTGGTTGTCGAAGTTACCAGTGATAACTGGCGAGAAGATTATATCCGCAAACGCGCCGAGTATGCTTTGATTGATATTCCTGAATATTGGATTGTAGATCCAAATAAACAGCGCGTCTGGGTGTTAAGCCATCCAGAAGGGGAAGAAGGTTATGAACGGGTAGAATATGTCCGAGGACAACAATTTCAGTCGGTGCAGTTTCCCCAATTGGTGTTATCAGTCGATACAGTCCTTGCACCTCCTGTGGTAGAAGATTTAATTAGGGAAGAGCAAGGACAACTACGACAGCTTGAGGAACGCGCTGAACGTTTAGCTGCAAAATTACGCGAAATGGGGGTAGATCCGGATAGGATTTAGTTAATAGCCTTCCTAGGAGGGCTGTTTGTACTTGGTTGTGTGTCGTGGAGGGTGTCGGCTAATATCCCCCCAACCTACAATCCTTGCGACAATAGTAATCACACCCTCGCTGCACATAACCATGACAGATACCACACTCAATATTTCCCCAGCCGATATCGAAACTCTTGAGCAGTTATACAGGTTGCGATCGCGCTCAGAAGTTCTAGAATTTATCAACAAGTATCCATTTTTGCTTCCCGTGCTGCTCGAAGCACCAGAGAAAATTCGCCAATATTTTCCCGACTCGCAGTTATTTTTGGAAGTTGATACCGACGCAGAAATTCCTGACTGGGTGCATCTGGTACTATCTATTCTGATGAATCTTGAACCGGATGAGGCGGTTGACAGACTGCATGAGTTAGATAAGGATTGGTTTAGAGGTCTACCCTACCAAGTGCATCAGCAGTTTTTTACGACATTAGAATACCCAGATGAGTTTTGATTGGTCACAATATTTGAATTTAGCCAAAGAACTCGCGGGTGAACAAACTACTCCAGCAAATCAGGAAGCTAAACTGCGTGATGCTATTAGTAGAGCATACTATGCAGCTTTTATCTTGGCACGAAACCATTTGCGCGATAAACAGGCAAATATTATTCCCACAACAGGTGACGCACATGGGTATGTTTGGCAGCAATTCAAGCTGAATCCTGACTCAGCACATCAATTAGTAGCAGATAATTTGAAACGGTTACGACAATATCGCAACCAAGCTGATTATGTTGATAGATTCCCTGGATTAGTTGGTATTTCCCGAATCGCTTTAAAACTAGCTGAGGAAATTATTTCCACTTTGAATAACCTATAACTTAAATATCTACCTTCATCTGCAACAACCGATGCTCACTCAAAAAACACAACAACGCAACTGGAAACCGATCATCAAAGAATTCGAGGCTGTACTTGGTAAAAATGGTGTCATCCAACGCCGTGAGGAACTCATTACCTATGAGTGTGATGGACTCACCAGCTATCGTCAACGTCCTGCACTGGCGGTATTACCGAGAACAACAGAACAAGTAGCGGCAGCGGTAAAAATATGTAATAAATACAACCTACCTTTTATTGCCCGTGGTTCGGGGACTGGGTTATCTGGTGGTGCTTTGCCCATAGATAATTGTGTGTTAATAGTGACTTCTTTAATGCGACAAATACTTAATCTAGATTTGGATAACCAGCGAGTGGTTGTGCAACCAGGGGTAATTAATAACTGGGTGACACAAGCAGTAAGTGGTGCTGGATTTTACTATGCTCCTGACCCTTCCAGCCAAATTATCTGCTCTATTGGCGGGAATGTGGCAGAAAATTCCGGGGGGGTACATTGTCTCAAATATGGCGTCACTACTAACCACGTGTTGGGTTTAAAAGTTGTCACTCCTACGGGGGAGATTATTGATTTAGGTGGACAAATTCCCGAAATGCCGGGTTATGATTTACCTGGTATATTTGTGGGTTCAGAAGGCACCCTGGGTATCGCTACGGAAATTACCCTGCGAATTCTCAAAACTGCGGAATCAATTTGTGTACTTTTGGCAGATTTTACGAATGTCGAAGCAGCGGGTGCGACGGTTTCTGATATCATCAGCGCGGGGATTATTCCTGGTGGTATGGAAATCATGGATAACCTCAGTATTAATGCTGTGGAAGATGTGGTGAAAACGAATTGTTATCCCCGTGATGCCAATTCTATCTTGTTAATTGAAATTGACGGTTTAGAAGTGGAAGTTGCCAAAAATAAACAGCGGGTAATTGACATTTGCAAAAAGAATGGAGCGAGGAATGTCACTTCAGCTAGTGACCCAGAAACGCGCTTAAAATTGTGGAAAGGACGGAAAGCTGCTTTTGCTGCGGCTGGACATTTAAGTCCAGATTATTATGTCCAAGATGGGGTAATTCCTCGGACACAGTTACCCTATGTATTGAAAGAAATTGAGGAAATTAGTAAAAAGTTTGGTTATCCCATTGCTAATGTATTTCATGCTGGTGATGGTAACTTGCACCCACTGATTCTTTATGATAATTCCGTACCGGGTGCATTAGAAAAAGTGGAAGAAGTAGGGGGAGAAATTCTCAAACTTTGTGTTAAAGTCGGCGGTAGTATTTCTGGTGAGCATGGGATTGGTGCAGATAAAAAATGCTATATGCCGGAGATGTTTACTGATGCTGATTTAGAAACAATGCAATGGGTACGTGAGGTATTTAATCCCCAGGGTTTAGCAAATCCGGGGAAGATTTTCCCCACACCCCGCACCTGTGGGGAAGCTGCAAAGGCTATGCAATCACAACAGTTTGAAGGTGTAGAAAGGTTCTAGGAATAAGGCAGAGGTTAACTAATATCTTACACCACGGGAGGTATAACCTCCCAGATATTCCAGGTTGAACCTGGGAACGAGAGAAGGTTGAACCTGGGAACGAGAGATAACAAGAGATAATTACGAATTAGAATTATGTCTAAATTAAATGGTAATAATTTCTCACCTATAAACTTATTTGAGTATGAGCAATTAGCAAAGCAACGTCTATCGCGAATGGCGTTTGATTATTATAGTAGCGGTGCTGGGGATGAGGTGACTTTACGAGATAATCGTGTTGCTTTTGAGCGAGTCAAGTTACTTCCGCGAATGCTGGTAGATGTCAGTAACCGGAATTTAAGTACTTCTATTTTAGGGCAATCTTTGCAATTACCATTGTTGCTTGCACCGATGGCTTTTCAATGTTTAGCTCATCCTGATGGAGAAGTTGCAACTTCATTAGCTGCGGCTAAAATGGGTGTGGGTATGATATTAAGTACAATGTCTACTAAGAGTATTGAAGAAGTAGCAATGGCTTGTAAAGATACAAGCTCTGACGCTCGGTGGTTTCAACTTTATATTCACAAAGATAGGGGACTGACTCGTGCTTTAGTAGAAAGAGCTTATGCTGTTGGTTACAAAGCACTTTGTTTGACTGTGGATGCTCCTGTGTTGGGAAGACGGGAGAAAGATAAGCGCAACGAGTTTACTTTACCACCTGGTTTAAGATTAGCTAATCTAGCAAATTTATCAGGACTAAATATTCCTTACCAGCAGGGAGAATCGGGGTTATTTACCTATTTTGCCGAACAACTGGACGCTAGTGTAACTTGGGGTGACTTAGAATGGTTGCAATCAATTTGTCCGTTACCTTTGGTTGTTAAAGGGATTTTACGGGGAGACGATGCTGTTCGTGCTGTGGAATGTGGTGTTAAGGGGATTATTGTTTCTAATCACGGTGGACGACAATTAGATGGTGCGATCGCATCTCTGGAGGCCTTGAGTGAAATAGTAGCATCTGTTGATGGTCGGGCTGAGATAATTGTCGATGGTGGTATCCGTCGGGGTGTGGATATTCTCAAGGCTTTAGCTTTAGGTGCTTCTGCTGTTCTTGTGGGTCGTCCGGTGTTGTGGGGACTCGCGGTAGGTGGACTTGCTGGTGTAGCGCATGTCATCGAACTGTTGCGCGATGAATTAGATGTCGCTATGGCTCTGTGTGGTTGTGCAAGATTAGCGGATATTGACTCTAGTTTATTACAGAGCTAGGAACGCTGGCTGTAGGACTGTATAGGGAATTCTCCACCTTCCCATCCCCAAAATTTTTTTCCCATTTCTGCTGACCGCTTGCATAAAATCCAAAAGCCAAATCTATAGGTGAGTGAAGGGGTTGAAACCCCACACCAAATCACAACAACATCATAAATTTTCAGGAGTTAAATATGCAAGCTTTCCGCTCTCTTTCGAGCCGTTTTATGCTGGGTTTAGTTGTTACCGCACCGACTGTTTTTCTCTACACTATAACTGGTGCATTTGCTCAGCTATCACCAAAACCAATTCTTGTCAAACCGGCTGGTTCAATTAATATCAACCAAACTCTTAGTTCACCTAAACCGGGAGTGGCTAAACTGTTACAGCAAGCAAAAACTGACCCTGCATTTTATAACCTTTTGATTGCCAACCCTAGTCAAGCATTGGCAAATGTAGATTACATCGATGCAGCTACTAAGACTGAATTATCTAAGCTAATTTTACAAGAGATTAGTACTGGTAAACTCGACCCATCAGCCGCTGCTGATTGTGTTTGCACTGGCTGTTGTATTACTCGGATTGGTAAGCCTGGAGATGCTGTTCAAATTCTCAAACCAATTACTATTCCTGCTGTAAAATTGCAGCAGCAATTGCGTTAAATAATTTGAGAAATGTGGAGTAACTAATTGACATGCATCTATCCCACATTTCTTATTTGTAAGACTTACGCATCACACATAATTCTCATTTTTTGTTTGTAGTAAGCGGATTGAACTGCTTATTATAAGGACGCGCATTCCTCACTACAAACTAAAGATAATATGCCAGTTGCGTAAGTCTTGATTGCTACAGGTAGCTCATGTCATCAGTTTTGTTCTTGTTCATAGTGACCGATTTATCGCTCATTGATTGCTTCAAATGAATGACATAAACCACTATTTACTGATAAAAACATGTGATTTATGTTTGCTAATTGAAGGGTAAAATTAGGAGATAAAATCAAAATGTGTGACATTAATTTAACTCATAATTTCCTGGATAACCAGACAATTACAAATATATCTCACAGCACAAATGATTATTATCAGCTATTAACTGAATTAGGAATTAACGCTTACTTGCAATTTCCTTGGCTGATGGTGGGTGAAACTAATCTTACTCAAGGTTGGAAATTGCATATCTCATCCATCCCTACAGAAGCTGCGAAATTATTGGCAATTGTTGTTCCTGTTCTCCAAGAGTACCAAGTACCTTTTAAAGTTGCGACTAATGACCTAGTTTTATCTCAATTAAATGAGGGACATTTAGGAGAAACTCAAATTGGGAAGTTTATTACTATCTATCCGGGTTCAGATAATGACGCGAAAAATTTAGCGGAGATTTTAATCAAAATTACTTCGGGTTTTTCGGGTCCAGTAATTCCCAGTGACTTGCGGCTGGGTGATGTCGTCTATACAAGATATGGTGGGTTTAAATCTATTCAATATCAAGACCGTTTAGGGCTATCTTTCCCTGCTATATATGCGTCCGATGGTTCTTTAATACGAGATTCCTACACTGTACCTTTTGTACCTCCAGAAGGTATTCCCAATCCTTTCACTAATTTTTCTTTCTCTTCAGAGCAACATTCTCATCAACAATTTGGTTCGGGATATTTATTTTTAGAATTAATCAAACAGCATCCCAAGGGTGCAGTTTTTCGTGTCTTAGATGTGCGTAGTCAAGAGAATGTCGGGATTAAAATTATTAAGCAAGGACGCAAATACTGTGTTTCTGATAAGTATGGACGGGATGTGAGAACGCGGTTAAAATATCAAGAATATTTACATAAATCTTTATCAGGATTAGTTCCTATTCCCCAAGTTGACGATTACTTTGAAGTTAATGGTGATGGTTATCTGCCGTTTGAATATATTGAGGGTCAATCTCTGGATGAATTTGCTAGTAATTTTTTAGCTAATCGTTGTTGGGGGAGTTTGACAAATCAGGAACAAATTCAATTGCTTGCTTATTTAGAAAAAATTATTGCGGCAATTCAAAAATTACACGCATCGGGATATGTTCACCGTGATTTGACGGGAGCAAATATTTGGATTGGTAGTGATGAAAAAGTTTATTTATTAGATTTAGAATTAACTCATGCTGTTGCTGATAAAAGTCCTGTGTTTGTTTTAGGAACTCCTGGTTTTATGTCGCCTCAACAAGCATCTGGTATGGCTCCATTGTTTGCAGATGATATCTATTCTCTGGGTTGTTTGATGATTTCGCTTTTAACTGGACTTCCTCCTCATTTAGTACTATTTGCTGGTGAAGAAAACCGGGTTAATCAGTTGTTGGGATTGACTAATGGTGCGCTAATTGAGTTAATTGAAGTGGTGGCAAAATGTGTAAAAGATGATGCTCAAGAACGACCTGGTTTAGAAATAGTTCAAAGTGCTATACAAAGGTGTAAGAAGAGGAATGTTTCGCGCAAAGACGCAAAGACGCAGAGGGATAAAGCAGCGGTTACAACTAAATTCATCAATCTTAAGAATATTATCTTTAAGGCACAGCAAGGGTTAATTGATGCTGTGGTTACTGATGCGGAAACTGGTTTGTGGTTATCATCTAGTGTTAATAGTATTTCTCATCCAGATATCAATATTGCTCAGTCTTATGAAGTTCGTCGTAGTGCTAATATTGGTGTGGCTGGGGTAGTTTATTTATTAAGTAGATTGGCGCGGTTTGGTTATGGAACGGAAGCGGTTGAAAACAGAGTTAAAAGTGCTATAAATTGGCTGTTAAATGATAAGAAGGCAGCAGATAAAGGATTACCTGGATTGCATTTTGGTGAGGCTGGTGTGGCGGTTGCTATAACTGAAGCTATTGCAGGGGGAATCATTGAACGTAATAGCGAAATTGATGGTTTCTTGGTGCAAGCATTGTCAGGTAAACTTGATTGGTATGACATCACACATGGTGCCGCAGGTCAAGGGGTTGCAGCGCTTTATTGTGGCGATCGCTTGCAAGATAAAAGGTTACTTAATCTTTCCCATCGTTGTGCAGATTATCTGATTAAAACCCAAAAGGATGACGGTTCTTGGTCAGCACCGTCTGGGGTTGATAATATGTCTGGTCAAACGATGACTGGTTTTGCTCACGGTGTCAGTGGTATCGTTTATTTTTTAGCAGAATATGCTCATCGTTTTGGTAGTAATGATGCGGAACGTGCTTGGTTAAGTGGTGCAGATTGGTTGTTTGCAGGTGCGATGTTAAGTGATGACGAGCAAGCATTGGAATGGTATCACAGCGATGTTCGTCAAGAAAAATGGAAGTGGTGGTGTCACGGTGCCCCTGGTATTGCGTTGACGTTTTTAAGGTTATACGAATTAACAGGAAATGAAGCGTTCGCGGAGATTGCTACCCACGCGCTACAGGTACATTCTGTTGATATTAAATATCGCAATCTTAGTCAGTGTCACGGTTTAAGTGGACTGGGTGATATTTATCTGGAAGCTGCGCGAGTTTTAGGTGATCAACAATGGCTGGAACGTGCTAATGCTATTGCAAATACGCTGTTTTATCTGCGTCGAGAAACAGATAGTAATGGGGTGACTTGGTTAGTTGAGAATTTCCACCAGCCAACTGCAGATTTGATGGTTGGTGTTAGTGGTGTGGTTCATTTTTTCTTGCGTTTGAGTTTGTCAGAGGAAAAGATTGGTTTTCCTTTGTTGCTTGACCCAATTATATAAAATTAACCGCAAATGAACGCCCATAAACGCCGATAAATTCCTTGATTACCCAATTATATTACCGTAGGATGCGTTAGCGAAGCGTAACGCATCAACAGTTTATTCTCAAAAATAATTTAGCACTGCTATAAGTTTTATGTCTCACGCAAAGACGCAAAAAAAAGAAAAGAAAATCAATAAGAGGTAGCTTTATTTATGTTTAATTTATATACGACGCAGATTGAAAGAACACTGGAACATTACCGTCAAGGTTGTCAACAACAAATTACGGTTTCTCCCAAGAGTTCGGGAGAGTATATTGATGAGTTATTGGGTTACTTTCTGCAAATGCAAATGCAGCACAATTTATCGTCTACGGAGCAATTGCTATTACGTGAGTTGAGTCAGATACGCGCACAAGGGTTAATTGCAAGTCGTAGGGGGGATTTTGTCAGTGCGGAAGAAATGTTTGTTCAGGGATGTAAGCAGTTTGAATCGGCTCGTATTTCCCATCAAGGAAGTTTAGTTTATCAGGCTTTTCAAGAACCTGCACAAGCTTACCTTGATTATCGTCTTGGCGATTTTGACAGTGCTAGAAAGCGGATTATTCAAGCTTTAACTAGCGATGCAATTTTAGAGGATGAATATGGGTACGACATTCTGTTTATCCACCGCATTCATTTGGTGTTAAATCTGGTGCGGAATGAAGCACAAAAAATCAATTTTCCGCAAGCTATTACTCTCGCTTCCCAATTACTCAGCTATCTTCAAGGAACATCAGAAACTTTACCCCTATCATCACCTTGGGGTTCCCAACGGGTAGCATTGCTTCCAGAAGACGTTTTCCCAGTTCTGGTAACACAAATAATTGATGAGGTAGCATTTATCTTGGCAGGTAAAAGTCATCAATTTGTTAGGGAATTGTTTGCAATTATTACCCGTTACATGCAGTTTTCAGATGAAAATAATTTTGTTGCAGTTCCACAGGTACATGAGTGGTTGTTGGTGAAGCAAGCATTTGTGAATCATCATGTTCCCACATTTCTAGAACGTGCATCTAATTTTTTAGCAGGGAGACGTACTGATAATCTAGCGCTATGGTACGCAGTTGTTATCGATTTTCTGGCTGTATGCGAAGATTATAATTTCCCAGGTTTGCCGTCACTTCAGCAAGAAGTTGTGAGCGAAGCGCTTGAAAATGAATACTTCCCACGAAAATTCCTACCCTTGCTTGTTGATGCTAATCTTGCACGGGAATCGTCACACTCTGTCTGTATCTGATTTTTTTCAATAAGTTATCTGTACTGATTCATCACCCATCGGTTTCATCTGCTTGTTATCCGTTGCCACGTTTCAATCCCCTTGTGGGGAGTAGGTAAGTGAAACCCTTGTACAGCCTGATGCGCTCCGACCGAATTACGGTTATCCAATTTGCCATCATCCCAACGACAAATGTAACAATTACGCCCTATTTTGCGGAACCGTCTGTTTTGAGATGAAGAATAAACTGAAAAAACAGTGTTACATAATGTTGGGTATACCATGCGCCTTTTAATAACTCGAATATTGGACGCTTTGAGTCAACTGTTGTTTAGGCGGACTATCCTGATTTTAACGCTCTTGTTCTGCGTCGGATTGGCAGGTGCTTTATGGAACATATCTCGGCTGTCATCAGAATTAGTCAAAACCCAAGCCCTAGAAACTACAGCGCTGTATGCTCAAGCTATCAAAGAAGCACGTACCCTATACGCTTCCAAGGCGGTGGATAAGGTTAAAATGGTTCCTGGTATTAGCGTCACCCATGACTACGCTACCAAAGAGGGTGCTATTCCTCTACCAGCGACATATTTAATTGAACTTGCCAGTAGCCTCAGCAAACAAAACACTGGGATGTCCGTCCGATTATATAGTGATTATCCCTTTCCCTGGCGCAAAACAGAAGGTGGCGCCACAGACAATTTTGAAAAGGACGCACTGAGCTATTTACGCCAAAATCCCCAACAGCCATATTACAGCTTTGAAAATTTCCAAGGTCGTCTATCCTTGCGTTATGCTCAAGCGGATTTATTGAAACCTAGTTGTGTGAATTGCCATAATACCCATCCCGATAGTCCCAAACGAGACTGGAAAGTCGGTGATGTGCGCGGTATTCTGGAAATCACCACACCCTTAGATAGCTACATGGTAAAGACTTTCAAAGGGTTGAAGGGAACTTTCATGACCTTGGCAATAGTTACGGTGTTAGCGCTGTCTGGACTGGCTTTGGTAATTAGCAAACAGCGACGAACATCGGTTGAATTAGAAAGGCGTGTCAGAGAACGCACCGCACAATTGCAACTAGAACAGGAAAAATCCGAGCGTTTATTACTAAATATTTTACCTGAACCTATCGCTATACAATTAAAGCAGCAGCAACGCCACATCGCCGATGGGTTCACAGAAGTAACAATTTTATTTGCTGATATTGTGGGATTTACTCAGCTTTCCGAACAGTTACCACCAGAAAAATTGGTGAAATTGCTCAATGAATTATTCACAGCTTTTGATTGGTTATGTGAAAAGCATAATTTGGAGAAAATCAAGACCATTGGTGATGCTTACATGGTAGCTAGCGGTTTACCCCACATGCGCCAAGACCACGCAGAAGCAATGGCAGAAATGGCACTGGATATTCAACAAGAAGTCCGTAAATTTAGCACTAAGAACAACCTCACCCTCAATGTTCGGATTGGGATTAACACCGGACCTGTAGTTGCCGGTGTCATTGGTACGAAAAAGTTTATCTACGATTTGTGGGGTGATGCAGTCAACACCGCCAGCCGGATGGAATCTCAGGGAATTCCCGGTAGCATTCAAGTAACTGAGAGTACCTATGAACGCCTTAAGGATAAATATGTATTAGAAAAACGGGGTGTAATTCAAGTCAAAGGTAAGGGAGACATGACAACTTATCTACTCCTGGCTAGAAAAGTTTGCTCGTTGATTCAGTCCTGAGTCTTAGGGGCGGGGTTTTCCCGCAATTTCTTGTTCCCAGCTTCAACCAGGGAACAACAAGCGGGAGGTTATACCTCCCCTACTAACAAATGTGTTTCTTAAGCAGTATCCTAAAACTGAATTTCCTACACCCCAAATCAATGTCTCCCGAAAAATTTACCCTGACAATTGGCTGGCTTTACCCCACACTCATGAGTACCTACGGTGACAGAGGAAATGTCATCTGCATTGAACGCCGCGCCCAATGGCGGGGGTACAATGTGCAAGTAAAGCCACTAGATCAAGATTCTACCGCCGCAGATATTCAGTCAGTAGACTTGATAGTCGGTGGTGGCGCCCAAGACAGACAGCAAGAAATCGTCATGCGGGACTTGCGCGGCGCCAAAGCTACAGCCTTGCGGGAAAAACTTGACAAAGGTACACCAGGTGTGTTTACTTGCGGCGCCCCCCAACTGTTGGGACACTATTATGAACCCGGTTTGGGACAAAGAATTGAAGGTTTAGGACTATTTGATTTAGTATCTGTGCATCCAGGAGTCAATGCTCGTCGTTGCATTGGTAATTTAGTCATTGAAGTCACCGCTGAGCGTCTAGCGCAAGAGTTGGAAGCCATGACAGGCAGCAAACCCTATCTTATCGGGTTTGAAAATCACGGTGGACGCACCAAGCTCGGAGATGTCGAACCCTTGGGACGGGTAGTGTACGGTTTGGGTAACAATGGTGAGGATGGTACAGAGGGTGCATTTTATCGCAATGCGATCGCTACCTATTCCCACGGTCCATTATTACCAAAAAATCCCTTTGTTGCTGACTGGATGATTCAAACAGCACTGCGACAAAAATATCAACAGGAAATCTCTTTGTCACCTCTAGATGACGAACTTGCACTACAAGCACGGGAAGCAATGTTTAAGCGCTTGCGGGTTAGTGAACCACAAACGGTGAAGTAGTACTCGACGAGAGAAATTTTGCTCTTGTTCGTAGTAAGCACTTTAGCGCTTAAATGAGCGGTTAGCGGATGGGAAATGAAGGTAGATTGACGATTGAAGATGGGTATGAATGGTGAAATGCATCGATAGCTAGATTCCCGACTTCGCAGAAGTTGTCGGGAATCTGGGTGTTATGTTTACACATCTGCTATCAATCTTGCCTTCCTGAGAAAGAATTGTAATACAGTCTCTTCTCTGGAAATAATATCCGCTCTCGCTTCCATCCCCAATTGCAGGGGACAATGTTGTTTACCCTTATTTAAAGACAGGTTTTCTGGCTCAACTGTCACCTCATAACCCAGTTTCTGATTTGCAGCAGTTGGGGTATCACCAGGTGACGCACCCTGTGCTTTAGGGGAAATAGCATCCGCAGAAATCGCCTTTACTTGACCTTTGAGGGTGCCGTAATCTGGATAGGGACAGGCAGCTAAGCGCAAATGTACCTTTTGACCTGTCTTGATTTTGTTGACTTCCTGTGAGTCCACCAAAGTCTTCACGACCAGCGGTGTGTTACTAGGAGCAATTTGAGCGATTTCTTCCCCAGGACGCACCGTCTGGCTAGAGTTTCGTAAGTTGAGCTTGAAGATAATACCATCGACGGGGGCAGAAATTACCGTCTGGGTGAGGTCAACTTCTACTTGTTGCAGTTCCCGCACATCTCGTTCTATCTGCTTTTGAATTTCCATCCCTTGCTGGATGAGGCTCTGGCGTTCTTTATCCAGCGTCGCAAAGTTAGCAGCACCGGCGGCTTTTTCTTGAGCAATGCGTTCTTGAGCGATCGCTACCTCTGCATTACTGGGATTGAGAGCAGCTTGAATGCGTTGTCGTCTAGCTTGTGCCCCTGAGACAGCTTGTTCTAGCCGTCGGATTGTTTGTTGTTGCGTTTCCACCAGCCCTTGTTGCGCTTGTACTGCACCCTCTTGTTGCTTAACCGCTAATTGTGCTTCCTCCAATTGATCCTGTGACAACGCTCCTTGTTTGGCGACATTCTCATATCGATTCTGCTTTGACTTTGCTGCGCTCAAAGCAGCCTGAATAGACCTCAAGGTAGCTTGTGTTGATTTTAATTGAGCGGTTGCTCCGTGTAATTCTTCCAGAGCGCTCTTGACATTGGCATCGGCTTCTTGAACTTCCGCAATACTGGTAACTTGTTTATCTTGATATTCCCGGCGGCGCCCCCTCAGTTCAGCTGACGCAGAAGCCACAACTCTGGTAATCCGCTCGGTTTCGGCTCTTACTTGGTTGTTGATGGCATTAATTTGGGCGTTGACTTGTACTAGTTGTAACTTGGCTTGCTGGATACTGCTTTGCAGTTGGCTCTTTTTAGTTTGCAAGCGAGAATCATCAATAGTTGCAATGACATCACCTTTTTTCACAACCTGATTTTCCTTGACATTGATGCTGATAATTGCACCATCCGTCGCCGCTTGCACAATTCGTAATTCACCCGCCGGACGGACAACACCAGGCGCTTTGACGGTGACTTTATATTTCGCTACAGCAGCCACGGGAATAGTTAACCCCAACACACAGAGGATAAACATTCCGCCATAGGTAGTCCAGCGACTTATAGGGGGTAGAAAGTCATTTTGGATTGGGGATAAAGAATCGCTTGTAGTAACCATAGGAAGTCGGAACTGAAAAATGATAGATGGATTATTAGTAATAAATTCCTATAGCGCTAGACGATGGAAGGGGGAAATGCGATCGCTATAAGTAAAAATTCTCTAGCGCTAGACGATGGAACCGGAAACTGCGATCGCTATAAGTAGAAATTCTCTAGCGCTAGACGATGGAACCGGAAATGGCGAGCGCTATAAGTATAAATTCTCTAGCGCTAGACGATGGAACCGGAAACTGGGATGATTATATTTCCGGCGATGCGTTACACTTCGAAGAGCGCATCCTACAGTCTAATGACTAATAACCAATGACTTTACTGATGGGAGAAAATCGTCAAGAAAATCTAAATGGTCGCCGGGAATTTGACGCAATTTGTCGGGAGTTCCTTGGATTTTCAACTGTCCATGTTCTAGAAGTACAATCCAATCAGCACGCTGGATAACTTTCGGACGGTGACTAATCATAATTGTGGTTTTGCTTTGACGCTGGTAGAGTAATCTATCCAGTACTTCGGCTTCACTTACTGGGTCAAGAGCGCCAGTAGATTCATCTAAAATTAGTACGGGAGGGTCATTAACTATTGCTCTAGCAATGGCTAATCTCTGCCGTTGTCCACCAGAAAGATTTGCACCAAATTCTCCTAAAACTGTTTGATATTTGTCGGGCAATTTACTAATAAATTCATCAGCACCAGCTATTTGGCAAGCTCTAACAATTTCCTCAAAACTAATATGGGGATAACTGAAGCGGAAGTTGTCAATAATAGAACGACTCCAAAAGTGAGGTTCTTGAGGAACTAACACTACTTGCTGACGGAGACATTCTAGAGAAAGGTCTTGCTGATTATAAATGCCATAGCGGATATTACCAGACTGGGAAGAATATAAACCAGCAATTAATTTGGCGAGGGTACTTTTACCACAACCAGATTTACCAATTAAAGCAATTACTTGACCGCCAGGAATAGTTAAGGAAAAATCTTCTAATAAGTCCACTCTCCCGGCATGGTGAAAGTTAAGCTGAGTGCAAGTAATATCTGCATCGCCTTTAATTTCTGCCCAAGGCTTTTTGAAATCGTTTTCGTCTTCAGGAGTGGCGTCAATTACTTCTGTTAAACGTTGAATCACAATTTGAGCAGTAATAAACTCATCAGCTAAACCAATTGCCGAACTCAAAAAGCCGAGGAAGTTACCACTCATGCCATTAAACATCAACAATTGTCCGATGGTTAACTGTTGATTAATCACCAAAGTACTGCCCAACCAAAGAACACCAATATTAATCAAAGTCGAAAGAATTCCTGTGAAAGTACCGCTGTACAATCCCAGTTTCATCGTACTCCAACCGAGGTTAGCGAGGCGACCGTAATTTGTTTGATATTCTTCCCAAGCTTGAGGAGTGGCTTGGGTAGTTTTCAGAACTTGAACGCCGCGAAATGTCTCCACAAGAAAGCCTTGGTTTTCTGTACCTAATACCAATAGATTACGGCTTTTCTGGCGCAATGCGGGCAGGAAAAGCAAGTTAACTGCTGTGACGATGACAAAAGCGGCGATGGAAGCAAAAGCAAGTTCCCAACTGTAGAACAGCATACAAACCAAGGAAACCACAGCGATGAAAAATTGGCTAGGTAAACCAAGGACAATTTGGGAAACTAGGGCGTTTATAGCATGAACATCTGCAATCCGACTGACGACTTCCCCACTTCGACGTCCTTCAAAGTAGGAGAGGGGTAAGTGGAGAAGTTTTCGTCCATATTCCAGGATTAACCCGAATTGCAACCGCTGAGCAAAATGACCGATGAGGTGAGACTGCACCAATGCGATCGCACTTCTAATCAGGTTCATAGCAATTACCCCAATTGCCACGGTAGTTAGCAGTTGGGTATCCCCTCGCACCAGCACGTCATCCGTAAGCAGTTGCATCATAAAGGGGGATGCCAGGGAAAGCAGCCCAATGACGAAGTTAATGGAAATTGCTTGTAAAAGAATCCAGCGATAAGGTAAAACCCTCGCCAAATAACGCCCAAAGCCGCCAATTTTATCTGACTCTTGTTGATAAAAGCGGCTGTCGTCTGGTGTCAACAGCAGCATAATGCCATTGCCCCAACCTGCCATCAACTCCTTGCGACTGAGATAACGGATACCAACAGCAGGGTCGGCAATCACGTATTTTTTCCGCTTTTGTCCATATAAAATTACCCAGTGATAGCCTTTCCAGTGAATGATGGCGGGTAGCGGGACTTCATGCAAGCGGTCAAGCATTTGCGGGTTAGCTTTTACCTGACGAGCGTTAAATCCCAGGGCTTCTGCACCCCGTCTTAAACCTAGTAAGGAGGTTCCCCGCGCACCCGTCCCGACTGCTTCCCGCACCCGGTTAAGGGCAAAAGTGCGTCCGTAGTATTTCGCAATAGTGGCGATACTTGCGGCACCACAATCTTCTTCACTGTGTTGTAAAACTACCTGGTATTTCATAGGGGAATAGAATAAATGGTGGTTGGGGTTAAAAAATAAGACGGGCGGGGTTTCCCCGCCCCTACGATTAGACGACTCTGTAAGTTACGTCATAAACAGAGCCTGAACCCCTGATACGCGCCGTTCTTGTACCACCCGTGGGAGTGCTTCCGACAGTAAAACCACCTAGAGAATCGTCATCATTAGGCCAGGGATCGTTATCGAAAAAGTTAACTCTTGCAGTTCCATTGAAGGAGATTACTCTGTTGATATTGACGGTTTCGCCAGTATCTACATCGTTAACAGTTCCAAAGATTTTATTGCCGTTAACTTTGATATATACGTCGTCTCCATTACTCGGACCAAAATCTGCATCAGCTTTGATAGCAGTTGCGTTATATAGAATTAGACGGGCGCCACCTTCGACAACAGATGCTTCTTCAGGAGTTAATTCAGTGAACAGTTGTTCGTTATTAACAGCAGTAAATTTATCAGACATAATTGGCTCCTTGTTTTGATATTTTGTACCCAACAAGTTAGAAATTATTTCTCAGTTTTGCCAAAGTCTTATCGTTTAGTCTTGTTATTTTGACTTATCTAAGCAATAACTAATTTTCCCAACTTGTTATTGACTTTTCTGGTTAACTTCGAGGAGTTATGCGATAGTTCACATAACTTTACAAATAAAAAGATATAGGGATGACAGAAAAACGTCTGGACTAAAAGCCCCGACTAGATTTCCTATGGATATGGTCAGATGCTTGTTTCTACTAAAGTTATCGTACTCGTTACTAGGCTGTAGCATGGTAACGAAGTTGCCGATGTAACCATCTTGGCGACTGCTATAACTTAAGGGAAAACCTAACTGGATCTTGTTTTTAGGCTGTGCTTAGGAATAAGATAAGGTGGGCTGCTGCGTCACCAGTCATACAATTGAAGCGAAGCATCACTATTATCATTGACCACCAGAGGCAATCAACGAGATTTTCAAAGGCTTTATTAGGCTAAAATACAATTGGGCGATCGCACGCTTAAACAGTGGCTGAATAGTCACAACGCTGGGGTCAAGAGCTTTGAGGAAGGAAACCCAAGGAGCAAAAATCCTAATTAAACCGAACTACCCAACAAGCGGTAAAACATACCTGACTTCATTCAATGGTAACTCTTTTCCCTGATCTAACTTTTTAGAGCCATCGGGATAAAATCCCATGTGTTGATAAAACCTAATTGCTCTTTCATTCCCATCCAGCACCCACAAAGTAACTTCTTGAAAACCGAGAGGAGCTATGTGAGCGATCGCCACTTCACACAATTTCCTCCCTAAACCTTGACGCCAACAATAGGGAGAAAGGTAAATAGCAGTAATTTCAGCGCTAATCTCTGGATTTTTATCACTATCACGAGTAGAACCGAAATTAACAAAACCAGCAATCATACCATTTAATTGCAGTACTAAAGTAGAGGTTTTATCTACCGAAATAATGTTTTCCCAAAGGGTGCGACGACGTTCGATAGAAAGAGTATCCAGAATAAAATCAGGAATTAAACCGCGATAGGTAGCTTTCCAAGATTGGACATGAACTTCAGCAATACCATCTGAATCAGTAATTTCTGCCTTGCGGATGATGATTTGGTAATCACCTGTTTCTTGAGGCATAACTCTTCCTGGGTAAGGTGCTAAGTGCGAAACGTCAAGCATCATTAATACCAATGACATGAATACCAATGACATGGTGTGTTAGAGCTTTGTTTCACCTACTTTCTAGGAGAGTCGAAAAATTCACCCCACATAGTCTTTTTGCTCGGATGTGGGGTTTGTAGCTGTGTAAGCTAAATAGTAACCATCTCAGGATGCTCAATCTTGGTTCCCAGAACCTGCAAAAATTCCGCTAACCATTGGGGATGAGCAGGCCAGGCGGGTGCTGTAACTAAATTACCATCGACTATTGCCTGGTCAGCAGGTATTTGCACGTAAGTTCCCCCAGCGCGAGTCACATCTGGTCCACAGGCGGGGTATGCAGTGCAACTCTTACCTTGCAGAACATCAGCCGCCGCCAATAACTGCAACCCGTGACAAATAGCAGCAATCGGCTTGTTTGTCTGAGCAAAGTGACGAGTAATTTCAATCACCTTGGGATTGAGGCGGATATATTCTGGTGCCCGTCCACCGGGGATGACAAGCGCGTCGTAGCTCGTCGCATCTATACTGTCAAAGGTAGCATTTAACGTGAAGTTGTGACCGGGTTTTTCGCTGTAAGTTTGGTCTCCCTCAAAGTCGTGAACCGCTGTCCGCACCTTATCACCAGCTTTTTTATCAGGACAAACAGCATGGACAGCGTGTCCCACCATTTGCAACGCCTGGAAGGGAACCATCACTTCATAATCTTCCACGTAGTCGCCGACGAGCATCAAGATTTTTTTTGCAGCCATGTTATTTATTCCTCGCTTACCGAAAAATTGGGTTTAAAGCCTCCCCCTAGAAGGGGGACTTTACAGAATCTTTGCATCCCATAGGATTCAATCGTGTACGATGGTAATGGTTGGAATTCCCACGGTGGTGGCATGGTTTAGGCTCCTTGAACCGGAAAGCTTGCTCAAAGCAAAATATTGGGTAGCGAAAACCAAGAAAAACATAGCTGTGCTATCGACAGATAGACAAATCAGAAAACACAATATTTTTAGATCCAAAACGTATCGTGGGGCGCACGATAACTCTAGATTCAGTATTCTAGTAAGTCTCTGGAGATGTAGCCCTCTGGGTTCAGCTAAGTTAGGCTTGTTCATTGGTTCGATTGAACGGTGAAACAGTTTAAGAATTGCCAGCAATGGATAGTTGATTTTAAGGTTTGTCGGGGAAAGAGAAAGCCTAAGAAGTGATTCTTAGAATCTCTGCCCTTTTAGGGCGGAGAGAACGTCAAAACACAGAAGACAGAAGAGAGAAGAAAATATAGTTATGCATGGTTGATTTTTCTATTGTCTACCTTCTTTCACGCTTCTTAACCATCATTTCGCCACCGGCGGGAAAATTCCTCCATCGTCGCTTGGGGAATTTGTTTCTCCAACCAATCTAGGGCTTGGTCTTGATTTGGTAACCCCCGATAACCTTTAGCCGCATTAATTAAACTAATGCGTGGTGGAGGAGCTTCCTTAGTCAAGGCTGCCAAAGTTACAGGTCCTGCAATACCATCGGGGGTCAAACCCGCTGAACGCTGAAAGGCTATCACCGCATTTTTCGTCCCGCTACCAAAAATGCCATCAATTGGACCGGGATTAAAGCCCTTATCCAACAAGCGTTGCTGCAATTCTCGAACTTTTGGACCACTGGAACCTTCCCGTAGGATGTCTGGTAAACCCAGTTTTTGCGCCACCTCTTGCCGGAGTCTCGGTAGTTGGCTATACAACCAATTTCCGGGACAATCCGTAGGGCTAAAATCACGATGTCCCTTAATATCCTCCGGCTTGAGGTTACAGGCTTGACACAGTGCTGCACACAGTTCCACCAGACTGTTCCACTGCTTGGCGGACATCTGAGTAGTCATGAAGTTGCCCTCATTTTCGATACCAGGGGACTCGTTACCCAGTCGGTTTCCCGCATGAGCAGAACGAACACAACGCCCCTTTTGCAAAGCTGCCAGCGTTCCCTGTCTACCCTCTAGCAACCATCCCCCAGTCGTATTCAAAAAATTATGCCCAGAATCAGACCAGCCGAACTGATCCATATGCGTCCGCTGGATAATCTGAGCAAATCTTTTTGACCCATCTAACGTACCTTTAGACACATGATTAGGAGGATTAGGGGTATCGGTGTGGTGAACAATAATATATTTTGGTTGCGTTTCCGGAAATTTATCTTTAGGTGGTCTAGCGCCCCATTCCCTAGCAGAAATCACACTAGCTGTAAAACTCATCTTCTTCCTCAGTCATTAGTCATTAGTTTCCCATGCCCCATACCCCATGCCCCATACCCCATACCCCATGCCCTCAAACCGGCTTTTGCGTCATCAACCATTCGGCGACGTTGCTGTCCACGGGCTGAGAAAATAGGTATCCTTGAGCGTATTCGCAGCGTAACACTTTCAGGTGTTCTAGCTGAGCGGTGGTTTCTACTCCTTCGGCTACCACATCCATACCCAATTGATGCGCCAGAGCTACAATGGTTTGTACAATCTGAGAATTTTCGTCTAAATTCTCATTGCCACTGATAAAGGAACGGTCAATTTTTAATGTATCAATGGGGAAGGCGTGTAACCTACTTAACGAGGAATAGCCAATCCCAAAGTCATCAATTGATAGTTTGACTCCCAAGGATTTGAGTTGTTCTAGCGTCTTGGCGATTACTTGTGCATTTTCCATGAATACAGTTTCTGTAATTTCTAACTTCAAGCTAGAACCAGCCAAGCTGTATGTATCGAGAATGCGGTCGATGGTCTCGACTAAATCCGATGACAATAGCTGTTTACAAGACACATTGACGCTCATCACCAGTGGCGCTAGGGGAAATTGGTTTTGCCAGTGACGCAATTGACGGCAAGCTTGCCATAGTACCCATTCCCCTAGGGGCAAAATCATGCCAGTTTCTTCTGCTACAGGAATGAAAGTGCTTGGTGGTAACCAACCGCGTTGGGGATGCTGCCAACGCAATAGTGCCTCAAAACCCATTGGTTCATGAGTAGAAACTGATACTACTGGCTGGTAGTAAACCTGCAATTGGGTTGCACCCAGAGTCAGCAGTGTTGATTTCCTGCTTCTCTGGAGACGACGAAACAGGGTCAGTGTGTGTTGGAAATTGGGAATTTTGAACTGGGAATTGTGGCTGTGAACCCTCTGGTTCTTAAGTTCTTGAATTGCCTGTCTCAAGTCCGTTTCCAACTGCCAACGGGCAACAGCACGGTCATGCATAGCTTTCTCAAATACCATATGGCGTCCCTTAACCAGTTGCTTGGCATGGCACATAGCAAGGTCGGCGTAGCGTAGCAGGTCTTCTGGTAAGCAAGGGGCTTGGGTTTGTGAAAGGGCAATACCAATACTGACACCAGTGAAGACTTCATGACCAGCCACTAGGAAGGGAGAACTAAGTTCCGTACAAATTTGTTTAGCTATTTGGCTAGCGTCTGCTTCTGATTGAATGTTATTCAACAGGATAGCGAATTCATCTCCCCCTAAACGGGCGATAACATCCTGCGGTTGCAAGCAAGTTTGAATTTTCTGAGAAATTACTACTAACAGTTGGTCTCCCAAGGAGTATCCCAAACTATCGTTGATGATTTTGAAACGGTCTAAATCTAAAAATAAAACTGCAAATTGGTAGTTAGAGTCTGGTGCATTCGCCAATTTACAATGGCTTTGCAAGTGTTCCATGAAGTAGGTACGGCTTGCTAGTCCCGTGAGCGGATCGCACCAAAGGAGCTTATTGCTTATTGGTACTATCTCTTGGCAAAGATTTTGCACTTTATCCCACTCTGGGATGTCACGCAACTGGGCATCTCCTATACTAGTAATATCTGTAATTTTTTCCTGTTGTTTGGTATATGAAGTCGTCCCTCTAGAGAGAAACGTCCGCAGGTGTAAATCACAAAGTGCTTTCACCTCAACAACTACATGCTCGTCCTCCTGTTGGGGGCGAGATGTCAAAAACACCAAAATTGCCAGTACCTGATGCTGCACCACTATTGGTATGCCTAAAGCCGTTTTAAATCCACAAGCATGAGCAATTTTACTGCGAATGAACTTATTTTCTGAATGGTTATCTAGATTTACAATCCATTCTGGCTGTTGAGTATACCAGACACGCCCCGGTAAGCCAGTTTTTAGGGGCAATGTCAACCCCTCACTACAGCAGCGGAATTGCTTCAAGGCAGATTCACTAAGTTCTTCAGTCAGGCTGCGACTGTACCAAACCTGACTTAGTTCCATAACAGCGTTGTTTGCTGTGGGAATCCAGGCTTCGCCATAATCCCAGTTTGTATATTCACACACTTGTGAAAGGACGGCGCCAAGCGCGCTATGAAAATCTGCCACTGCAATCATAAATTGTGTCAGATGTTGCCATTGATGCATTTCTGCCTTGTGACAGCTTGTGAAATGGATAACAGGAAGATTTCCTACAGAAGCGGGAAGCATGAAGTAATTTTTCCATCTTCTTTCCTTCCTAGTTCTTTCTTCCTGATTTTTTTCATACCAACAGGAAATCCACTGGACTTTTACTTCGTGTTTTTTATAACTTTTGCAGATACTTATCGGTGGGTTTGGCTTTGTGAGTGAATCACGGCACATCCTTAAGAGTTACTAGCTATCGCTTCCCACTCCTTTCTGTATTAGCACTGGTTATTTTACACTCACAATTACAGACCCAGAAGATTTTTGAAACCGTATTTTTGTTGTCAACAATAGCACTATTGTAACTTAAAGACTTCTAATATCAGTAATCTTCCGTAAGAAATAGCACATTAATTTTTGATGATATTGAGATGATCAATATGTTAATTATTATCATTATCATTATTACATTAAAATAAGTCATCTTAATTTGTTTCGGATTCCTCTTTTATAGCTATATTTTTTCAGTATGAATACTTGTATTAATTTATTTTATTAGTATAAACAATTACTATAATATAACTTGAACTTCAGTTAATGATTCACGCACTCTAACCCTCTGCCGTCAGAGAACGCAACTATCCTAAGTATGACAATAGTGGCACTACTTTATTTGCCACCGTGCAGACGGATGGGGAATTCCGCAAAATTTGTTAAATTAAATTAAATTCCTTCAGCGCGGGTGCAAAGTTGCGATTTTCGTGTCCTGGACGACTGAGTTTCAGCAATGCAAACCGCTGGAGAGGAGTGAGTGTAGACCATTCCTGGGGTGTGAGAGTCACTCCCAATAGCAACGCCTGCTGTTGGACGCTATCTGGTAGATTAGTGCTATCCATCCACACGGGATGGGGGTCAATGGGTAATTCCTTTGCTGGTTCCCCACTCCGCTGTAGGATTAAATCCTGGAGATATTCCCGGTAAGATTGGATTTCGCTTTCACTAGAGCAAGGTGTTTCCACCAAAGCTTCCCGTTCTGGTTGATTCATCTGATTCCAGTCAGACAGCTTTAATTTGATACCGCAGGTGTCGAGTTTGTAGCGTACTTGCATGGGAATGCAACGCAGGGAATTCACAAAATCTGCCTCAAATTGAAAAAATGTCATTCTGTCATTGTCCTTTTTTTCTATTTTTAGTTAATTAATTAGTATTAATGATTAATTCCTAATGTTTTTGGGAATTTTCTAGCTTTTATAAGTCCGCAATACAATTGGTGCAACTTGGTAATAATCAATTATTCAATTATTTCTTTTGGTGTTACTACTGCGAATTATTAAATAGCTAATGGAGAGAGCTAAAACAGCTATTCCCAGACCTATTACATCAATTCCTGTCGTCTTTTCCAAGTCGAGAATAATGATTTTTCTGGCTACAGCAATTAAGGAAGTAACAATAACTAATTCAACTTGCAAAACATGTTTTTTTAAATAACCTGTGATATTTTCTAAGATTTCCAAAGCAATTAAAATATTCAAGAATAACCCAAATATTTTAAATAAAGTTTTATTAAAAGTACCATAATCTGCAGTAAATAATTCGTTGTATATGTAAACTCCCAGGTCAAAAATAGCAACTAGAACTACCACGACCATCGCTAAGGAGAGAACTTTGGAGACAATCACCTCTATGGCTTCAATGAAGTGCATAAAGGCTTCATCTTTAGTTACGCTTAGGATTTGCCGGAATAATCTTTTCATTTGCTAACCCTGAATACCTTCTGACCGCTAGTTTACTCTGACTAGTAGTCTACCAAAGTAACTACGACCAAATAATTACTAATTCGGAATTAGTAATTAATGGTCGGGGTGACAATTGCGAATTACGAACTATCCAGGGTGTCAACTACTAACGCGCTTGACTTTGGAGACTGTAGTCCTCGGTATTAATATGCACACAAACCGGCGTAAGCTGCACTGCACAGGCTTTTAATTCCGGTTGCTTGGAAATAGGGCAATATTCAGGATGGGTAAGGGCATTAGCTTCAGCATTATCTGCCCACAATGCCCCCCAGTGCATGGGTACAAACACGGTACCTGGGGAAATACCCCGTGTAATTTTGGCAGGAAACTTCCCATGACCGCGACGCGATCGCACTTCCACCCAGTCGTTTTCCTGAATCTTCAATTTCGCCGCATCGCGGGGATGAATTTCGATAAACGGACCGGGATACATCTGCTGAATTTTCTCAATTCTGCCGGTGCGTGTCTGAGTATGCCAATGACCATAAAGGCGACCATTTGTCAAGACAAAAGGATAATCTGAATCGGGTGGTTCCGCTAGTCCCCGTGAGTGACTGGGGACAAAATTCGCTCGATGGTTGGCTGTATGAAAACGACCATCGGTATACAGACGTTTCGCTTTATTAGATTGGGATACCTCAGTATCCGGACAAGGCCATTGCATCGGACCGACCGTCGCGAGACGTTCATGAGAAAGACCGCTCATGTCACAGGGGCGATCGCGTGTAATTTTCACAAACTCAGCGTAAACTTCAGCGGAATTCCTAAAGGGAAACTTGTCAGCAAAACCCATGCGTCGAGCGACTTCCACCATAATTTCCCAGTCAGCTTTAGCCTCCCCGACGGGGGAACGAAAAGCTTGACACAGGGTGACTACCCGCTCAGAATTGGTCATTGTGCCGGTTTTTTCCCCCCACTGCGCTGCAGGCAGCAAAACATGGGCGTAAGCAGCGGTTTCTGTGGGATAATAGGCGTCTTGGTAAACTGTGAAGGGAGAGCGTTTCAAGGCAGCTTTTGACCGTTCCAAATCTGGGAGACTGACTGCTGGGTTAGTAGCCACAATCCACAAAAATTGCACATCCCCTGTTTCTAAACCTGTAACAATTTCCCAAGCGGTACGACCGGGAAGGGGTGATAATTTAGCTTCCGGAACACCCCAAAATTGGGCAACTTCTGCTCGGTGTTGGGGGTCAGTTACAAACCGATAACCGGGTAACAAGTGAATTAAACCACCTACTTCTCGTCCCCCCATCGCGTTTGGTTGACCTGTAAGGGAAAAAGGTCCCGCTCCTGGTTTACCAATTTGTCCGGTCATCAAGTGAAGATTGATAATACTACATACTTTTGCAGTACCTTCACTGGACTGGTTGATACCCATCGACCACAGAGACAGGACTCTATTCGCTGACTTCCAGTAACGAGCGGCGGTATGTAAATCATCTACAGAAATACCACAGCGTTGGGCGACTAATTCTGGGGTATAGTACTGGAGAATGCGCGTATATTCGACAAAGTTATTAGTTGATTCTTCAATAAATTTCCCATCTATGTGCCCCCAAGACAATAATAAATGTCCAATTCCGTTGAGTAAATCGATATCTGTACCGGGGTTAATTGCTAGATGTAAATCTGCAGATGCGGCTGTAGGAGTTAGACGCGGGTCAACAACAACTAGTTTTACTTTGGGATTTTTTTTATGATATTTTTCAAAGCGATTGAAAGCGATGGGGTGACACTCAGCGGCGTTACTACCAATAATAAAAGCGCAATCTGTCAGTTCTAAATCTTCATAGCAGCAGGGAGGACCATCGACACCAAAACTTTTAACATAACCCGCTACAGCACTGGACATGCACAGACGGGAATTGGAATCAAAATTATTCGTTCCTAAACAAGCTCGTAAGAATTTTTGTGCTACATAATAATCCTCAGTTTGCATCTGACCAGAGCCATACATACACATAGCATTAGGTCCGTATGCTGTACAAACTGCTTGCAAGCGATTAGCGATTATATCTAGAGCTTCATCCCAATTAACGCGACGAAACGGTTCATTTAGGGAGTCTCGTACCATCGGGTAGAGCAGTCGGTCTTTATCAATAGACTCGGTGATTGTCGCTCCTTTGACACAAACCATTCCTTGACTGGAAGGATGGTTGCGATCGCCCCTAACTTTGTAGTCATCAGTTTTAGTTTTGAGGACTTCTAAACCACACCCAACACCACAGTAAGGGCAGAGAGTTTTGGTACTATCACCGTTTGTCATTGTGTGTTTCCCTGATAATATATCTTTTGCCAAAGTTGTTTTAATTCTGGTGATTTTTAACAACAATTAATGATTGAATACACAATAACAAACCTCAGACCCTCACTCCTGACAAAGTTTTTTTAGATATTAGTAATGGGTTCTGAGTAATCTGTAAAGTCCTCATTACAACCAATAACTAATGACTAATGACTAATGACTAATGACTAATCCCCATTACCACTTTTTATAGGGCAAAAATTTCCCTGACATTGTAACTTTCACCCTGTCGCCTTTTGGGTCTTCCTCCTTGTCTATTGATAGAGTAAAATCAATTGCACTCATAATTCCATCACCAAAAAGTTCATGAATAACTGCCTTCATGGGCATTCCATAAACTTGCATTATCTCATAAAATCGATATATTAATGGGTCAGTGGGAATCACTGGTTCTAAAGACCCTTTAACAGGAAATTGAGCTAATTCACTAGCTAATAAGAGCGATAATTCCAGCGCTTCTAAAAGCTTGGTTGCTTCCTCTAAAGAAGCACTAGCTTGGCGGTAAATTAACGCGGCTACCCAGATTGGGTCGCGACCTAGAATATTTCCTAGGTCTTGAAAACTCATGCCTTTAGTTTCTTTCGCCGCTAAAATTTGTTGTGTAATTTCTGGAATTGCCATAGTAATTTTAGTATTGTAGGGGCGGGGAAACCCCGCCCTTCCTGAGAGGGGTTTCCCCGCCCTTCCTGAGTGCCGTAAATTATTGAGAATGGTGCTGTCCTGTCAGATTCTTCAAAATCCTTAATCAGCAGCGTCATCATGAGCGTAACGATTGTACAAGTAATCGAGGACATAGTTACGCAATTCGTAGTATTTTGGATCTTCCATAATTCGCGCCCGATTACGGGGACGGGTGAAGGGAATGTCTATAACTTCACCAATTTTTGCTGCAGGTCCATTGGTCATCATTACTAAGCGGTCTGCTAAGAACAACGCTTCATCGATGTCGTGGGTAATCATCAGGACTGTAACCCGATGTTCCCGCCAAATTTGCAACAGTTCCTCTTGCAATTCTTCTTTGGTAATCGCGTCCAAAGCCCCAAAAGGTTCATCCAAAATCAAGATTTCTGGACGGATAGAAAGAGCGCGAGCAATAGCAGTCCGCTGCTTCATCCCTCCCGATATTTGTGTGGGTTTTTTCTCCGCAGCTTCTGTTAGTCCTACCATTGCCAAATGTTCCTTGACAATAGCGCGTTTTTCTGCTTCTTTCTTCTTAGGAAATACCGCATCAACAGCCGTATAAACATTATCAAAAACGCTTAACCAAGGGAGCAAGCAGTAGTTTTGGAATACCATCATCCGGTCTGGACCAGGTTCGGTAATCCGCTTGCTTTGCAGCCGCACTTCACCATCGGTGGGACTGTTGAAACCAGACACCATATTTAATAGAGTAGATTTGCCGCAACCAGAGTGACCAATCACGCAAACAAATTCCCCTTCTTTGACAGTCAGGTCAATACCATCTAATACGGTGTAGGGACCATTAGCAGTGGGATAAACTTTGGTCACACCTTCAATCACTAAGAAGGGGTCATTAGGATTGCGCTGTTGTTTGCTAGTTTGGGTGGCAGTTCCGTTACCGTTTCTTGTTTGCATGAAAGTCATATTTTTAATTGTGGATTGTTTTATTTTAGATTCTTCTCGTTACCAGGCGACCGCCTGGTAACGAGGGTAGTTGGAGCCTATTAAAAATCCAAAATTGATTAGGCTGCTAAACTATCGAGAAAGATTTCTTCGATGCGGATTTGGCGTTTAATTGCCAAGCGATTCAGGTATTGCATTGGCTCGTCGGGATTAAAGACGATACCATCAAATAAGCGGATAGATGTTGCTTCTCTGGCGGTGTCGAGGAAGCCCAAATCTCTGGCTGCAGCCCCAAACACATCGCTGCGACAAACACGGCTTAAAATATCCACCCAGTTTTTCGGGAAGGGAGCCAAACCCCAACGAGCTAACTGGGTCATAATCCACAGGTTTTCGTTCTTGTCTGGGTAGTTTGTCTTGTTGACATAGAACTGGTTATAGGAATACAGATCCTGTGGTTCTTCACCTGTACCGCGATTGTAGGGGTCGATAAAGCCTGGACGGATGTATTCCGGGTTCATGTTGAGATAATCAGGAAGACTGAGTAATTCGACAACTTCTTCCCGATTGCGGCGGTCGTCGCAATATTCACAGGCTTCCAGTAGGGCTGTTACCAGTGCTTGGTGAGTTTTGGGGTATTTATTCGCCCATTCTTCAGTTACTCCCAGCACCTTTTCTGGGTGTCCAGGCCAGATATCTAAATCGGTAGCGATCGCAAACCCTAGGTCTTCTTTAATAGCGCGGTTGTTCCAGGGGTCGCCAGCACAGTAACCATCAATATTACCAGCTTTGAGGTTAGACACCATCTGGGCTGGGGGAATTACCGTCAGATGAACGTCCCGATCTGGGTCGATACCACCCGCAGCTAACCAGTAGCGCAACATTAAATTATGCATCGATGTGGGATGCACCATACCGAGCGTATGGACTTTATCCGGGTCAGCGCTGATGAAAGCTTTAAAGTCCTCTAGGGTTCTCACACCCCCGTTAAATAACTTCTTGCTCAAGGTAATCGCGTTACCATTGCGGGACAGCGTGATTGCTGACACCATTGGTAGTGGTCTTTTATCACCCGCACCTAGGGTTAAAGCAATTGGCATTCCCGCTAGCATCTGGGCTGCATCTAGTCTACCAGTCCCGACACCTTTGGCGATTTCTTTCCAGCTTGGTTCGCGGAATAAGGTGACTTCTTCCAGACCGTGGTTAGCAAAAAAGCCCTTCTCTTTGGCAACAATTAGAGGTGCCGCATCGATGAGGGGAATAAACCCAAGGTCGAGATTGACCTTTTCCAAACCATTGCGCGATACCACTGCGGGAGCTTGTGCTTGTGCTTTGCGCTTTTTGGCGAGTTTCTGCTGGTTGAGGAAGTAAATCATCTCGTTCCGCAAGCTATAGTACTCGGGGTGATTCACTACTTCCAAACGCTTCCGGGGACGGGGGATGGGTACTTCTAAAATTTGTCCGATTTGGGCTTCTGGACCGTTGGTGAGCATGACAATCCGGTCAGACAGGAGCAGCGCTTCGTCCACATCGTGAGTCACCATGACGCAGGTAACGTTGTTCTCGTTACAGATTTTCATCAACTGTTCCTGCAAGCTACCCCGTGTCAGAGCATCTAGGGCACCGAAGGGTTCATCTAGGAGTAATAATTTTGGACGTAGTGCTAGAGCGCGAGCGATCGCTACCCGTTGTTTCATCCCCCCAGATAATTGACCAGGGCGCTTTGCCGCAGCATGACGCAATCCTACAATGTCAATGTGGTGTTCAATAATGGCTTTGCGTTCGGCGGCGCTCTTCTTTTGATAAACTTCATCTACCGCTAGGGAGATATTTTCCCGCACGCTTAACCACGGTAGTAGAGAATAGTTTTGGAAGACCACCATCCGGTCGGGACCTGGGTCTTTGACTTCCCTTCCTTCCAGAATTACACCACCAGAAGAAGCCCGATCCAAGCCAGCGATAATGTTTAATAGGGTGGATTTACCACAACCAGAGTGTCCAATCAGGGAGATAAACTCACCTTGTCTGATTCTCAGTTCAATATCTTTTAAGGCGATGTATTTACCGCCATTGGGGAGATTAAATACGCGGTCTACGTGGTCTACTTCTACAAATACGCTCATTATTCCTTAGTCCTTAGTCCTTAGTTACTAGTCATTAGTTATTGGTCATTGGTCATTAGTTGTGATATTTTTCCGCTCATTGTTTGAACTAATGACTCATGTGTGATGATTAATGACTACTTTTGATCTGCAGGTACTACTTTGCTAGCAATAAAAGCGACTAACCGATCCAACATCAGACCAACTACACCCACGTATACTAGAGCGATGATAATTTCACTGAGGCGGGTACTATTCCAAGCATCCCAGATAAAGAAGCCGATACCTACACCACCCACCAACATTTCTGCCGCTACAATTGCTAACCAGGATAAGCCGATACCTATACGTAAACCTGTAAAAATGTAGGGAACAGAAGCGGGAAACACAATTTTGTAGAAATACTTCCAGCCAGACAGACGCAGTACTCTGGCAACGTTTCTGTAGTCTTGGGGAATCTGTTGTACACCTACAATCGTGTTAATCAGGATAGGCCAGATAGATGTGATGAAAATTACGAAAATTGCCGATGGTTCGCTATCGCGAAATGCTGCCAGGGAAATGGGTAGCCAAGCTAAGGGGGGGACTGTTCGTAACACTTGAAACAGTGGATCTACCGCTATAAATAGTAGCTCGTTAGTCCCAATCAGGATACCGAGGACAATACCGACAACAGCAGATAAAGTAAAACCAACTGCTACACGTCCTAAACTAGCTCCAATCTGTAAAGCCAAGCCTTTATCAGTACCACCGTTGTCAAAAAATGGGTTAACAATTAACTCCCAGGTTTCTTGAACAGTGGTGAGCGGTGATGGTAAGTTAGGCTTTGGGCCTGAGCAAGCAAGTTGCCAAATTAACAAAAATAGAGCGATCGCAACGATCGGAGCTAAGATTTTCTTGCCATTCTGTTTAATGATTTTGGCTAGGGGATTTTCCCCTGCGTTGGAACGTCGGTTTAGCTTTGCTGTGGTCATCCTGAAAAGTCTCCGGGTGCGAATGTAGGAATTTGTGTAAGTGCTGAATAGAAGTTCACTAGTCCTGAGTAGGGTTGGGGTTTCCTCCTCCTGAGTAATTACTCAGGAGAAATCATTCACCCTTAGACTTTCTTGATTTTTAGGCTCTTGAGGTATTCTTCTGGCTTTTCTGGGTCAAATTTCACCCCATCGAAGAAGGTTTCCACACCACGGGAAGTGCTAGTAGGAATTTCGGCTGCAGGAACACCAATAGCTTTAGCTGCTTCTTTCCACAGGTCTTCCCGGTTTACTTTGTCAATAATTGCTTTAGTATCCGTATCTGGGGGAATGTAACCCCAGCGAATATTTTCAGTGAGGAACCACAAATCATGGCTCTTGTAAGGATAGGAAGCATTGTCTTGCCAATGCTTCATCATCAGGGTCTTACTGTAGTCTTCAACCCGTCCGGTACCGTAGTCAAATTTCCCTTGAGAACGGTCAATAATATCTGTGAAGGGCACCTTGAACCATTCCCGTTTGGCAAGGATTTTGCACATCTCTTCTTTATTTTCCACCTTGTCACACCACTGTTGGGCTTCCTGTACCGCCATCAGTAATGCTTTGGTGGCTTTGGGATTTTTATCTACCCAGTCTGCACGCATCGCAAAGGCTTTCTCTGGGTGGTCTTTCCAAACTTCGCCGGTGGTTGCGGCCATGTAACCTATTTTTTGGTTGACTGTCTGCAGAGGCCAAGGTTCTCCCACACAGAAAGCTTCCATATTGTTAACTTTCAGGTTAGCAACCATCTGTGGTGGTGGTACAACAATGGTAGATACATCTGTATCGGGGTTAATACCACCAGCAGCCATCCAGTAACGAATCCACAAATCGTGGGTGCCTCCTGGGAAAGTCATGGCGACTTTGAGTTCATTCTTCCCAGCGGATTTTTGTTTCGCAAAGGCGTCTTTTAACTGCTTGGTATCCACACCGACTTTGACATCTTTGTAGGTGTTAGACAGCAGAATTCCCTGACCATTGTAATTTAACCGTGCCAAGATGTACATGGGAACCTTTCTGCCATCGGTGACGGTGCCTAAAGAAATTAAGTAAGGCATTGGTGTGAGAATATGGGCGCCATCAATCCCACCCCCCTGGGAACCCAAGACTAAGTTGTCGCGGGTTGTACCCCAAGAAGCTTGTTTGATTACCTCCACATCTTTCATGCCATACTTAGCAAACATGCCCTTTTCTTTGGCAATAATTAAGGGTGCTGAATCGGTTAAGGCAATGAATCCTAACTTGGCTTTGGTAACTTCTGGTGCGTCGGCACTGGAAACATTGGCAGCTGGTGTAGCTGATCCAGCCGATGTTCCACCGCCATTTTCTGCAGTATTGGATGATCCAGAGGTACAACCATGTATTATCAGGCTTCCGGCTGTAGCTGCGCCTGCGGTCAAGATGAATTTTCTGCGGGTAAATCTACTCATTTTTTAGTTCTTGGCTGTATCTTTGTTTGTGTCTTTCTTGGGCACTAGTGACTGGGGACTGGGGACTGAGAACGGTCAGGCACCAAATTACTAGTTCCTAGTTCTTGACCTCTGGGTTGGGCACCAAAACGCTCGATCAGCAGTTCGCGCAACACGGGTAGCAAGTCTTCACAAGGGATTCCTTTCTGCACGCAGGTTCCCAAATGTGCGTCTTTACCAACTGTGCCGCCCATGTAGATGTCTACCCCTTCTACAGGCTTGCCGTTTTTGCGTGCTTTCGTTCCCATTAACCCGATGTCCGCTACTTGCGGTTGTCCGCAGGAATTGGGACACCCTGTCCAGTGAATCCGCACTGGTTTGGAGAGTGTTAACTCGGCTTCTAGAGCAGCAATCAAGGCTACTGCACGCTGTTTGGTTTCAATCAGGGCGAAGTTACAAAATTGTGCGCCAGTGCAAGAAACGAGCGATCGCGACAGAGGTTCGGGGTTAATTGTAAACCTTTGCAACACAGATTCTGTAACAAATGATTCCAAACGCGAGTCGGGAACGTTGGGTATAATGACATTTTGCTCAACAGTCAAGCGGATTTCACTGCTACCGTAAACCTCTGCCAGTCGGGCAATTTCAAACATGTCCTCGGCATACAACCGACCCACGGCTACATGCATCCCGACGTAGTTCAACCCTGGTTGCTTTTGCTTGTAAACGCCGATATGGTCGCGTTTTTCCCAGTCAATTTCATCTTTTTCAGCAGCCGATGCTAGGGTTTTACCGAGTTGCTTTTCGACCTCAAGGCGGAATTTCTCTACACCCCACTCGTCAATCAGCCACATCAAGCGGCTCTTTTGCCGATTGGCACGGGGTCCGTTATCGCGATAAACTTCTAAGACAGCGCGACAGACTGCCACTACATCTTCTGGAAGTATCCAAGCATTCAGGGGAATCGCCGCTTCTGTCCGAGTAGCGGAGAAGAACCCACCCACTAACACATTGAACCCGAAGCTGCCATCTTTGAAAGCTGGAACAAAGGCTAGGTCATTGATTTCCGCATGTACAGAATTATCCCTTCCCCCCGTAATCGCAATGTTAAATTTGCGCGGTAGATTGGTAAACTCTGGATTGCCTTCACCTTGGTTGGTGAGCATATCTTGAATTTCCTGTACCAATTCACGGGTGTCAAATAATTCATTTGCATCTAGTCCGGCTACCGGGTCGCCAGTGATATTACGAACATTGTCCATCCCCGACTGGATACTGGTTAACCCCACAGCCTGAAACTTATTAAATATCTCAGGTAAGTCTTCAATCCGGATTCCCCGTAACTGGATATTTTGCCTGGTGGTAATATCTGCACTGCCATCTTCTCCGTAGCGCTGCACTACTTCCCCCAAGACACGTAGTTGCTGACTGGTAACAATCCCGTTAGGAAGGCGCATCCGCATCATAAACTTACCAGGAGTTACTGGGCGGAAAAATACCCCCAACCACTTGAGACGATGCTCGCGGTCAGTTTCATCCATTGCTTCCCAGCCAATCTGGGCAAATTTTTCAATATCTGCCTTGACTGCTAAGCCATCTTTTTCGGCTTTGAATTTCTCAAACTTATTAAGTTTGGCTTTGGGAGTTACTACATCTGTCATAGGATGACCCTTGTTGGCGATTACGTATTATCGGGAATTCTTGATTTCTTTACTCTTGTTAAAAAAGAGTTAAATACTCGTTTGTAAACGGTTTTTCTGTTATTCTAGGGTTGCTAGACTAAATATTTGTATACATCAATACAGAAACTCTTAATATTTAGTAATAATTCTCCATTGTTATCAACTTTTAAACTAGGTAGTGATTGAGTAATCACTCAGCGGTCTGCTATACCGAGAGTAGGAAAGCGATCGCTTCCTAACAAACCCTTGTTGTTAATTAAAGTTACGTCTACAATCCAAGGTATTTCGTATACTTTGTAACAAAATATTAAGTTGTTTGTATGAAACGCATAGTAGTTATGCGAAAAAAGCATAATTACCTATCCCAGGGGGGAAGTAATTAACCGCAGATAAACGCTGATAATCAGTAGGGGTGGGTTTATCCCACATACCTGTGTGCAAACTCAATATCTCGTTAAACCCACCCCTAGCATCGTCTGGTTATTCAACCAAAGATGATATTGCGCTATTGCTTTAACTTTTGCTTTTCATCTGTAGCTTGGTTTACCCTCACCCCCAACCCCTCTCCAATTGGGGGAGGGGAGTGTCAAACTAGGCATGAGGTGAATCTCAAATCCAAAATTATTTGACTAATTACCTATGAATCGACGTACTTTTCTTTACTGGGTTGGTGTAGGTTGGCTTGCTAGTTCCTTACCCGTTGCGATCGCTGCTTGTTCTGACCAGACAACCGAAAAATCTGCCCAAACAACCCAAAACAAACCAACCCCAGCCGGGAACTTTCAACCAGTGGGGACAACTGCACAATTAGATAAAACCGGACAGTTACTGAATAAACAATCGCCTGTGGGTGCAGTTTTGGTAGTAGGTAAATCTACCAGTCCAGAAATCATAGCAGTAAATCCCACTTGCACCCACGCTGGTTGCACGGTAGAATGGCAAGCCAATGGTAAAAAATTTATCTGCCCTTGTCATGGTACGGAATTTGCCGGGGATGGTAAAGTACTTTTAGGTATGGCGACAGAACCGCTGAAAACCTACCAAGTCAAGATTGAAGATAATTCTGTCCTAGTTCAGTAAATTTAGTTAGGTATAGAAATTTCCGTGAATCACGTAGATAGTTTATTACACGAGGCGCAGGCTGCCCATACTGCTGCTAATTGGTCATTACTAACTCAATGCTTGCAACAGTTAATTCTAGATTACAAAGCAAAAAATCTGGAAATAGAGGAAAAGCGGCAGCATTGGCTGGAATTAACCCTAGATGTCTTAATATATGGAGATTTTTATCATCGCTGGGAAGCTGCTAAGCTCTTGCGTCGGTTAGGAAGTATTTGTGTAGCTCCGCTGCGGGAGATTTTAGGGGACGACCAAGCAGACGAAGAATTGCACTGGTATGCTGTACGGATTTTAGGCGATTTTAAGCATCCAGAGGCGATCGCTGCACTGGTGGAAGTGCTGAAAAACAAATACAATGACGAACTCAGCGGTGTAGCAACTATAGCGCTAGGGCAAATAGGTGCTGATGCAATTCCCTCACTGACGGAACTGTTAGCTGACGACAAGACAAAGCTCTTATCAGTACTAGCTTTATCACACATCCGTAACTCTGCCACGATTGAGCCACTGTTGAGTGTGGTAAAAGATGAAGATGTCAGCATTAGAGCTGCAGCCGTAGAAGCCCTAAGTAGCTTTCATGACCCCCGCGTAGCCACCGTACTGTTAAATGCTTTACACGACTTAGCAGCTACAGTCCGTCGGGAAGCGGTGAATGGCTTGGGTTTTCGTCCAGAATTGCAGTCACAATTGGATTTGGTAAATCATATTTCGCCTCTGCTATATGACTTTAATATTGACGTGTGCTGTACAGCGGCCGTTACACTTTCCCGTATTGGTGGGGATGTAGCAGCCAAGAATTTATATCAAGTATTAATATCACCCCACACTCCCCAAAAGCTGCAAATCGAAGTTATTCGTGGTTTAGTATGGGTAAAAACTACTTCTGGCTTGGAATATCTCCAGCAAGCATTACCCCATCTCCAAAAGGAGAAAATCTGGCAGGAAATTGTCTCCGTTGTCGGTAGAGTAGAATCAGTACAGTTAAAGCCCAAAGCGGCGGAAATTTTAATTTCTCTACTGGATACTCAACACCCAGCCACAAAATTACCCGCTATTAAACAAGCTCTGGCCCTATCTTTAGGACAGTTAGGTGTACAATCAGCCATAAAACCTTTAATTTCCCTGTTAGCAGACACCCACAATGGGGTGAGACTCCACGCGATTGCAGCACTGAAGAATCTCGCTCCAGACACTGCACAGCAATATTTACAGCAGTTAGTGGATAATCAGACTCTTGCACCAGATATGCAACAAGGAGTAGCGCTAGCACTGGCAGAATGGTAGATAAAGGGGGGAATTGGTAATGGGTAATGGGTAATGGGTAATGGGTAACGCTATTCCCCATTACTCAGTCCCTAGAAGATAATTTTTGGCAAGAAAGTCAGGATTTGATGATAATTTGCCTGTTTATTTGCCATTAGTAACAAACATGAAAAACTTGTGACTGAAGTACCGACAGCAACTACAAAGTAGGAACAGTGATTGTCTCCAGTCAAAATTGAGAATCGAATTAACATATTTGCATAAATAGCTGTAACAATGTCTACGAAACTTTTATTCAAAATTCGCTAACTTATTAACACCCACAAGTGTAATTCAGGCTACATACAAATGCGCCTAGAGCAGTTACAAGCCTTTTTAGCGATCGCCGAAACCGGAAGCTTTCAACAAGCGGCACGCAAATGCGGGGTGACTCAATCTACAATTAGTCGCCAAATTCAGGGATTGGAAGCAGATTTAGGGTTGCCTCTTTTTCATCGCACGGCGCAAGCCAAGCTAACATTAGGGGGTGAGCGTTTATTACCGCGCGTTCGCAAGATTTGTCAAGAGTGGCGTAATGCTACTGAAGAACTAGCAGACTTAGTAGCAGGGAAGCAGCCAGAACTTTGTGTAGCGGCGATTCATTCTATCTGCTCCTACCAACTACCACCAGTTTTGCAGAAATTTTGTCATTCTTATCCCGACGTGCAGTTGCGGGTCACTTCTTTGGGGAGCGATCGCGCTTTAAAAGTTCTCAAAGATGGGCTGGTGGATTTAGCAATTGTGATGAACAATCGCTTTTTAACCACCGGACCGGAAATGATAGTCGAGTTGCTATACGATGAACCTATTGAGGTGTTGATGTCAGCAACTCATCCTCTAGCGCAGCATGAGCGGGTGCCTTGGTCGCAGCTAATCCGTTACTCCCAAGTGGTGTTTAAGGATGGTTATGGTATGCAGCGGCTGATTCAAGACAAATTTGACCGTTTGGGAGCCAGACTGCAAGCTGCATTAGAGGTAAATACCTTAGATGCTTTCCGGGGAGTGGTTCGTCAAGGTGAGTTAGTCGCTTTACTACCCCATTCCGCATTAGTCGAAGCACGTCTTGACCCAACTTTGGCTGTCCGTCCTTTAGCTAATGGTGACAATTCGGGATTAAGTCGTCAAGTAGTCATAGTGACTACTCAAGACCGGTTACAAATTCCCCCCATCAAACATTTTTGGCAACTAGTGCGAGACAATATAGCATTACCAAGTGACAAACAGCAGCTATCAGCCTCTTGAAAGACAATAGACTTCTTGCAAAAGTCCGAAATATTAAATAATTAACCGCCGATAAACGCCGATAAACGCCGATAAAATTTACTTTTGCAAGAGGTCTAATAGTTAATGACTAATGACTAATGACTAATGACTAATGACTAATGACTAATGACTAAGGACTAACTAGGATGAGCAACGCATTTCGAGAATTGCTTCGGAAAGTCGGTAGTGGTGTACATACAGGAGAAGATTTAACCCGGAAAGAAGCAGCAGCAGCAACCAGCATGATTTTGCTCTCAGAAGCTACACCAGCCCAGATAGGAGCATTTCTCATTGCTCACCGGATTAAACGTCCCACCGGGGAAGAATTAGCAGGAATGCTCGATGCTTACGATGAACTTGGACCCAAGCTCCAAGCTATAGATTCTGAACGTCCAGTGATGGTTTTGGGAATACCTTATGATGGACGAGATAGAACAGCACCAATAAATACTGTCACCGCTTTGCTACTAGCTGCCGCTGGACAGCCTGTGGTGATGCATGGTAGTGATAGAATGCCAACCAAGTATGGTACACCTCTGGTAGAAGTTTGGCGGGGTTTGGGAGTTGATTGGACAGGGCTGGAACTGTCTCAAACCCAGCAAGTGTTGGAGAAAACCGGCATCGGTTTGGTTTATATGCCCGTACATTTTCCGATGGCTCAAAGTATTTGGGAATACCGCGACCAAATTGGCAAGCGTCCGCCGTTTGCGACTATGGAGTTAATCTGGTGTCCCTATGCGGGAGATGCTCACATCGTAGCTGGGTTTGTCCATCCACCCACGGAAATGATGTTTCAAGGTGCTTTTGGTTTGCGCGGAACAACCAATTTTACAACGGTTAAAGGGTTAGAAGGTAGCTGTGATTTACCACGGGAAAGAACAGGTATCATCGGTTTATCTGCACCTGGTACTGGGGAAGACCCAAAACTCGCTCCCATAGAACGGTTGCACTTAGTACCGCGTGACTACGGTTTTGCTGGTCACAATGTCCCTTTGACAACTACGGAAGAACTGGTAGCAAATATCCAAGATGTGTTGCAAGGTAAACCATCGGAACTCATGCAAACTGCTATTTGGAATGGGGGATTTTATCTCTGGCGCAGTGGTATAGTAAAAGATATACCAACAGGTATCGCTCAGGCAAAAGAATTATTAACTAGTGGTGTCGTTGCTCAAAAGCTGCAAGAACTTTCGGCTGCAGTGGTTAGTGTTGGTCAACAAGTGTGTCAACCAGTTTAACCTAGTTGTCAGTCCCTAATCCTCTGCTGTCAATATAGGTAAAATCATCCCCTCACGGGCTAGTAAGGCTGTAGGACGAACTGCTTGCATTTCTGCTTCTACCCTATCTAGGAACTCATCATCACAGTCGGGGTGATGGTGAGATATGACTAATTGCTTGACATGATGCTGATTCGCTAAATCTACAGATGTTTGCCAATGGGAAATAACTGGCTGATACTTATTGTGTATGACTGGGTAACTGTAGGTAGCATTGGCGATTACCAAATCAGCACCAGCAATTAGCTGTTCAATTCTCGCCAGATCCATCTCATCGGTATTAGCGGGTAAATCTGTGACATAGGCAACACTATATTCTTTCCAGGAGACTCGGTAGCCTAGAGATTTATGGGTTTTATTAATCCACCCAGTAACAACGGTGACTTCATCCAGCTTTAACTCCTTACCGGCTTTGAGATTCTCAAATATCAACTCCGACTGCATCCGCTGTAAAGGGAAAGGAAAATGAGGCTGGAGCATTTGACTGTAGAGACTCTGCTTGATAGAAGCACCATTCAATGCTGGTGCAGCATAAATATGAAAGCAATTACCAGGTATTAATGCGGGAACAAAGAATGGAAAACCTTGAATGCGATTGGTTTGGGGATTGGTAAAAAATAAATAAGCTTCTAATGGTGGTTTCAATTGTTCTAAATTTCTACCTAACAAACGCAGACCAGTACCCCCATCAAATACTAGACGTTTGTTCCCGACCCGAATTTCTACACAGACAGTATTACCACCATAGCGGCTAGTACCACTACTGGGAGTGGGAATCAAACCCCGTACACCCCAGAATTGCACAACAAACTCCGCCACTGGGTTAGTTACCAGGGTAGTTTCATTATCGGTTAACTTGCTCTTTGGCAGTGACACCTCAAAATTTGACATGTTAGCTCAAACTAGACTGTGGTGAGCAGGTCATCATAGCGCCGCACTTCCAACAGCCGGTTGTTTTCATCTACCAATACAACTGTAGGACAATAAGTTGTTAGCTCTTCCGGCGATAACTGCCCGTAAGTCATTATAATCAAGCGATCGCCGGTCATGCCTAGCCTTGCTGCCGCCCCATTTAACTCAATCGCTCCAGAGTTGGCTGCTGCCGGGATCGCATAGGTAATAAACCGCTCTCCATTAGCTGAATTCACAACCTGTACCTGTTCATAGGGTAATATGCCTGCTTTATCCATCAGTAATCTATCGATACTGATGCTACCTACATAGTGTAAGTTAGCTGCAGTTATTGTGCAGTTATGAATTTTTGCTAATAGGAGCGTGCGTTGCATTGTGCGTTAGGGGCGTTTTTGCTGAATTGAAAGTGCAACAGTTTTGATTCCAGCATTCCTGAGTCACATAAATTACTAATCAGTAACCTTTCCTGCTCAGGATTGCAAGCATTTGAGTGCGATTACTTAAGTGCAAAAGATATTTTTTTGACTTTTGCTCTCAAGATAATAGCCATTAGCCATCAGCCATTACCTTATTTACTGGCAGCTTTGATGCACTTTTCGACTAAGGGCATGACTTTATCTACATCCTGCCAACCCAAAATTTCTGTTACTTTCTTTTCCAAATTTTTATAGGTTCGGAAAAATTCAGCAACTTCATCTAGGCGGTGTGGGGGTAAGTCTTTGAGGGACTTGATATTAGCGTAGCGCGGATCTTTGTCGGGGACGCAAAGAATTTTTTCATCGCGATCGCCGCCGTCGATCATCTCCAACATGCCAATTGGTCGTGCTGCAATAATACACCCTGGGAAGGTTGGTTGATCTATAATCACCATGCCATCAAGTGGATCGCCATCATCAGCCAAGGTATTGGGGACAAACCCATAGTCATAAGGATACTGTACGGAAGAATATAGTACGCGGTCTAAGGCAAAGGCTTGTAAGTCTTTGTCAAATTCGTACTTATTTTTGCTCCCAGCGGGAATTTCCACCAAGACATTAATTAAACCAGGTTTTGGTTGAGCAGGAATGCGTGCTAAATCCACAAAGATTCTCCTAGCTAACAGCTTATGGGTGCTATTCAAAGCCTCCCCGTAGCATTTTAGGCTAACAAAGGACACCTTCCACACCCAATGTGCCACCTAGATGATGACGATAGCTTCCTTAGCTCAGCTTATTTTTGGGTAGTAGCTAGGGGATAGGTGAGCATTTCCAGGTTATTATCGACCTTGGGATTGGAATAGTAGGCGATGACAAACACAGGTAGCGTTAGAGTGAGCAAAGCGATCGCGGTGCCGACGATATCTGCCAACCGATGCGAAAACCCTGTCGAAGTATTGGCAGACGGGCTACTTGAATCCATATCTAATAGAGTTTATTAACTAGATGCAAAGACTCCCTATAGAGAGTCCCACTCCTATTCTAGCTATTTTTCTCAAGTACTTTGTTTATGGAAAACAATTGCAAAGGGAACCATTGCGGGCATGGGGCTTGGGGCATGGGGCATGGGGCATTGGGCATTGGGCATTGGGAAATTCATGTCTTACCCATTACCCTCCATCATCCGTGTATCCGTGATATCCGTGATATCAGTGTGTGCCCCATTCCCAAAAAATGCCCCAATAGGTAGAGCGAACCGCACAATACTACTAAATTCTCATCTCCTGTAAATGCTGCTTCTAGCCCAGCTATTACATCGGGATAGGTAAGACATTCGCTTAATTGGGGACAAATTTCTACGGCTAATTTTGCTAAATACTCTGGTTCTGCGGTGCTGTGGTCGGGTACTGGTAGTAAATACAGCTTATCTTGGGGACGGAGTAAAGCTTGAAATATCTCTGCATGGTCTTTGGTGGAGAGCATACCCATGACCCAAGTGACGGATGTGACATCTTCTAAGCTATCGACATAATCACGCAATACTTGAGCAGCGGCTGGGTTGTGGGCACCATCTATTAATAGTTTATGGTTTCGCCAATTAGTCCATTGCATTCGTCCTGGCCATTTGGTTTTTGCCATACCATTGATAATGGCGGCTTCTGGAATTTCCCAGCCTTGTTGTTGCAATATATTTAGAGTAGCGATCGCCAAAGCAGAGTTACTCAACTGAATTTGTCCCGCCAGTGGCAAGGGATATTTAATCGATTTTTGGATGTTGGATTTGGGATTGGGAGTTATTTCATATGCTGCCCATCCTGGAGAAAGTTCGCGGGCTGGTTGAGGGAAAACCACCGGACATTGTAAATATTGAATACGATTTTTTACAACTTCTTGAGCATCGGGTGGTAATTGTCCGATAACTGCAGGACATCCTGGTTTGAGGATACCTGCTTTTTCGCCAGCGATATCAGCGACGGTGGAACCGAGTTGTTGCCAGTGTTCGCGGCTAATTGAGGTAATAATCGTCACTAAAGGATGAGATGTGACGTTAGTCGCGTCTAAGCGTCCTCCCAGCCCGACTTCCACCACAGCGACATCAACTTTAGCTTGAGCAAAATACAACAAAGCGGCAGCGGTAATCACTTCAAATTGGGTTGGTGATTCTTGATTTGGGTTAATAGCCGCTTGAATTTGGAGTATTATTTGGGACAATTCCTCTTGAGAAATTGGCTGTTCGTTGAGGGTAATCCGTTCTGTCCAATCAACTAAATGAGGCGAGGTATAGCGTCCTGTGCGATAACCAGATGCGGTTAATACTGAGGAAAGATAGGCACATACAGAACCTTTACCGTTAGTACCAGCAACGTGAATCACTGGAACTTGGTGATGGGGGTTTCCCAGGGTTGCTAATAATTTTTCAATGCGCTCCAGTCCCAAATGGACACCAAAGCGTTGGAAGGGTTGAAGTAAGGAGTCGATGTTCACGGTGTAGCTTTACGGGATTGGGGATATTGACGGTTGACCCTGGATTAAAAAACCCTAGATCAAAAAACCCTAGATCAAAAAACCGACTGTCTGATGAACACAAACAGTCGGCTGATGAGTAAAAATGCCTATTTCAGTTTAGGCTTCTTTGTTCAAAAAGGCTTGAACTTGTCTTAAAGCCGCAGCACCAATATTGAAAATTGCCCAGCTAGCAGCAATAATCACTGGAGCCAGAACGATAACCAGACGCATATCCATATCCAAAACCCCTCTTTTAAGTGGAGATTAAAGTTTCTTCAAATGTTCTCATTTTTATTTTTAGCTAAAGTGGGCAGTTTTTCATACCTTTTTTTGGGAATGGTGATGGGGAATGGTGATGGGGAATGGTGAGACAGCGCTGCAGGAGGGTTTCCCGCCGTAGGCGACTGCGAACCCGAAGGGGTAATGGGTAATGGTGGACTCAGGAGTCAGGACTGGTGAAGCCGGTATCAGTAGCCTTTCCAGCATGAACCAAAGCTAACTTTTTGTAACGTTCGGCGTGTGAGATTAATTCGGCGGCTTCGGTTTGAGAAATTTGGCGGAGGACTTTGCCAGGAATGCCTACTACCAGGGAACAAGGTGGTATATCCTTAGTGACTACGGCACCTGCGCCGATGATGCTACCAGCACCTACCCGCACACCATCTAAAATTACGGCACCAATACCAATTAAACTACCGCGTTCAACATAAGCAGAATGGACTACCGCTCGATGACCAACTGTTACATGATCTTCCAAAATCGTCGGTTTGCCTGGATCTCCGTGTAGAATTGCACCATCCTGAATATTTGTGCATTCACCAATTTCAATGCGTTCTACATCTCCCCGGACTACGGCACCATACCAAATGCTAGCCCCTGCGGCTACTTTTACTAAGCCTATAACCACAGCATTCTCTGCCACAAAAGCAGCGTTTGATAAATCAGGACTAGACCAGTAGGAGCCAGAAGACACGATAAAATACGGTTATAGTACCTTAAAACACTCTCAAAAACACCAACCTTAACGGGGCTGGATGCTTTTTTAGAATATCACGGTGTTACACCTTTACTGTGAGGTAGACTTTATCGGCGGTGAGTGATGAGTTTCCAACTATAAATTACAAATGATGAATTATGAATTAATTCCAGTCATTATTATCTTTAGACAACTCAAAATTCCCACCCCAAAACCCAAAACGGTTAAGGTGAAGCAGCAGTGAGTATCATAGTATCCCACAGCTTCAAAGTAGAAGTGTAAAAATAAAATCACTGGTGCTGATGAAGAAAAAAATATGCTTATACGCACTTCATGATGAATCCAGGCTTGCAGTACCCTATATTCGGTCCCGATATTCAGTGTCCCCATTGTCGCCAAACAATCCCGGCGCTGACACTAACAGATACGTATTTATGTCCCCGTCATGGTGCTTTTGAAGCCGAGCCGAAAACTGAAGAACTTATCCATCTTCAGTCTGGACGTCACTGGCGAAGGTGGAACAATGAATGGTATCGTCAACATACCCATCCTGATGGTATTAGGTTTGAAATCCATGAGGCTTTAGATAGACTCTACACCCAAGGGTTTCGTGCCACTAAGGTAATTATTGCCCGTCGCTATCAAGACTTGATGGGTGGTTATCTAGAACGCAGTACACCTTGGAAAGGACAGGGAGAGACTTCTGTTCATCGACTCTATGGTTTACCAGTAGAGTTTAGCCCTGACCCCACAGAAGAACCTTGTTGGGACGTAATAAATTTTGATTTAGAAAAAGAACCAGGGGTTCCTGTGCGCTACCCCTATTTTCGCTTGTTTGAGTAATGCTCAATGGTCAATAGTTCTAACAGCTAATTGCTAATGGCTAATGGCTAGGAGTAACAACACGATTAGCACGTAGCATTGAGGAATTAGCTTTTCTAATGACCAATGATTAATGACTAGATTATGCACCACGCTTCCATCCGTACCGCGAATATTCATCGAGCGATCGCGTTTTATGAACTGTTGGGTTTTACTGTTTGCGATCGCTTCACGACTGGTTACACTTTAGCTTGCTGGATGGAAGGACTGGGGGGCAGAATTGAGTTAATCCAAATTCCTGAACCCAAACCAGCCCCTGATGCTTTTGGAGATGAGCATTATGTGGGGTACTATCATTTATCTTTTGATTTAACTGCTGTTACCGGAGATTTACTTACCTGGCTGACAAATTTAAAACAACGATTTGCGGAAACTAGCGCTAATCAACCAGAACAGTTTCAGCCCTTAAAGGTACTTTTAGAACCAACACAACAACAAATAGGTAATCAAGTTTATGAAGTAGCTTTTATCGCTGACACTGATGGGTTGCCTTTAGAATTTATCCGCGTATTAGCAACTATTAACTGATTAATGGCTAATGGAGAGACGGTTGAGAGTTGACTAATGACTAATGACTAATGACTAATGACTAAATGCCAATTATGGGTATCTTTACAAACATTTACATGAACCTCCGGAAACGTGGGCAGCGCTTTCTGACGATGATGCTGATTTTGCTGCTGTGTAATACCTTTATGACTTATACTCCTGCTGTTGCGGCTAATTTATCGGGAGATTTGTCCAAGCAAGAAGTTATAGAAATTGCTGTAAGCTTAGGTAATACTGCTAACGAATTAAAATTTGAACCGAATCATCTGGAATTTGAAGCTGGCAGACGCTACAAACTCAAGTTAAATAATCCTAGTGCAGTGAAACATTATTTCACTGCTAAAGACTTTGCTGATGCCATTTGGACACAAAAAGTCGAAGCTGGCAAGGTAGAAGTCAAAGGAGCTATTCATGAAGTTGAACTAAAGCCAGGTGCCGTGGCTGAATGGGTATTTATACCTTTAAAGTCTGGTAATTTTTCCTTACGGTGTACGATACCAGGACACACGGAAGCAGGAATGACTGGAGATATAGTGATTAAGCCTTTGGGATAGGGAATATGGTAATGGGGAAATTCCATACCCAATACCCAATGTTTCCTAACTTCTGGCAATAGGATTTTTCCATAAGTCTTTAAATAAGTTAAATTTAGTATAGAGAATAATGGTCAATTAACCCTAGTGTTAATATTCCTATACAAAATGCTGTAAACATATACAGTAACCAAGCAGACACTGGTTAGGCTGCTGTTTTTTTGGCTCTGGCAAATCATTTTTTTGTCATATTGATGCTCAACGCTTAACTACTGAAAAATTCCATGAACATCCTCAGCAACTTGCTTTCTCAACCGTCTCAACCGTCCCGTCAGACAACAAAACGACAAAGACGGGGAATTGAGATTAAATCACCGCGTGAGATTGAAATCATGCGGCAATCGGCGAAAATAGTGGCAACGGTACTCAAAGAAATCTCCGAGATGGTACAGCCAGGAATGACTACGGCTGACATAGATGCTCATGCTGAAAAGCGCATCCGGGAAATGGGTGCAACTCCTAGCTTTAAAGGCTATCATGGCTTTCCTGCTTCCATCTGCTCTAGTATTAATAACGAGGTGGTACATGGGATTCCCAATTCCAAGAAAGTCATCCGTACCGGAGATGTATTAAAAGTAGATACAGGTGCTTATTATCAAGGCTTTCATGGTGACTCTTGCATCACTATTGGTGTAGGAGAAGTGACTCCCCCAGCAGCTAAATTAATTAAAATTGCCGAAGAATCTCTTTTCAAAGGCATAGAACAAGTAAAAGCTGGTGCTTACTTAATGGATATTGCTGGTGCAATTCAAGACCATGTGGAAGCAAACGGTTTTAGCATAGTGGAAGACTTCACCGGACATGGCGTTGGTCGCAATTTACACGAAGAGCCTTCCGTGTTCAATTTCCGCACCAGGGAAATGCCAAATGTGAAACTGCGATCGGGAATGACCCTAGCAATTGAACCAATTCTTAATGCTGGTTCCAAACAAACAAGAATTTTAGCAGACAGATGGACGGCTGTGACGGTGGATAATTCTCTGTCGGCACAGTTTGAGCATACAGTTCTGGTGACGGATACGGGATATGAGATTTTGACTGACCGTTCTCAGGTGTAATGGGGGAACTGGGAAGTATTAGTTAAGGATGGTGCGTTAGATTGCGTTAACGCACCATAAGATAATCTATAGAAATTTGATTTGATTTTTGAATCAACTCGTGAAGGCAGGGAAATCTTAACAGGAAACAGGGAAAAAATTTTTTCTGAATCGAATAGGATTCCTATATAATTTAGGTATTTTTTTTAATTAGACTTATTATAAAAATCCTAATTGGTGATTTTGAACCACAGATGAACACAGATAAACACAGATGAAATTTTATTTTTCTCTGGGTAGTGTTATTTTGTTTTAGCTAAACTAAACTCGCTGTAGGACATAGAGCGATAAATCCGTTTAGTTCGTGATTGGAGAATACACACCCAATTTTTGCACAAAATCCGTCTTGCTTATCTCATATCTTGCACCACTGGAGGTAGAACCTCCCAGATATTGTTCCCAGGTTGAACCAGGGAACGAGAAATAAAGGCTCCGCTCTTGGGTACAAGATGTCAGTTATGCCAATTTTATAACTGACACCCAGGGGGAAGATACCCCAGCTTGAGAAATCAACAACTTTGTCCACAAGAACAGCCACAATTCCCATACACTTGTGTAACTGGCTAGATGACAGAAATCTTCAATGGTCGAAAGTGGTAGGTGTAGAAAATACGCAACCAAATGACAACATGAATTCTGTGGATTTAGCTTTTACGAGCGCAGTGAAATTGGGACAGTTAATCCGTCGTCGGGAACTGTCACCTTTGGAGTTGGTGCAAGTATATCTTGAACGCATTGAGCGCTTAAATCCCCAACTGGGTAGTTATTTTACCATAACGGCAGAGCAAGCACTAGCTGATGCTAAAGCCAAAACGGAAATGCTTTGTAGAGATGGGGAAATCCCGTCCCTACCACCGTTCTTTGGTGTACCAATTTCGATTAAAGACCTCAATTGTGTAGCTGGTGTCCCCTGTACCTACGGCACCAGAGCGTTGATCAACAATATCCCTACCTATGATGACGGAGTAGTAACGCGGATTAAGCGGGCTGGATTTATTATTCTAGGAAAAACTGCTACTTCAGAACTAGGTTCTTTACCTTACACTGAACCTACGGGTTTTCCCGCAGCCAGAAACCCGTGGAATTTGGAATACAATGCTGGGGGTTCCAGTGGTGGTGCAGCAGCGGCTGTAGCTGCGGGGTTGTCTCCTTTAGCACAGGGTTCTGATGCTGCGGGTTCGATTCGCGGTCCGGCTTTTTCTTGCGGTGTGGTAGGTATCAAACCATCACGGGGTAGGGTATCAGGGGCACCAGTAGGCGACCATCTCAATGGTATCCCATCCAATGGTCCAATTGCCCGTAATGTAGCAGATGCTGCTGCACTGTTAGATGTGATGTCTGGTTATATCACGGGAGACCCTTACTGGTTACCCGACCCAGAACCATCATTTTTCGCTGCTACAAAACAACCTCCAAAGCGTTTAAGAATTGCCTTTTCTACTCACATCACACCTGTGGGAGAATCTCATCCGACTTGCCAAAAAGCTGTTTTAGATACGGTGGATTTATTAACAGAATTGGGGCATATTGTTGAACCTGGATGTCCAGATTTTACTGGATTAATCGAGCCGTTTGTTAAAATTTGGCAAACGGGAGTCACCTTGACTCAGATTCCCAAACAAGTGCTGCAACCAATGAATCAGTGGTTGTTAGAAAGAACAATTTCTGCGGCAGAATATTTACAAGCAGTTACTCAAGTACAAGTAATTTCTCGGCGGATAGTGGCATTTTTTGACAATGTAGATGTGCTGGTTATTCCTACTTATATGCATCCGACAATTCGTGTCGGTGAATGGTCAAATCTCACTCCAGAAGAACTATTACCTAAGTTAATTGATTGGGTTGCACCTTGTCCTCCTTTTAATGCTAGCGGACAACCAGCAATTAATATCCCCACGGGTTTTGATGAGCATGGATTACCTGTAGGTGTGCAGTTAATTGGTCGTCCTGCAGATGATTCGACGATTCTTTCTTTAGCAGCGCAAATTGAAGCAGCTAGGCCTTGGTGTCAACATCGTCCTGCATTAGCGGGTTGAGGGTTGTAGATTAAGTTATGGGTTTTGCATGGGGAATTATTAACTTATAAAGTAGTACTCAAAGCTCATAACTTTTTTATCATGCAAGCAAATATTGAACAAATTTCCCAAATTCTTGTATTGGCTGGTTTAGAAATCACTGACCAAATCAGTCTACAACCTTACACCCAGGTGCAAAAATATCGGCAGGGAGAGATTATTTTGCATGAGGGTGATAGCTTACCAGCAAAGTTATACGCTGTTGTTGGTGGTTCAATTCAAGTTAGCAAGACAGCAAATACTGGTAAAGAAACTATTCTTCGCATCGTCATGACTGGAGAAATTTTTGCTGCTCCTGCACTACTAGGAAATGGTATTTCCCCTGCAACTGTGATTGCTGAATCTGATTGTGAAATTCTCACGTTAGAACGCGATGCTTTAATTACAGCTATCCAACAAAATCCTGATATTGCTCTGCTGATGTTGATGGTTTTTAACTCTCGTCTTCAGCAACTTCATGAAACAGTTCATGGATTAGTTTCAGAACGTGCAATTGTTCGTCTAGCAAGATTAATTCAATATTTTGCTAGTCAATATGGCACTGAATCAAGTTCACAATGTCAGTGTTTAAACATCAAATTGCCTTACTATCGTATGGCACGAACTATAGGGATTACTTACGAAGAATGCGTGCGATTAATTAAGAGCATGAAGGGGATAGTTGCTTACAGTCGTGGTGGTAAAATCACGATAATTGATGGAAATAAGTTAGAAGATATTGCTGCGGGAGATATTTATTAGGTTGGAGGAAATGGAACCCAAGATAATGTTTTATCTTGGGTTTTATCAATTCTAAAATTTTGATAAGGCTCGAAAAAAATAATCATCAGGCTGCTGAAGTAGTTCGAGTTTCTTCACGAGATGCAACAACTAAAACCAGACAAAGAGATGCTATAGCTTTTTGCCATTCTCGTCGAATCTGTGTGTCTTCAACACCATCAAACAATCCCACTAACGGAGGAATTCCTAGTTCTAAAGCCTGATTTTGTACGGGACGATGTAAATCAACCAAGCGATTCAGGCTTTCCTGATTGTTGAGGAAACCCACCACCCATTTTGTCGTGTGTTCTGGGCTATCAGGAACACGTTCAACACCTAATTCATATTTCAGCCAGTTATAAAAGGGAGGTAATTGTTGAGCTAAAACACTTCTCACTGTGGGTAAAGTTTCCTTGAGTAAATTGCTGTCTAAGCTGTCTATCTGTTGCTGTAGTTCCACTGAGTTAATACACTCGGTTAGCGTTTTTGAAAGTAACTTTTCCACCTCTGTGCTAGATAAATCTAAGTGTTCGATGAAAGTTTCTCGTGTTGATTGCATTGTTGATATCTCCAGAAAAAACTAATTACTATCTGCAAATTTTTCAGACAGTGTTAACAAAAATGCCAGATTTTCTTCAGCATTTAAAGCATGAGGGGCATTGGCAGGCATAAAAACAAAAACCCCAGGTTCTAGGGTAATTTCTTCACCCGATAAAGTTAGGATTCCTCGTCCTTGAATGACGTTGATTGTAGCATTGCGGGTGGAGGTATGCTCCGAAATTTCTGTGTTAGCTGCGAGGCAAAATAAGGTGTATTGACAAGCGTTATCTTTGAGTAAGATTTTGCTGATAACTCCAGAGTGGGGGTATTCGATTTCGTCTTGCAGTTGGATAATTAAAGATGAGGTGTTGGTTAGGTTGGCAGACATAGTGATTTCGCATTTTTGTTTGGATTAATGATGCTACTTGGCAACGGCACAAAGAATTATATAGCCTAATTCTTGGCGGTATTTTTGGAAGATGCTACGCATTTCTAAGACTCGTTTGCGAATCGGGGGATGGGTGAGAATATTCCAGAAAATTCGCAGGCTATTTACAATCCCTTCTTCTTGAAAAATCCGCCGCAAATTTAATAAACTCATGCCATCAGTTTGCTGTTTCTGCACTTCTAAACCAGCATGATTACAGATATTAATCCAGTTAGATTCTGATAGCGGTGTGGTGTTAACACGAATTACTTGTGCTAAGTCAGCACGAATTTCTTCTTCTTTATCACGCGCTAATAGTTCATGGGAGAGGAATTTCCCACCTAGTTTGAGTTTATTGTGAATTCCTGCGAGGATTTTGGCTTTTCCTGATGACGATTGCATGGACAGAATTGCTTCTGCTAAAACATAATCAAATTGTCCTGCTATTGCTTCTAAGTGGAAAATATCACCCTCAATAATCTGAATTTGATTTTCTAAGCTAGCGGTGCGGATATTAGCACGCGCACGTTCTACACTAGCGGGGTTTTTTTCTACCCCTACAACTTTAACACCGTAGTGTTGCGCTAGGTATATGGCGCTATAGCCAAAACTGGAGGCTAGTTCTAACACCGTCTCGTTGGGTTGAAAATTAGCCCATTGAAATAATTTTTCTGTGGCTATTTTACCTCCCGGACGCAGATATTTTTTACCTGCTGCTGCTAGCACTTGGTGTCCGGAAGCGGTTTGGAAATTGAGGGTAGTATTGGTCATTTCTATAACCCCCTAAGTTGATGCTATCCCTAATCTGCCAGAAATTTTTTCTCCTGTCTTTGAGGTAGCTCATACTTTATAAGAGGATAAAGGGTAAAGGTTATGTAGCTCTCTAGCTTAGTCTTACCCTCTACTATTACCCTGACGCTGGCATTTATTCTATATTAAGAAAACCCCACACAAATAATCACAGATAAATAAATCATCTGTGATTATCTGTGTTTATAATTCCCCACCGCATCTTAATGGGTACAAGAAGTCTCTTTTTTACCCTTGATAAATGAATTGGTAATCTAAAACGGGAAATTAAGTAACTTAACGGCGAATGTAAATCCCAGGAGCATAAGCTTCAATCACTTTCCCAGTCCGAGAACAAGTCACCATTAAATAATCACATATATGGCATTGTGTGCGAGTTAATTGGCTACTGGAAAGATAGTAGCGTTCACCTTCACTACCACAATTGGGACAGCGTACCTTGTGTACTATCTGCATTGTGAGACCTCTAGATGCAAGCATTGATTTTGGGAAAAAAACAGCAAATTGTTAAAGATGTAAACCCGGAAGGTTTACATGTCTAAATAAAGTTCAACAAAATGTATCTTAGAAATGGTGTCGAGAAAAATTCAGCACTACGGCGGTCTTAATCTGTACTTTATTATCCTAATACTTATATTAGTTGTCTATATCACTCTCGATAGATAATTTAATATTTATTTGTCCTCCTGCTTCTAGTTGTGGCGATCCCCAATATTAATCCCTTGCCATCCTATGGTTTATACTGATAGGTTTTGGATGTTTCAGATTACCAGATTTAGGGGATAAAGCCGCAAAAATTAGTCCCTGAATCCAAATTATGTTTCATATCAAGTATTTTCCTGAGAATTTACTTTGATGATTTGATAAATTTTTAACTATAAAATCTAGATATTTTAAGTAAAAATACATGTAACTCCTTTAGGCTGTAAACAACAGCATCAAAAAATACCAACATTTACTGGTATAAAGCTTTCCCAGATGGAATTTTCTTGTGTTTTAGCTGCTCTTTTAGCCTCTATACAAAAAGTTTACTAAGTTATTACAGTTACTTCATATTACTATGAGAAATACTAAAATTCTTGTGCAAGTATTGAAGTAAATTAGACTTGCTATAAAAGAAAGTATCAGTAGTTCTTAGGTAATACCAACATGGCTACCGAACATATTCAAGAAGTTCTCCAGTATGAACTGCGTACACATCACGTCAGTATTCAAGTTCATGAAACAAAAGACAGCATCAATGTTGTCATTAACCGACCAGCAGATACTCAGGTCAATTACTCAGAATTAACGGATGCTATCGTTTCTAAGTTGAATACCTGGAAGTTAGAAGTTGAAAAATATAAAATTCTAGGTAGGATAGAAAAACAGCCTAAACCAGAGTGGCAACAAGTATTTACAAATCCCCATGCTAAAAAAGGCGGTTTAGGCGGTTTATTTGGTGGTAAGACCAAATAATCACGAAGATAGAAGAATATACAACTGTATTCTTCTATCTTCATGCTTCTATTTTCTGTCTTCTGGGGGATGAAAATAATCGTAAATTTCCTCTGCTAAGCGCGGACCTATTCCCGAAACCTGTTGCAGTTGTTCGGGGGTCGCTTGGCGAATATAATCAAGAGAACGGAAATGCGCTAGTAACAGTTTTTGGCGGTGGTGTCCCAATCCGGGAATTTCATCTAACCGGGAATGACGCATCTTGTCAGAGCGTTGCTGTCTGTGGAAACTAACGGCAAAACGGTGTGCTTCATCCCGCAATCGACGTAATAATTGTACTCCTGGTTGTTCTGGGTCTGTGGCTAAAGCTAGGGACTCCCCAGGAAGAAAAATTTCCTCTCGCTGTTTGGCTAGACTGACTACGTACAAGTCTGACAGTAAATTCATCTGTTGCAAGACGGTGACAACGGCGGATAGCTGACCTTTACCACCGTCTATCATAATCAAATCAGGAAAATCAGGATTTCCCTGTCGTGGTAGTTGGGAATCTTCTGCATATTTGCGGAAGCGACGTTGAATGACTTCCGCTAGACTGGCAAAATCGTCAGAGTGTCCTGGGGTGACTGTGGGATTTTTGATTTTATACTGGCGATAGTGCTGCTTTGCTGGTAGACCATCGATAAATACTACTTGGGATGCTACCGCAAAAGCTCCCTGGATATGAGAAATGTCGTAACCTTCTATGCGGTGGGGTAAGTCTGGTAAATCGAGGATAGCAGCTAAGTCTTGCATCGCTTGTTGGTTGCGATCGCTCAATTTTTGCATCCGTTGCAACTCATACTCGGCATTCCGCTCCACCATTTCGATTAGTTCTGCCTTAGTTTGGCGTTGGGGAACGACAATTGTGACTTTGCGTCCTTTGCGCTCCCTTAAAATATCCGCCAAGATTTCCCCATCAGGTAATTCGTGCTGTACCAAAATTTCGCTGGGAATTTCTACCGCGTCTGCGGTTTGGTAATGTTCCTCCAACACTCGCTGCAGGATAGTTCCCATTACCTCAAGACCTCCGCTAAACATGGGGGGTACTTCCGCTACAAAACCCAGACGACTCACCAATTGTCCGGCACGAATCTGAAATAATTGTATACAAGCGTGTTGTTCATCCGTCGCTAGTGCGATCGCATCCCGCGATACGGTGTCATCTGGTAAAGATACTTTTTGTTGTGAGCCGAGCGACTTTAAGCCGGTAATTTGGTCACGAATCCTTGCTGCTGCTTCAAAATGCAGCGCTTGTGCCTGTTGCTCCATTTGCTCTGTCAAAATATCAATCAGTTCCTGAGTTCTGCCTTGGAACACCATCGCCACTTTTTGGACGGTTTGGCGGTACTCTTGGGGTGAAATCAGTTTCTGACAGACTCCGGGACAGCGACCTAAATCGTAATTTAAACAGGGACGGTCTTTAAATACTGGTTGAGGTCGCTGTCGGAGGACAAAAATCCGCTTACACAAACGCAGTATCTCGCGTAATAGTCCTGTATCGGTATAGGGTCCGTAGTACTTGTCTTCTTTTTTTCCTAGCGTCCGCTTACGAGTGATGAAAATCCGGGGATAGTCTTCACTCCAAGTAATGCAAACATAGGGATATTTTTTATCATCCTTCAGGAGGACGTTAAAGTATGGCTGGTGTTGCTTAATCAGATTCGCTTCTAGCGCTAGAGCTTCGGCTTCGGTATCGGTGACAATGAATTCAATCTCTGTCACCTGTTTGACCATGAGGTTGATACGTTCACTGTTATTGTTTGACTCTCGGAAATAGGAACGGACTCGCGATCGCAACCGCCGAGATTTACCTATGTAAATGATGCGATCGCTCCCATCGCGCATGAAATACACCCCTGGTTCTGGGGGAATTTCTTGTAAGCGGTCTTCTAGGCGTTGTGGGTCTTTAACTAGTGGTACTACTTGAGTAGAGGTTGTCATAGTTAGCTCAGATTTAGTAGGGTTAAGCGTTAAGAGCGACAAACCGAACAGCCTTTATGGTTAAGTTTGTCGGTATCTTCAATTAATTTAGGACTTACGCAAAAAACCGGCGAAATCTTGATTCGTTCGTAGGGGCACAACACGCTCTGTGCCCCTACATACGTCGATATTGCGTAAGTCCTGTAATTGTTGGGTCTTACAAGCAGCCCATTTTTTCCCAGAGGATTCAGTGAGATGAAGGCTGTAAGTTTTGTCTGGGTTGCTCATAGGTGGAGGACAATTACGAGCAAGGTTGTTCCACCGATTATTAATCCCCAGATTTTGTGTAAGCAGTTTTACAGATAGAAACTCAGCTATCTAGGGGCTAATACCGTTTTACTTAAATATTGATACAACTAGACAGCAAGTCAGTAGGGTAAAGGCAGTAAGAATTAAAGATTAAATATAAATCATTTGTATCAGACATTGCGTGACATCCTATAAGTACCCAACTTAGGTTTAACCACCAGTAGGTAGTATCGCCAATACACAACCCGGTATTTTCTACATTTATCAATTTGTGATTCTACAAGCAAAAAAGCAATTTAATCTGCTTGTTTTAAGTGTAATTACTTAACTATTTTAGCTGATTATTTAACTAATATAAAGTTTAACACTGATATCATTGAGTTGTTAAATAAATTTTTGACAATCATGTTTTGTATCGTTTTAATCCTTGACATACTAATGTCTAAATTCTCACTTTGGCTCTAGCTAAAAACTGCTCTGTATCTAGTTTTGCCAATTTGACAGTTTTATGAAAACCTCATGTAAATTTCTTATAGTAATTATTAATTACTAGAAAAAATTCTGGTTTTATTGATATGATAATTACTTTCTAGACCTCTTCAGCGACTAGAAAATATTAAGCGGATCAACGGATATAGTCATTTTCCTAAAATGGCTATGATTGAATTGGAGTAATACGCGGTTATTAAATACTAAATTTCCACTTATGAATCTACAAGAATTTGAAACACAATACCGGGATGCAATGGACGAAACCCTCAACCAGCTGCAAACAGCTACTTTGTTGCTAGCTCAAGTAGAAGCTCAAATCGCAGAAATTGGCAGCGCTGTGCAAAACTTGAGTCTCAGAGTTGAAGAGTTTATTACTCAACAAAGAACTGATTAACTCAGGTTTTTCCCAACAATTCCTATAACGATACGCTTAACTCTTCCTCTATCGCCTGGATGAGATGGTTGGGATTAACGGGTTTGACGAAGTAGCGGCTAGCACCCAACTTCAGAGCGCGTTCTTGGTCTGCAGCAAAAGCAAACGCCGAGACGACTATAATGGGTATTTTTTTCCAGTTTGGTGTACTCTTGATTTTTGAGAGTAGGGTATATCCATCAATATCGGGTAATTTCAAGTCTAATAAGATTAAGTCGGGCTGGAATCCCTCCATAGTTGCAAAAAAATCAGACCCCTGTGCCAAGGTTCTCACATCGTACTTACAGTAACTGAGATATTCGCTCATCAGGAGACGATTGACATCGTTATCTTCGATCAGCAACAACCGCTTTGGTGAGCTAGGCTGTGATGTCACCTGTCTTTGGAGAGATGTTTGTTTTTTATTCAGTAGTTTTAGTTTCATTAGTTACCTATCTTTTCTTTTTAGGATTCCCCTAAAGCTATTTGTAAGTAACTGAAACGCTTTAAACAGCAAATACAAAAACACAGGTATTTAAATTGGTAAAATTACCCCTAACCTGTGGTTTACCTTATGCTTTTGTAATGTTCACAATAAAAAAATATGTCTGCACCCTTCCTCAGCGTTCCATAGATTGATTATAACACAATCGATGAAAAATCTTTAACCAACCTCTAAGTTTAAAATCTTAATTGGTGATATAATTTGGCGTTACAAAAAAACAACTATTTCAAATACCATAGTTAACCCCAAAAAATCAGTAAAAATTTGCTCAGCAATCAACTGAGGATGTTATTTACTTATAATAAAAATGTTAATTTTTTACAAAAAAAATCAAAAATAACACTGAGAAGCTGATTTTTTTATCAACTACTGCCAGAATAATTTATTTATGCTAATATTATGGTTGATATAATATATTTCTATAAAAAATTTTATTTACAACAAAAGGTAACATTATATAAAAAAGTGTAGATAAAAAATATAACAAGATTTTTACAACCTGTCAACCCCTGATTACTGCGTACAGTAAATAAAAAAGATTCCTAAGATTATTGATATTATTCTCAATAAGTCAAAAAAGTAAAGAATTATTACAAATTAAATGAGAAAACACCGCCTCAAATAGGCAAAATTTCAGCTTTTATGAGAATTAATTGCTGAGCGGGAAAAACGAAGGATTGCAAAGTAAAGAGTACCCAGAGAAATTCTCACCACCAATTGCAAACGACTCAAAGATTAGCT
>JAYKJH010000128.1:0-5182 GCA_035285345.1 Nostocaceae cyanobacterium | reverse complement strand
CTATCAATAAGCGTAGGATGGGCAGTTTTTACATAACTCTTAAAACTGCCCACCCTAGAAAATTCTAGAAAAACAGGATAAGGGAAGGGAAAGGGGGAGACACTGCGTTGCTCTAGTCAACAAACTTAAAGCAACTACCGTGGAAAAAAGTATCATAATTCCCCATTCCCCATTCCCCATTCCCCATTATTTTATGGGTCTTTCTGATAACTAGGTAATTGGGGTAAACCTCGCTCACCGAGAAACTTATTTAAGTATGCGGGATTAAACAAACCCCAAATCAAAAAACCTGCGACTGATAAAGCTGCAAGCGCTATCAAAAAAGAAATTATCTGAGAGATGGATTTTCTATCTTCATCGGTATCAAACCGGGGGTCAAACCGTTCACGAGAGGGACGAGGCATACGATTAACCTTAGTGTGGGACTTCTGGGAATTAATTTTAGTCGCAATACCCGCAGTCCGTGCAGCTGTTGCTTGACGAGTTGGCTTGGTACTGACAACAAAACTACTACCAGTTTCCATCGCTCGTAAGCGTTGCGCTACCAAGACAGGTTGACGGTTGAAGCGGGTCCACTCCAGAAGCGATGAATAAGAAATCCCACAAAGATTGCGAACCCGTATGCTTTGAATTTTCGTCAACAGTGGCTGGTCGTTAGAAACCAAAACAACCAAATCACCGGGGTGGTCTGCAGACAGACCGTAGGCACAGTAAGCTACCGATAGGGCTTGTCTGGCTCTTTTGCTCACATCCTGTCCCGGTGCTGGTTTGAGTCCAGGGTGAACGGCATGTACCTGGGTAATCCGCCAGCTGCTGGTATGGTAGAAGCGAATGAATTCTCGTGCAGTTAGCTCGTCGGTGGGGTCAGGAGCGCGTCCGCTTAAGAAGCGGAGTTCTTCCAGAACAATTTGCGGTAGATAGCATTCTCCCAACCGTGTAAATTCTTGCCAATCGCGGGTTTTACCAGCTAGCAAGGCGGTGTGGTCAAACAGGAGCAAGATAGAGGGTGGTTTCATAAGTTTTGATGATGGCGATGTTGGTTATCGATGCCCCCTGTCTATCAGTGTAAAACCTGTAAAGAGTTGATGAAGTTTATTGTTTACTTAAAGTAATTGTGGTATGTCATTAACCTCCTATACCTAAACGACCAGCCAAACCAGGAGTAAGTGGCAAAAGGGTAGCTATCATTAAGAACAAAGCTAACAAACCCAAAGCAGCACGCGCATCATCCGGTTCGGTTAATTCATTCAAATTGGGGCGTTCTAAATCCCGTTGTAGGAACAGAATCACTATCGCCCAATACAGAGCCAAGGGATTTCCCAGACCGACTAGCCCCAAGAGAACTAAAGTCGCAAAAGTAGCTCTACCAGCAGTTTTGCGTCCGTAGATTGCTTGCACGATGCGACCACCATCCAGTTGTCCAGCGGGCATTAAGTTTAAAGCGGTGATGACCAATCCTAACCAACCAATCACCATGAGGGGATGGACATCCACCACTGGGGACTGCAAAGCCGAACCGAGAACTACCCGCGCCAAACTACCAACTAAAATTGACCCTTGGAAAAACTCATTTGGTAATTGAAACAAGCTACCGGGATGGGACAGTAGCAAACCAATCACCAACATGATTAAAGATACAATCCCCCCAGCAGCCGGTCCTGCTAAGGCGATATCAAATAACACCTTGCGGTTGGGCAGAAAAGATTCAAAGCGAGTAATCGCCCCAAAGGAACCAATTTGCACAGCCGGAAGAAAGAACGGCAAGCTTAAGCGGACTTGGTGCCGACGAGCCAGTACAATATGACCGATTTCATGAGCCGCTAAGATAGCTGCAATTCCTGCGGCGATCGGTAAGGCTTCCAGATACCTTGTGGGGGTAGAAAAGACATCAAACCCCAACAGCAGCCCTGATGCTTCTAAACTCGTGCCCAAGGTTGCTAATAGTAAGATGACCGCAAAGACTTTTTGCGCTATGGTCATCGGACGGGGGTCATTACGGCTAGGAAGCACAATGACTACCGGCTTGGTGTCTTGGTTTTCCACCAAAAACAGGCGATATTTATCCCCCAAGCGCTGTTGTAAGCCAGTATTTAACTTGTTGTACACCGCTTCCGGTTCACCCCGCAGGTTGCCTTTAAAAATGGCTCCTTCTTGGTAGGGAATGGTTTCTGTGGCAAAAAAGCTATCAATGCCAAAAATCTCGCGAATGGCACTCAAATCATCATCAGGGATAGGTACTACCTGCTCTGTAGGGGGTGCGATCGCGTCCGGTTGCAGATTATTATCGCTACTTTCTTTTGCTGTCGATGCCGCAGCTAACCGTTCCGTAGCTCGCTGCTTGAGCAGTTCATCTTGTCCAGCGGCACGTAATTGTCTCCCCAGATAGATATAAATGCCAGCAGAGACCAGCAACAATACCAGCACACCAACAATATTGATGTAAATACCGGCTGCAAATGAACCAAAAAACAGCAGCCAGGGTGCCATTAACACTACTGATTGTAACCAGGCTAAAATTCCCAGTTTGCCAAAAGGTCTGGCGCGATAAAAGCCCCAACCTAAAATACCAAACGCGACTAGCACTATGGTTGCTACAAGAGAAGTTTCTGATGCACTAATCATCATCCAAACCTTTGCTTTTGAGACTAGGAACGCACAAGTCCGTCCTTGCGGATACATTAATTATCAATTATCCGCGTTTCCCTTCAGTAGTTCAGAATCCTCATGACTCAGAACTCAAAACTTAGTACCAGCGGGTGTAAGCAATTAATTGCTGGAAAAACATGATATTTGGTTAAACCCATCCCTAGGACTGAGGACTTTTATGGACTGAGGCGATAACCTGACCAGGTTCACCATTTCTTCACTGAACATTCATCTGATTTTTATCTCACGACTCAGGCAAATGAAGAAACTGTAAAGTCAGTAAATTTTCTGTTATCAAAAAATTATACCTTGATAACATACAAACAATTACGTATTTTTAAATTTCATTCACAGGTTTATCCGTGATTATCAGTCGTAAAAGTCTAGCAATAGCTTTAGTTGGGGCTGTATCTGCTGTTTTAAGTACAGCCAGAGTAGGAGAAGCAATTGTTACTGTAAACAATCCAGAAACTTACCGTGTAGCCCCTGGTAATTTTAGTGGAGTTGTAGCCATCAACTCTAGTAATTCGCAATTTTGCACAGGTTCGTTGCTGACGGGAGGTTTGTACATCCTCACCGCAGCTCACTGTCTCTGGGACTATGGTAACAAGACGTTTAAAACCAGCCTGATTAACAACACTAGCGCTTCTTTTAACTTGTCCGCAGGCTTTGTCACCACACCAATAGAGGATTTTTTCCTACCTTCTGCGTGGAACGGGGATGCGGCTTCCAACAACGATATAGCAATTTTACGCTTAGGTGAGCCAGCACCAACAACAGCCCAGCAGTATGGTATTTATCGCAACAACGATGAAGTCGGACAGGTATTTACTAAAGTTGGATATGGATACACTGGTACTGGAGATACAGGGGGAATTGTCGGTAGTAATCGGTCTGTGAATTACCCTTACTTTGGTCAAAACCGATATGATGTCCTGGGGGATTCGATTGCGGGTGTGATTGCAGGGAGTCAGTTACTGTTTGATTTTGATAATGGTTTACCCCAAAATGATACATTTGGTGTCCACTATGGTATCAATGACCTGGGATTGGGAATTAATGAAGTCAACACCGCTCGTGGTGATTCTGGCGGACCTGGATTCATTGGTAATTTAATTGCTAGCATCACCTCCTACGGTTTGACAGACAATGGAGTTTTGCCTGGTGGTCAGCGTACTGATATAGATTTTATAACCAATAGTACTTTTGGGGAATTCTCTGGAGAGACTAGAGTATCTTTTTATTCTCGCTTTATCGATGACACCCTAGCTGGGAGAACCCGCTCTGTCAGAGATATTCCGGAACCATCTTCTGTATTAGGGATGATAGCGTTTGGTGCTTTGGGTATTGGTTCAGTTCTGAAACGACAGCAACAGCAGAAGGGTTAATTAACAGTGTAAGGCTAAGTCATACTCGTAATGATTTAGATTTTTTTTAGTAAATGTACTTATGGTTGAGGAAGCGATACCTTCTGTGCTGCGCTTGACGCCGATCGCCTGTGTTTGGGCTTATATATAAGTATACTCCGCCCTTAAGGGCGGAGTCTATTAGAAAATTCAAACAATAAAATCGTAATATTGTCACAAAAACCTGACACAATAAATCTTGCACTACATAGTAGCAGTACTTTCAGCCTGCAGTAGATTAAGACTGGTGGAGAGGTATAACCAATTTGATTCATGCCGTTGAAACCCTTGTAACTACGTTGTCGGTTCGCTGGAAAATCAACGCAAAAATTGACAACTTAAGATAAACATTTTCGATTAATTTTAATACGGTTGACAATTAAAGATAACTGTGTATGTAGCAGATAAGTAGATATTTTGGCATTTTTAGGCGATTATGTCTTTAGTTTGGGAAGAAAAGCTGGGATTGGACTGTCTAGACACTACGCTTTCGCAGTATTTGTTGAAAGGAAACCTCTAGCTGTTTTGGTGGCGATACGCATGACGGCGTTAAGCTTCGCTTAACGCACCATTTCAAATGGTTTCTTTAAATTGCAATCCTCAGTTTCTTGAGATAAACGAGCGATGTAGACAACAATAAAAAGCAGGTAAATTTGTGATAAGACCCCGCCCTTAAGGGCGGGGTTTATCAGATGTACCCCCTCAAGGTGCAGGCAGACTCAAATGTACCTAATGTAATTGGGAACGGCTATAAAATATTCTCTGAGATTTTTGTAAATTTATCCGGAGCATGATGGTCTCTCAGTGAAAAGAGAATGTGTAGATGCACCCTGATAATATATTTCCCTAGCTGGCTAGACCAACTAGGGATTTTTTTTTAATGTCTTCTCACATCCAAAAAAATTTTTTTTTGTTTTTGATAATTCATCCGGAATCTAGTTAATAATTAGAGAAAGGGTAATTGGTAGATGCACCCTGATAATTCCTTCCCCTAGTTGGTTTACACCAACTGGGGATTTTTTTTGGTTACATTATCCAGATAATTTTGAAGTTTCAATGAATCCATCCGGAATTGATATCTGCTGAATAGAAAGGGTAATTGGTAGATGCACCCTGATAATTCCCTCCCC
>JAYKJH010000127.1:0-11628 GCA_035285345.1 Nostocaceae cyanobacterium | reverse complement strand
TGGGAGTTGTGGGTAATGCAGGAGTTGCGGAGACTCCGAGTGTGTAGTTGGTGTTATCGGCAGAAGAGTCAGGGTAAACGCGAATAAAGTAAGTACCTGCTCCTAGAGTTTGGCTAATTGATTCATTAGCGTTATCACCGAAATTATCACTCAAGTAGAGTCTTTCGCTGGATTCATAGACGCCATTGCCATTTGTATCGTAAATCACCTCCAATCGCACATCATTAGTTACACCAGTCACGGAGAGGTTGACGTTGCTGGTATTACCCAACGTCAAGCGGTAATAGTCGTTGCTGTCAGCAATACCAACAAAATCTCTGAAAGTAGTCGGACTACTGGGGTTGCTGCTGACATTACCAAGATTCAACGCTGTGGCAAATGTATTTCCCGGATCTCTGGGAGTTGTGGGTAGGTTAGGAGTTGCGCTCAGTCCCAGTGTGTAGTTAGTGTTATCAGAAGAAGAGTCAGGGTAAACGCGAACAAAGTAAGTACCCGCTCCTAGAGTTTGGCTAATTGATTCATTAGCGTTATTACCGAAATTATCACTCAAATACAGTCTTTCGCTAGATTCATAGACGCCATTGCCATTTGTGTCGTAAATCACCTCCAACCGCACATCATTAGTTACACCAGTCACGGAGACATTGACGTTGCTGGTTTGAGCTAAAGTGAAGCGATAGTAGTCGTTGCTGTCAGTGCTACCAACAAACTGGTTGGTGAAGCTACGACTACCATTGAGAATCCCAAGGTTAGCAGCGGTGCCGAGGCTGTTATCGTCACGGTTTGCTCCCAGAACAATAGAACTAGCAGGTGCCCCAATCCGTCCTTCCCCCAGACCATAAATTTCAAAGTGTTGTAGCGCTTGTTGGTTATTTAAACCAGCTGCTGTTAAGTCAGTATTATTAGCCAGGTAGTAAGTCACATTGAAAGATTCACTGGAAGCTCGTCCTTCGTTTAGACCAACGTCTTGGAAGTGTTCCCACAGTTGGGTATTATTCAGTCCTGCTTGTCTCAAGTCAGAATAGAAACCACTGTAGTAATTAACATCAAAAGCAGCAGAAAATCTCCGTCCTTCGTTAGCACCATAGGCTGTCAGATGTTCAAATAATTCCTTGTTATTAAAACCTATGGCTCTCAGGTCGGGGTTTGCAGCATTATAGATATTTAAATCTACAAATGCGGAAAAGCGACGTCCTTCAGCCACACCATTGATTACCAAGTGCTGTAATGCTTGGACATTGGTCAAACTAGCTAAGTCACCATTGGCACCCTTGTAGAAGTTGATGTCCGCAAATGCTGACATACGGCGTCCCTCAGCCACACCATAGTTTTGTGCGTGCCAAAACAGTTGCTCGTTATTCAACTGAGCTAAGTCACCGTTGCGAGAACGATAGTAATTGAGTTCAAAAAACTCAGAAAATTTCCGCCCTTCCGCTACACCATTGTTGTCGAGGTGTTCGTATAGTTGACGGTTGCTAAAACTACCCAAATCACTATTGCTAGCACGGTATAAATTTAAATTTACTAAGGGTGAAAATAGACGCCCTTCATCTAGACCATAGGTAAAAAAGTGTGAGGCTAGTTGGTTGTTATCAAACGTAGCCAAGTCAGGATTAGCGGCGCGATAGAAGTTAGCGTCAAATAAGTTTGCACTCATGGAGTAGGAGTATATCTTTTAGACAAGTAATACTAAATACACAACTATTTTATTTTTTTTCGTAAAAATCCTGATAAAATTTAAGTAAAATAATCAACAAGATTTCAATAAGTACGGTATTTATTTATCAGAGTAATTACGTAGACTTAAAAGACATCCTCTCTCTAATCACAGGAGACACTGCGTAGGTTAGGTTTACTCATATCTTGCACTTCCGGAGGTAGAACCTCCCTATCACCCTTCCCTTAAGGCTACCGTCTCCCAGGAGAAGATGCGATCGCACAGTAGCAGCAAAATCATCTTGTGATTTTGCGGAATCATATCAATAGCCTTTGAAGATTCACTATAGACAGGGGCACATATCGATGCAGAACTATCAGGGAATTTAATTCTGCATCTTGTCAATGAAAGCATTGTTTTATCAGCTTTAGGAATTACGCAATACCCACATATTTGTGGGCACAACAGTGTTGTGCCCGTACGAAAGAATCAACCGGATGGCTATTTTTTTGCGTAAGTTCTGACCTTAATAACCTAACACAACGGAGTATTTTATGAACTTCAAAGCTATTGCTATGGCTGCAATTTTGGGCTTATCTGCACCAGCTATCATGGATGTTGCTACTAATAGTCAAGCTGTTGCGGCTACTCGGTTTAATTATCCCAGTGGTGTGTTTAAAAATGAGAATCAAGGATGGCAAGTTCAGTTGTATTTTCGTAATAATGCCTATCACTATCAAGGCAAAAATTTAAAGACTGGCTCCAATATTTCTTTAATTGGTGCTACAACATCAGGAACTCAACAGCGTCAAATTTATACCTGGCGGAATAGCCAATATCGTTATCAAATTGCGTGGCGTCCCAGTGACCCTGGTGTGGTACGCTTACAAGTATTTTCTCGCAGTGGAAAAGTAGTTTTAAACTGTCTGCTTTATGAAGAATATGGTGATTAGTTGCATGATACTTGAGAAATTTTAGAAGTATCAATTATGTGATAGTGCATCATTCTTAATCATCAGTATTCAGTATTTAAACAGTGTGCATTACCGAAAATCTTGCATCAAAATCAACAACTACCAGGGGTTGCAAACCCCTGGCTAATAGTAAAAGTCGGATAAATCCGACTGTATACGGGTTTTAGTCCATTTTAATGGACTTGGTGCTATTAGTCTGGGACTTACAGTCCCAGGTGGGTTGGGAACCTAATGAAGAATGTTGCAAGATGTGAATATATAAATTCATGCAAATAAATCATTTACCGCGACACTAAAACCTTGTAACACTCTCTGGGTGCAATTAAATATAAAACTTAGGTAGGTTGGGTTGAGATACGAAACCCAACTCCCTCATGGGTTACGAAGACAGCTAACCCATCCTACGTTTAAATCAGCCCACTTACTTACCAAATATTTCTTTGACACTAATATTCACATCACTAAATACCCCTATTGATAAACTTTCCCCTCCCACAAACTTCCGCACATTCTGATAACCATCCGTCGCTGGTTCGCGATATACTTCCACAGATTCCTCATTAATATCCACTAACCACACTTCCATAATTCCATGTTCTGTGTAGAGAGGGATTTTCACTTCTTTGTCATATTTAACAGTGGTATCTGCCACTTCTATCAGCAAATAAATATCTTGTGGTTGAGGGTGTGCTGACTCATAGAAATCATCACGGTGTTTTAATAATGTCACATCTGGCTGAGGTTCAGAGGTATCACTCAATATCACAGGATTTTGTACACCAAGGATAATTCTATCTCCCAACTTGCGATACAAAAGATTGTTTAACCGATTTACACAAGCAGCGTGTTTTGTTCCAATTGGTGACATTTCAATGATTTCTCCCCTGATTAATTCCACTCGGTCATCTTCCTTGAGAATCCCAGAGTCAACCATTTTGTGATATTGTTCAACGGTGAATTTTCGACGTAATAATTGCACTGACATTTTTACCTCCATTGGCATTTTATCTATGTTTACTTGAACAAACTCAACCTATCTGGTTCCTAGGGAGTAGCTCTATTTTTCTAAGCAACATTAAGAGGATGTTTGAAAAGTCTATTTTAATACTCGCCCAGGCGACTGGAAGTCGCGGCTACATAGACAAAACCCGCCTGCGCGGGTTTGAAAACCCTAATTTTCCGTAAGTCCGCGCAGGCGGACTTCGTTTGTGTAGTCGAGCCAGCGCTGTGCGGGGGTTCCCCCCGTTGAGGCGACTGGTGTGCGGTTTTAACCGCCCAAAACTTTTCAAACAAGCACTAAAGTGCTTACTACGAATTTTATAATTATCCAACTATTAAATTATCGGTAACTGTGACTTTACCTCCCTCAATTACTTCTGCTAAAACACCCGTTTGTGCATGTTGAAAATTCTCTTTCAATAATCTCAAAAGGTTAATATCTCTCTTCCCCGTCTCTGGATCTACTTCAATATTTAAACAGCGATTAATCCGGGCTGTTACCGCAATTTTAGCTGTCCCAATTTGGATTTCCTTCCCCACCCAATTAAACTCTGACCAAGGAGCTAGACCATTGACAACAATATTGGGACGAAAACGCCGCACATCCACAAATTTACCGGCTATTTCGCTTAAATTATCTAAAGTAGCCTGACTCACCAAAGAAATATGCACTGCTTCTCTGTCAGGATAGCGAGAGTTTCTCCCATCCCCAATCAATTGTAGCGGTGCTAACTGGGGATGTCTGGCAGTTTTTGCCGGGTTAATTCCTGCTAGATATCCGGTGAAAAAAGTGCTGATTAGCTGCCTTCCTGTCGGGGTAATGGTATCCGCTACTAATAATTTCACACCCTGACGCTTAACTGTTAAATTCCCAGTGTTTGCATTATAATGACAATCTAACGCCGCTAGTCCATGCCAGTCATTTTGCATGGCGAAGTGTTGTTTATTCAACCAGGGTACAGCGGTTGTGGGAGGAATTTGATTATCTTCAAGATACATTAATGCAAACGCGCGATCGCCTGGTATTCCATGTCCAACTTTCAATGTCACGCGATCGCACTTCTGAGGTGTTAATCCTTTGATGGGATGAATGAATATTTGTTTAACAGTTATTTCGCTCATCATGCTGGATTGTTGATATTTTGTAACAAAATCGTAGAGAGGGCAGATTTCTGCCCTCCCTACAAAATATTAATTTGTAAATCAACTATCTACGCTGCTGATTTCTTATTTGTATTCGCCGGACTTCCTCCTGTAATACTGCGTAAATAAATACCACCAACGCCCAGTAAAAACACTAGATATCCCACTGCTTGCACGACATAGAGATGTTCCCGATAACCAAACAGAGTTTTCAATAGGATTCCGGGAAACTTACTATCGGGCAAAATTTTCGATGTATCCCACACCAATGGACCTAAAATACAATCTTGCACCCCCGGTTTGGCAAAGCGTTGATAATAGAAACACAGGCTTTCTGAGGCTCTGTCAATGTGAGAAAGAGCGTAAGCAGCTTGGTCAAAATGATGCAATCCTGACACCACTAAACCCGCTACAATTAATACTAATAAAATCCCCATTACCTGGAAAAATTGGCGGATATTAATTTTCACACCAAATTTAAACAACAGCACACCAATACCAGCCGCCATTGCTAAACCTCCAAGGGCACCAAAAGCTGGTACTAATCCCTGTTGAAAATTAGCAGCGACGAAGAAAACTGTTTCAAAGCCTTCGCGGAGAACTGCTATCAAAACTAAGCTAAAAACTCCCCAAGCTGCATTACCATTTTCTTTCAAAGCACTAGTTACTGCGCCTTCAACTTGGGCTTTCATAAACCGCGCTTGTTTCGTCATCCAAATTAGCATCCAGCTAAGCATAGCAATAGCTAAAACGCTAAATATTCCCTCCAAAAATTGCTCAGTCACTGATGCATATTCGGGATTAGCTGCACTCAGAGATTGTGTCACCCAGTTCAACAGTACCCCGACACAAGCACTCAGGGCTATTCCTACACCAATACCAGCGTAAACCCAAGAATTGAGTCGGGTTTGTTTGGCTTGTTTGAGTAAAGCCAGGACAATTCCCACTACTAAAGCAGCTTCTACTCCTTCTCGGAGTGTAATAAAAAAAGTTGGTAAAGCAGCACTAAAGTTCATAGTTAGTCATTAGTTATTAGTTATTAGTCATTAGTCATTAGTCATTAGTCATTAGTCATTAGTCATTAGCTCTAATTATTTGTAGGATGGGTTAGCGACAGCGTAACCCATGCTGCTCAAATGGTTCTGATGCATTACGCGCTTTTTGAAGCGCATCCTACATTTAATTTCACTCCACTAGTACATTAGTTCTCTGTCAAGAGTTTCTTGTTGTTCACTAATGACTAATGACTAATGACTAATGACTAATGACCAATGACTAATGACTAATGACTCTTAACTAAAATCGCGTAACATCTTTTTTAATTCGATGTTATGCAGTTCTTCCTGTCCAATCATCCCTCGAGTAAATTCTTCAAGATAAACACTCGCATCTTCGACAGTTTCTAGAAGTTCTTTGTACAAATCAAGAGCTTTTTTTTCGTGTGCTAGACTTTCTGACAAAATGTCTTTCACCGAGTGCTTGTAGCTCTCTTCCATCGGTGCAATTTTCAGGGTAGGATGTCCTTCTAATCCTGTGAGAATTTCCCCGACTTGTTGAGCATGAAGTAGCGACTCACTCGCTTGGGCTTTGAAAAATGCCACAATAGGAATGCGGTTTTGTCCCGTAACCATTAAAGAATAGTGAGTATAACGCACTACTCCTGCTAGTTCAAATTCCATGATGGTGTTTAGCAGATCAATGGCCTTTTTATGATCGAGTTCTCGCATCAGTCTTTAAATTGAGTGTTGATGAATATCATAATCAATGTCAATTGTCAATAGTCTAGGAAATATTTTGACTAATGACTATTGATTAATGACTAATGACTATTGATTATGTCAGTTGTTATAGTTGGGCTGCTGTGCGTGATTTGTCAATTACTTTTTGCGAGTTCTGCTCAATCGCTTTCACGAGTTTGGTTACTTCCTCTGGGGTTTTGACTGGTGTGGTGGGTGCGATCGCTCCCGGCCAGGTTTTCAGCAGTTCTGTCATCGCTTGTTTGATGGCTTTATCTGCTTCGGGATTATCTTTTGCTACCTGGGGGGAAATCCCTTTGTAAAGTTCGTTAGCGTAGATGACGAAGCCACGGGAATCTTGATACTCAATCACCGCTGCTATTTTACCATTAGCAATGGCTGCACCGTATTCAGCGTTGGCTGCATCCAGCAAGCCGTTAATGGTTTGTAAGACAAATCCGGGATTGCTGCGTTCTGTGTCCGGTAAAGCAGCGATCGCTCCATCCACAGCTTGTACAGAAGCCGCAAAATTAGTTTTCACCTTAGCATCCTTGGGATTAGATTTAACCAAATCCTGCAAGCCAATCAAAGCTGTCTTAAATTCTTTAACTTTGCGCTCATTCAATTGTTCCTCCACATCAACATAAATCTCCTCCACCGGGTGTCCGATGTGGGGTTCCGCTTGTTTGGGTTGATTTTGCGTTAGTAATTCTTGCGCTACCAATAGATGTCCCTTCATCAATCCCAGCTTAGTCATGTAGTCCACATCTTTAGCTTCCCCGGTGAGAACCACATCCTCTATCGTCACCATGTCCTTAATTTTGTCGAACTGTTCCTGGGTAATCACCCTTTTAGAGACTAATTCCTCCGGAGAAGCGTAGGGACGATTTGCTTGTATTTTATTTGACAAGGCTGGTACACCTAATTGTCCCTCAAATTTATCCAACTCGGACAAGATAGCCGAGTTGATGTTGATTTTCTTACCCCCATGACTGGGATGATTGACTGTCTGGGTCGCTTGGGGGGTAGTGTCCGTGGTTGTTGGGGAAGAATTTTGGCTGGTTTGCGTATCGTTGCAGGAGGAGAGGGTAACTATAGCAAAAGCCGCAATAGTTAAACAAATATGGCGGATTTTAATCATTTTTCACCTATGTATTTTTTGAACATCGACACTCTCTATCGGATTGTGGTTTGACGACATGTCATATCTTCGTTAGATTATTATCTAAAACTAATGAAAATTTTTAGCAATTAATTTCCAAAAAATCTTCTTAACTATTTGCTAACTAATCACAAGACAGATAAATATTAAGTTTTAGCAGTGGGAGGAATCACCTGAAACTCACCCATGCAACCGTTTTCCGCTATCCAGTCTTGATGGGGATGGAACATATACTTACCAGGATACTTAAAGCTAAATTCTAAAATATGCCTTTCTGCTACCCCCATAGTGATGACATCAGTTTTTTCACTAGGTGTGAGAGTCATCCCAGAACGATAGACATCAAAGAAGTTAGCGTGGAGGTGAAACGTCACGGCAGGTTCATACTCCGTCAAATTCAGCACATACAACCGAATTAGCTGATTTTGGTAAATCGGGACTGGATGATGCATGTAATAGTCAGGTAGACCGTTAAAAGCGTAATATTCATTCTTGTTATCTTCATTTACGTCATAACCACCCATAATCAATACCATCTCATCTGCTGGGGGACGGGGTTTTGGTGGGTCGATGATAAACATCCCGTACAGTCCCTTGCTAATGTGGCGGGTAACTGGTTCAATGTGGCAGTGATACAGGTGAACACCATAGGGTTCAGCATCAAATTCGTAAATTGTGGCTTTACCATTAGCTACCGGACGCACCCCATCCATTTCCGCTCGGTGGACACCATGAAAGTGTAGAGAATGGGAATGTCCCGCTTGGTTGAGGAACAACACGCGGATGCGATCGCCCTGTGTTGCTCTAAGTGTAGGTCCAGGAATCCGACCATTTAAATCCCAGACGTTGTAAGCCACAGCCGTGTTTAGCTGAATGGTCGATGTCCCGGCAGTTAAGCGAAATTCGCGGATTGTGCGTCCATTTTCCCGCTTTATCGTCCCATAGTCAAAATCCCGCAGCAGCTTCATCGGATTGAGTAGGTCATTGTGAGAATTTGTCTCAATGGGTGGAATCCTCACCAAACCTTTACTTTGAGGATGAAAAGTTTGCCACAGTGCTGCGGCACCGCTTACACCCACCCCAACGACTCCCAATTTCAGGAGTTGACGACGACTCCAAAATCTTTCTGACCCCAGTGGAAAGTAATTAGGCATGGTATCGCCAAGATGAGCGGTAACAAAAATGAAATTGAATGAAATTGCAAATTATTTGCAACTAAATTCAAAGAAATAGTTTATGACAACCATAACTAGATGTCAATAATTATCAATAAATCCTAGAAGTCAGACAAGTAAACTTATGTTAAATAACAAAAACCTAAGTAACTGATAACGGTTATCACTCAGAAAATAACGAAAAATTTAATGCATCCAGACTAGGGATTAATTCGTATATCCCCTAAAAGGGGATTGAAAAACAAAGCAAAATTTTGGTTTTTGTTAATTGGTTCCTCTGAATACAGGAATTAACCTGTGTAAAGTAGCGTAAATTTCATGAGAGATAATTATGCACATTCCTGACGGCTTTGTGTCCCCAGCAGTGGCTGCTGGTACTGGATTAGCGAGTATAGCAGCATTGGGAGTCGCTTTAGGGCGTTCTCAACAAGCTTTTGGGATTCGCCGCGCTCCTGTCTTGGGGTTGACCACCGCCTTTATTTTCGCCGCTCAGATGATTAACTTCCCCGTAGCAGGGGGTACCAGCGGTCACTTATTGGGGGGAACCCTAGCAGCAATTATGTTAGGCAGTCCTTGGGCGGGTAGTATTTGTATCGCCACAGTACTCATCATTCAAGCTGTGTTGTTTGCTGATGGGGGGATTACCGCCTTGGGAGCAAACATTTTTAACATGGCTGTGGTCGGTGTTTGGGTAGGCTGGTCGCTAACCAAAACCCTGCACAGTTTGCTGGGAGGGTCGAAAGCACGCTTAGCGCTAGCATCTGGTATCGCTGCTGCTGTGAGTGTAGTAGCTGCGGCTATATTTTGTGCCCTAGAACTAGCACTTTCCGGTACCGCACCAGTAGGTATAGTTTTACCAGCCATGACTGGTATTCATATTCTGATTGGGATTGGTGAAGCGCTGATTACTAGCGGTGTATTGTCGTACCTAGCGACAGCACGACCAGATTTGTTACCGGGGGAACAGCACCAGTTTCGCGGTTGGTTAGTGCCGGTGGTGAGCATTTTCCTAGTAGCGGGTGTACTGTCGTTGTTTGCTTCTGCCTGGCCTGATGGCTTGGAAAAGGTGGCGGAAAATCTCGGTTTTATTAAATTAGCAGACAATATCCGCGTCAGTGTACCCACACCCTTGGCTGACTACGAAATTCCTGGATTAGGAACAATTGGCACCAGTATCGCTGGACTCTTAGGGTCTGCGGTTTGCTTTGGGATGGCTTTTGGTATTGCTCAGGTGGTAAAACCCAAGAATGTCTAAACTTTCTTTACCCTTACGCTTGCATCTGGCTGTTGTGATGGTGATTGGGACAGCTTTACTCAAACATCATGGGTGGGATTATCTAGCTGTATATGGTGCGATCGCACTGTTTTGGGCTATCCTACTACACCCACCTATCGGGAAATTAACAGGGTTGCTGGGTACAGAATTGATTTTTCTGTCATTGCTAGCGCTCCCCACTGGATGGGAACGCGCTAGTTTTTTGTTAGTGCGTTCCCTCGTCTGTCTGGTGGTGATGAATAGCTTTGTCTTAACCCTACCACCCCACAGCTTTGGTATCGCTCTCAAAGGCTTACCCGTACCTGCAGGATTAAAAGAAAGCTTGCTATTGGCAGGTCAATACTTAGAAATTTTGCTATCGGAAGTATCGCGAATGCAACGCGGCGCCCAACTACGGGGTTTATCTGGTGGCGCCGGATGGTTACGCTACACCAGTGCCGCCATGATTGGCTCATTATATCTCCGCAGTCTACAACGGGCAGAACGAGTTTACGCCGCCATGATTTTACGTGGTTACAACGGTAACATGCCCACAGATACACCCCTCAAATCCAAAGAACGGATTGCAATCATAGTTGCAAGTGCGATCGCTACCAGCCTCACCGTGGCATCATATACGAATTTTGGATTTTAGATTTTGGATTAGTCATTGGTCATTGGTCATTGGTCATTAGTCATTAGTAATTGGTTATTGGTCATTCCCTGTTCCCTATTACCTATTACCCATTCCCCCAACCCCATTCCCCATTAAATGAAATCTCTAACTTCTAATCCCCACGCTTCCACCTCTAACCCTAGCGCTGCAGTAGTTGCAGTTCAAAATCTTGTCTATTCCTACTCACAACAACAGCCAGTTTTACATGACCTGACCTTTAGCTTGTACCCTGGTGAACGGGTTGCTTTGATTGGACCGACTGGTTCTGGTAAAAGTACGTTGTTAGAAAACATCATCGGGTTAAAACAACCACAAACCGGGAAAATTTTCCTTCAAGGTATCCCGGTAGAATCGACAACCTTAACCCAAGTCCGAAGGTACATTGGCTTTGGCTTCCAAGACTCCAATGACCAGTTATTTATGCCTACCATTTTGGAAGATGTCACCTTTGGTTTGCGTAACTACGGGGTATCACCATCTGAAGCCACTCATAAAGCAAGACAGTTATTGGCTGATTTTGGTTTAGAAGTCTATGCTCACCGTAGCGCTCATGAACTTTCTGGAGGACAAAGACGCTTAGCGGCTTTAGCAGCAATTTTAGCCCTGGAACCGGCAATTTTGATTTTGGATGAGCCGACGACCGGACTCGATCCAGCTTGGCGGCGTCACTTAGCGCAAGTACTATTAAAATTGCCAGTAAAAGTTATGTTAATTGCTTCCCATGACCTACACTGGCTCAGTAGAATTACGCAACGAGCTTTAGTATTATCTGGCGGGAGAATTCATATCGATAGCGACATTCAGCCACTGTTGAAAGATAGCGCAACCCTAGAACAGTTGGGTTTACCCGT
>JAYKJH010000126.1:0-9820 GCA_035285345.1 Nostocaceae cyanobacterium | reverse complement strand
ACCTACACTGGCTCAGTAGAATTACGCAACGAGCTTTAGTATTATCTGGCGGGAGAATTCATATCGATAGCGACATTCAGCCACTGTTGAAAGATAGCGCAACCCTAGAACAGTTGGGTTTACCCGTTGATTGGTGAAGGGTCATTGGTCATTGGTGATTGGTCATTAGTCATTGGTGAAGGGTCATTGGTGATTGGTCATTAGTTATTAGTTCCTTTTGTCTCCCTTCCCCATTACCCATTCCCCATTCCCCAGTCCCCTTTTTGGCATAAACAGCAGCCAAAATCATCAATCCTTGGGATAGTATGATGTGGGTTTGACTGGTGAGAGAAGTGGTTATGTATTTTTTGCGGAAATATGGCTTGATAATGTCTGTTAGTATATTGATGGGTTTATCGTTAGTTAGCTGTAGCGAAAGCAAGGTTTCCCAGTGTCAGCGGTTGATTGCTGAGGTGAATCGGGGTACTTCTTTACTAGACCACACAAAAGGTAAGCAGTCGTCAGGAGCGTTAGAACTGGCTAAAGATTTAAAAGAAGTAACTCAAGCAGTGGCAGATATAAAATTGGCAGACGAAGAACTACAAAAGTATCAAAGCCGGTTTGTGAAAGTTTTTGAGTCGATAACTAAATCCATCGAAACAGCAGCTAAAGCTTTAGACTCAGCCACAAAAGCTCAAGTGACCCCGACCGGTAGAACACAGATAAATAAAGCCAAAAAAGATATAGACGCGGCGTTTAAATCAGCCAATGACGCGGCTAAACAAGCGGATAATCTAGCAGTCCAGGTTAATCGTTATTGTAAATCTAACAATAAATAGTCTAGGGTCAATAGTCAATGGTCAAGGGTAAAAAACGGTTATCAATGACCAATGACCAATGACCAATGACTAATGACTAATGACCAATGACTAATGACTAATTTCCAAATTGAGAATATAGCTTCCCAGTTGCACTTTGTCTGACCACAGTTCGTATTCTACTCGCAAATGTTCTGGGAAAGGGCGATAGCTCAAAGTCAGATTTTTAGTGAAATTACGGAGACGCATATGTTCGCTAGCGCGCAGTGATTCACCAGGCAACCAATAACGGCTGAGACCGTAGACCCCTTTTTCCCAAAAGTGACGGTATCCTAATTGACCATTACCTTGCATAGTCATAATCACCCGATAGGGGGAAATTTCTAACCACAGAAGTCTGGGAGTCAGCGCAGAGGGAATGGGGTCGTAACTCTTGAGGGGAGGTTCTGATAAGAGTAAATGGAAGCGATCGCGGTCTTTTTGATATAGTGTCCCGGCTGTTTCCACAACAGACCATACTGGTAGGTCTGTGGAAATTATTGACAGACAGACGGGTTTGCGTTGATGGGTAAGCATGGGAGTCCTGAGTGCTAAGTCTTAAGTCCGTAGCGGTGTAAGTAAGGGGGGAACTATAGGTATTCCTTCCAGCCGTACTCAGTGCTGAGTATTGACTATGAAGTTTTAAATTAAAAATTACAGCCTGACTCTTCACTTATAACTTACCTCACTGGTAGCTCCAAACTGCTGTCAAGGTGGTTAAGAAATCGGGTATCTCATATCTTGCACCACGGGAGGTAGAACCTCCCAGAACTCGTTCCCAGGTTCAACCTGGGAACCAGATAAACTGCTGTCAAGGTGGTTAAGAAATCGGGTATCCGTTATATGTGAATGATTTAGGATGGCTATAGTTAGCTTTCTAGCTGTTGTACATTACTGTTTATAGACAAGAGAAAATGGTATCTACTAATCCTCGATTCTCCGATATTCAAAATCACCATGCACAAGCATTCATTGAAGCTTTAGCAGGACGTGGTATTGTCAATGGCTTTCCCAATGGCACCTATCGCGCTGATAACTCCATGACCCGTGCGGAGTTTGCTACTGTAATTAGTAAAGCTTTCTCTCTACCAACAAAAAGGGAGTATATTCCTTTTAGCGATGTACCTGCTAATTACTGGGGAGCCGCTGCAATTCAAAAAGCTTTTGAAATAGGGATGATTAGCGGCTTTCCCGATGGAACTTTCCGTCCCACAGACAGAATTACTAGGGTTCACGTTTTACTTGCTTTAGTTAATGGTTTAAATATAGCCTCTAGGGTGAAACCAGACCTGTTACCCCTACTGCCCCAAGTATATCAAGATGGGGGAAGTATTCCCGGCTATGCGCGGGAAGCAGTAGCTATTGCTACTCGTGCGCGGATGGTAGCGAGTTTCCCGAATGTGTATTTATTTAACCCCAATCTGCCTGCGACTCGTGGTGATGTCGCATGTTTTATTTACCAAGCTTTAGTAAATCAACAGCAAGCACCGGAGATTGCATCTAATTTTATCGTGGTTCCTCCAGAACCAGGCAGACAGATGCCTTTACCTGTGAGTGTAAGTCATCGTCGGGAGTTGCGCGGTGCATGGATTGCATCAGCCTGGAATGTAGACTGGCCTAGCCAAATGGGTTTACCTGTAGCGCAACAACAAGCGGAACTAATCGCCATTCTTGATAGGTTACAAGCACTGAATTTCAACGCCGTTTTCTTTCAAGTCCGTCCAGAAGGTGATGCTTTGTATGCGTCGCAACTAGAACCTTGGAGTGCTTGGCTGACGGGAACTCAGGGCAGGGCACCAGAACCATTTTACGACCCCCTAGGGTTTGCGATCGCTGAATGTCGTAAGCGGAATCTGGAATGTCATGCTTGGTTCAACCCCTATCGCGCTCGCGCTAGAGGAGCCACAACTCTTGTCCGTCCCCACATTGCACTCACCAACCCAGATGTAGTTTACCAGTGGGGTACGCAACTATGGATGGACCCCGGTGCAAAAGTTGTGCAGGATAGGACATTTAACGTCATCATGGATGTTGTCCGCCGCTATGATATCGACGGTATTCACCTAGACGACTATTTCTATCCCTACCCGATTCAAGGTCAGTCCTTCCCCGACAACCGCACCTATGCTGCTTATCGAGCCGGGGGTGGTAAACTCAGTTTAGACGACTGGCGGCGAGATAATGTTAATCAAATGGTACAGCGTCTGGCTACGGGGATTAAAGCTGTAAAACCCGATGTCAAATTTGGTATCAGTCCCTTTGGTATTTATCGTCCCGGACAGCCACCGCAAATCAGGGGACTCGATGCTTATAATGTCCTGTTTGCCGATGCGAAAAAATGGTTAGAATTAGGCTGGGTCGATTATGCTGCCCCCCAACTATACTGGCGGATTGAACAAACAGCACAAAGTTATCCCGTTTTGCTGGAATGGTGGACAGGTATCAATCCCCAAAAACGCCACATTTACGCTGGTAACACCCTGGGAAATCTCGATGGTAAGAGTTGGAAGTCTAGCGAACTAGAAAAACAGGTGAAGATAAGTCGCAGCTTGGAGAGAAACCTGTCTTTAGGGAATATCTTTTTCAAAGCCAAAGCCTTGGTAGATAATACTCAAGGTATTTTTGATACTTTTAAATCATCGGTTTTTACGCAACTAGCCCTACCACCGACAATGCCCTGGTTGAGTGATAAACTACCACCAGCCTCACCAGTAGAAATTCAAGTGAGAGAACGCCAAGTATCATGGAAAGCTGCGGAAGACCAAGATGTGCGTTATTGGACGCTTTATCGCCAGAATAATGATAATACATGGTCATTACTGCGGATTTTACCAGGAAATACTAGGGTCATGAATCTTGATAGTGGCATCTATGCGCTGTCTGCAGTGGATAGGTTGGCGAATGAGAGTCTGGGGGAGGTTGTGTTTATTGGCTGAGGGGGCACACAGTGATATCACGGATACACGGATGATGGATGGGATTGGGGATTTGAACGTTAAGACCAAATCTTACATCTCACATCTCAAATTCAGGCGTTGCTGAAGGTCAATATGAACTTGCAATATCGGGTCACATAATTCTCATTTTTTGTTTGCAGTAAGGGCTATGGCTGACGCCACGCTCCGCGAACAGCCCTTATTCTGAGGACGCGCATTCCTCACTACAAACTTAAGATAATATGCCCGTTGCGTAAGTCGTGCATTTATCTTTGCGCCTTTGCGACGCCAGTCGCCTACGGAGGGAAACCCTCCTGCAGCGCTGCCTCGCCTTTGCGTGAGCTTAAATTCATATTCTGGCGTTCCATAATATTGGGATGAATCTTGTGGGGTGGACATCTTGTCCGCCCTAGAAATTGAAGGGACGGGCGAGACGCCCATCCCACAAAACCACTAAAATCATCCCGCATTTATGCAACGCCCATATTCTTAATCAGCTTCAAGGCACCACCTTGGCAAATCCTATGAATGCAAAGCGGACTTCTAAGCAAGACAAATCCAAGAGCGGACCTCCGGCTCAGTCCTCTGCTGGTACCCCACAGGTGAAGGAGAATGAGTTGTTTCCGATTGTGGGTATTGGTGCATCGGCAGGAGGATTGGAAGCCTTTATCCAACTGCTGAGTAGCTTGCCAATTGATACAGGCATGGCGTTTGTCCTGGTGCAGCATTTAGACCCGAATCAAAAAAGCCTATTGACTGATATTCTGTCGCGGATAACCCAAATGCTGGTGCATGAGGTGCAGGATGGGATGGCGGTAGAACCTAACCAGGTCTATGTGATTCCACCTAATAAAACCATGACCATCGCCCAAGGGATACTGCATCTCGTAACCCGCGAGAAAACCCGTAAAGTCATCATGAGCATTGATGGGTTTTTCGATTCCTTAGCTTGTGATCGCGGTGGTCAAGCCATTGGGGTAATTTTGTCTGGGGGGGATGGGGATGGTTCCAGGGGGCTAGAAGCCATCAAAGCTGCCGGGGGCATCACCTTTGCTCAATCGGAAGACTCGGCTCAGGTGAGCAGTATGCCTAATACCGCGATCGCTACAGGTTACGTCGATTTTATTCTCCCTCCCGGCGAAATTGCCGAAAAACTGGCAAGCATTAGCCGCCATCCCTATGTCAGGACAGGGCAAGCTATTGCCCCAACAGCCGTTTCCAGCACTGCGTCACCGGATGCCTTGGATGCCTTGTCCACTATTTTTAGCATACTCCGGGCAGCCACGCGGGTTGATTTTACCAACTATAAGCACACCACAATCAAGCGGCGGATCTTCCGGCGGATGGCACTTTATCGCCTAGAAAATTTAAATGATTATGTTCGCTATCTCCAGGAAAACCCCGCCGAAGTGCAAGCACTATACCAGGAGATTCTGATTAACGTCACTAGTTTTTTCCGGGATGCTCAAGCCTTTGAAGCTTTAAAACAAAAAGTCTTTCCGGCGCTGCTCCGAAATCGCTCCCTCGACTCCCCCATCCGCATCTGGGTAGCGGGTTGCTCCACCGGGGAAGAAGCCTATTCTATTGCTATCTGTCTACTAGAGTTTTTGGCATCTGTGCCCCTTAAACCCCCAATTCAGATTTTTGCTACCGATGTCAGCGAAGTAGCCATCGAAAAAGCCCGCCTCGGTATTTATAGCAAGAGCAAAGTTGTTGATGTCTCCCCAGAGCGACTCCAGCGGTTTTTTACCCAGGTCGAGGGTGGGTATCAAATCAACAAATTCCTCCGGGAATTATGTATCTTTGCTCGCCAAAACCTGCTGAACGATCCGCCTTTTTCCCGACTGGACTTGATTAGTTGCCGCAATGTCTTCATTTATTTTGGCGCATCCTTGCAAAAGAAGGTGTTGTCCATGTTTCATTACGGTTTGGTGCCCAATGGCTTTTTGCTGTTGGGCACCTCGGAGACGGTGGGAGAATCTCCCGATTTGTTTACCATATTTGACCGGAAATTCAAAATTTATACCAAGCAACTCTCGCCGCTCCGCTTGAATCTGGATCTGATTTCCAATACCTATCCGATGGAAATCACCAGTCCTCAGCCGATAGTTGGTGAAACCAGTCAGAATGAGTTAAACCTGCAAAAAGCAGCGGATCAGATTGTTTTGCAACAGTATGCTCCGGTGGGGGTGGTGATTAATGCTCAATTAGAGATTCTGCAATTTCGCGGACAAACCGGTGCCTATCTAGAACCATCCCCCGGTAGAGCCAGTTTGAACCTGTTGAATATGGCAAAAGAAGGATTGCGGTTGGAACTGCGAACTGCCGTTCACCAGGCAAAACAAGACGGACAAGCCGTCAGAAAAGAGGCTATCCCGCTGCGGGAGGGAAATCTTCACCGTCCTAACAAGTCAGTTCGCACTCGCCTTGTTTGCATAACTGTTATTCCCTTCCAGCCGAAGGCGAATAATGAAGATTATTTTCTCGTCTTGTTTGAAGATACACCAGCCCAACCGCCAGTGGAGGCGGAAACCCAGAGTACTCGCCGCACTCGGTCTAGACACCAGCAACCCAGCGCTGAACAACAGGAAATTCACCGCCTCCAGCAAGAGCTAAGCACCACCAAAGCCTATCTCCAGTCGATTATTGAAGAACAGCAATCAACTAATCAAGACCTCAGAGCCGCCAACGAAGAGATTTTATCGAGTAATGAAGAACTGCAAAGCACCAACGAGGAACTGCAAACCGCCAAAGAAGAAATTCAAGCTACCAATGAAGAGTTGAGTACTATTAACGATGAATTATACCGTCGAAATGCGGAAACTACTCACGTCAGCAACGATTTCCAAAATTTATTGGCTAGTATCAATATTCCCATCTTGATGCTGGAAGGGGATTTACGAATTCGCCGGTTTACCCCCACTGCTGCCCCTCTGTTTAACCTGATTCCTACGGATATTGGTCGCCGATTGAGTGATATAAAACACAATTTCAATATTACTGACCTAGAGCCACAGATATTAGAGGTAATCAATACCCTGAATATGAACAGCCAGGAAGTTCAGGATTTAGAGGGACATTGGTATGATTTGCGGATTCGCCCCTATCGTACCCTGGACAACCGGATTGATGGGGCTGTGGTGGTGTTGGTAGAAATTGACACCCTCAAGCGTAGTACGGAGCTGGTGAGGGAAGCACGGGACTATGCAGAAGCCATAGTCCAGACGGTACGGGAATCACTGCTGGTGTTGAATGCTGAGTTCCAGGTGGTCACAGCAAACCAAGCCTTTTACGAAACTTTTCAGGTGTTACCCAGTGATACCGAGCAATGCCAGATTTTTGAGTTGGGAAATGGTCAATGGAATATTCCCAGCTTGCGATCGCTCTTGGAAAGTATGGTCAACCAAAATACCCAAGTCCAAGATTTTGAAGTCACCCATGACTTTGAACATATTGGTAGAAAAACCATGCTGCTCAATGCCCGGAGAATGCCTCCATTAGACGGGAGACAACTGATTCTCGTGGCGATTGAAGATATTACCTTGAAGCCCAGTTAAGGTCAGACTGGCTAATTGCTAATTGTTTTTTTGGCGTTGCATAAATGCGGGATGATTTTAGTGGTTTTGTGGGATGGGCGTCTCGCCCGTCCCTTCAATTTCTAGGGCGGACAAGATGTCCACCCCACAAGAAAAATCCCAATATTATGCAACTGACATCTTGCACCCAACAGCGGCAGCCCTTATATATCGTTCCCTGGTTGAACCAGGGAACGAGTAGGGGCGAAGCATTCGGATGTAAAACCTTGATTTTACCGATGACTTATCGTCCGAATGCTTCGCCCCTACCCCAGATTTTTGACTTTGAAAACACGTCCTAGGGTGAGGGTGAATGCTTCGCCTCTACAGTATTTATGTAAGATATCTTAACTTTTTGTAAGTTTTCTTTATTGATTTTGAATGTTTTTAAGAGAAAATAGAAGCGATGAAGCCCTATTCATGCTAAAAAAGGAGGGCAAAGATATGGATATATCTTTACAAATCGAGGCAGTATATCAACGCGCTCTCCTTTTACGGCACCGCGCCACTGAGTCGCCTGTAGACCCCGAATTGCTGGACGCAGCACTCAAAGAACTCTACTTTGTTTTAGAAGAATTGCAGACTTCCCAAGAAGAACTGCGCCATCAAAATCAAGAACTGATTGCTACTCGGCAGATAGTAGAAATTGAGCGTCAACGTTACCAAACTTTATTTGAACTTGCACCCGATGGGTATCTCGTCACAAATCGGCAAGGGTTAATTTACCAGGCAAATCAAGCAGCAGCACGCTTGTTCGCGATTTCCCAGGAGTATTTAATCAAAAAACCGCTGGTGGTGTTAATACATGAAAGCGATCGCTCACGCTTCCAAGCTGGATTGGCAAATTTCCACCCAGTGCAGAATTGGGAACTGGCACTCAATCCCCGTAACGGAGAAAACCAATTTGTAGCGATGGCAGTTACCAAAATCAAAGGGAAGCATCAACAAGAGGATATGCTGCTGTGGTCGCTACGTGACATCACCATTTGTAAACAGATGGAACAACAGTTGCAATCTGCCCACGATCAACTAGAACAACGGGTGGAAGAACGTACTGCTCAGTTGCAACAAATCACTGTGCAATTGCAAGCAAAAATTGCACAGCAGCATCAGGCACAACAGAAAATCCACGAGCAAGCTGCACTGATTGATATTGCCACTGACGCAATTTTTGTGCAGGATTTAGAGCATCGGATTCGGTTCTGGAGCCAAGGGGCAGAGCGATTATATGGCTACAGGGCAGCAGATACTATAGGCAGAAAAGCCGATGAACTATTCGATAGACAAGCAGCGGCTCAACTGGCTGCAGGCTGGAAGCAAACTATTGAGCAAGGGTTTTGGCAAGCGGAATTAGCGCAAGTCACCCAAACCGGCAAACCCATCATCGTTGCCAGTCGTTGGACTTTGGTACGCGACGAATCTGCAAACCCGAAGTCAATTCTGGTGGTGAATACCGATATTACCGAGAAAAAACATCTAGAGGCGCAATATTTTCGCGCTCAACGCCTGGAAAGCCTGGGTAAAATCGCTAGTGGGATTGCTCACGATTTGAATAATGTCCTCCACCCGATTTTGATGATTTCTGAACTGCTGCTACATAAACCAGAGGGTTTAAATGAACGCTCCCAGGAAATGTTGCAGATACTATCCAGTAGCGCTAAGCGTGGAGCCAGTTTAACCAAGCAGATTTTAAGCTTTGCCCGTGGTTCTCAAGCACAGCACGTCCCTCTAGAAGTTGGGGAGATACTCACAGAAGTAATCCGAGTTCTGAAACAGACGTTGCCAAAATCAATTGCCATCGAGCGTCATATCCAACTGGAAACCAAATCCTTGATTTCTGGAGTCTCATCCCAAATCCATCAGGTGTTGATGAACCTCTGCATCAATGCTCGTGATGCTATGCCAGATGGAGGAAACCTCACATTGACGGCGGAAAATCGCTATCTTGAACCAAATTATCCCCATAAATCAGCAAATGCTCATGTTGGTAACTATGTTATGATTACAGTTGCCGATACCGGCAGCGGAATTCCACCTGAAATGAGGGAGCAAATCTTCGAGCCATTTTTTACCACCAAAGAATTCGGAGCAGGAACTGGACTTGGGCTAGCAATCGTTGAGAATATTGTTAAGAATCATGGTGGTTTTATCGAAGTGTCTAGTGAGTGTGGTATGGGAACGCGATTTCAGGTGTATTTACCAGCCATTGAAAGTGGCGCCATATAAACCCAGAAATACTGCCTATGAAGTTAAATCGAATCACCAGCAATCCTGCTCGCATGAATGGTCAAGAGTTCCCCGAATTGGAAGATGAAGATATTCGGCAAGCCTTGCTGTTTGTTTCTAGTCCGGATAAATAGTTATCATAAATTCCTCATTTGTAGGTTGGGTGGAACGAAGTGACACCCAACTTCAGCTTAAAGTTTGTGTTGGGTTTCATTCTTCAAACGCCACTTGCTACAACGGGGGAAAC